>NC_007614.1:318424-636848 GCF_000196355.1 Nitrosospira multiformis ATCC 25196
GAGCCTTCAGTTCCGCTCCCTCGATGTCGATCTTGATGATATCGACGCGCCCTATGCTTTTCTCCCGTACATAGTCATCCAGGCGGATTAAAGAAACTGCCTCGGAAACCTGTCTCGTCTCCTCAAGCGCGGATGTATAAAGGCTGGCTGCCCCGCTGTTATTCATTTCTCCCGTCTGCGAAGGCAGAAAAAGGACGGCTTCGCCAGGCTGGTCATAAAGCCCTTTCCGGTTGAGCGCTACGTTTTTGAAATCGTTTAACTCAACATTATGTGCCAGCCGGGCGAAATGATGCGCGCTTGGTTCGAAAGCGTGCACTTGCCCTCTAACAGCGCGATGAGCTGCCACAAGCGTAAAGGTACCTATATTTGCTCCCACATCTATGAAGCTGCCATCAGAGGGCAAAAAGCGTTTAAGAAGCAGGATTACTCCCTCATCGGCTTCTTGAAAGCCTTGCCAGAATACCTGGGACTCGATGTGGTCGGAAAGGGAGGTGAGGATCCGGATATTCTCGTCGAAAGTCGTTTCCAGTTCCACGGGGGGAACTGCGTGAGCAAATTCATTTCGAAGCTTCAGTACCACCCGCCATGCGGCATGCTTTAAAAGATTCGTCTTCAAGGCAGGGCGCACGATAGCCTGCAACAAGCGGGCTTGAATTCTCGACATTCTCAATCTTTAGACCTCATCATCGATAAACCAGGTACTGGTTCGTTCATTGCAATTCAATCAGGCGATGCTACTGGCGCATTCCTGTCTGCCGTCATATACAGAACCCGGGCATGACATTTTGCACTTTCTTCCCATGAGAAACCGAGCGCCCTGCGAAGACCCATTGCGGTGCGCGCTCGCCTTTCTTCCGGGTTTCGGTAAAGAATCTCCATTGCCTCCAACAACTCGCTTTCGTTGCGTGGATTGATGGTGCGAGCTGCTTCTCCGGCTATTTCGCGACAAGCGGAAACATTGGAGGTGATGACCGGACAACCGCAGGCCATGGCCTCGAGAATGGGGAGGCCGAAACCTTCGTAGAGGGACGGAAAAATGAAAGCGAGAGCGTGACGGTAAAGGTGAACCAGTTCCTCGGTTGTAAGAAAGCCACTCAGTACCCGGATGCCCTCGATTTTTTCATAATTTCGCGCGCTTTCTTCCGGAAGCTTGAGTACAAGCTGAACGCGGCAATGGCGGCGGAGCTGTCGAAACGCCCGTACAATCGCACCTACGTTTTTGCGCGGCTCGTCGTTGGAAACATGGAAGAAGTAGGGTTCCGATTCTGTATCGGGGCCAGGTGTAAAGGCGTTGCCATCGACCCCGTGATGGCATACATGGATTCTGTCAGCAGGAACGCCGGTAAAGCGAATCGCCTCATCTTTCACAAATGCGGAAACAGCGATGATACTCCCCACTGCGGTCCGGACTTCCCGCCATCGCTCGCGCTTGTGTTTGGCATACTGTCCCGACATGATCAGACCTTTCAGAGTCCGAAAATACTCCCATCCGTTAAGTGAAAGGGGAGCAAAACCATGCACCGTCACCACCAGGGGGGGGAGAGGATGTTCCAGGAGAAAATCAGGGGGGGGATTGCCTCCCCCGGAACGGATATCCCACAGCACGTCCGCCGATTTCGGCAGATCTTTCCTGTCCTTGAAAGGAATGGTGGCTATATCTTGCTTCGGCAAATGTCTCCATACGTTCTCCGCATAAACCTTGAAGCTTTGGGGAATCTCCGGACCCTGATAGATGCCGACCCGGAGTGCGCTATCTTTCATAAACTTTGCCAGGATATTTCATCGTTAAGTGGACGTGACCAACTCCTGCCACGAATGGCAACTGCTTCACAAGCATATATGCAAGCCTCCATTGCCTTCCGCAGAAATGACACAGGTAGCCTCAGATATTATCTCATCGGCAGAAACGGCAAATCCATTTTTGCCGGAGGGCCTGAGCATCCATTGCTGGAAAATCGATATATTCGTCCCGCTCATTTCCAGATCAGTCAGAGGAGTTCCGTGCAATAGTCAATACCGCAGCCAGTCCTCGTTCCCGTAATTTTCCTGATACTGGATATACGATATACAAGAAGGAAGGAGGGCTCCCCGGACATCTAATAATTTATAATGATTATTGCGTCTGAGTTGACTGCCAAGATCCGATTTTAGCGTTTAAAGAGCGGTATCGAGGTTAAATCTCCCGGATATACTATTTTTAAAATCTTCCCCATGGCAGCCTCCAAGCCAACTGTTTCCATCATTATTCCGACCTATAATTGCGAAGCTTATATCGCGGAAACCCTTGACAGCGTTCTCAGCCAGACATTCACGGATCTGGAATTAATTGTGGTTGACGATGGTTCCACTGATCGTACACGGGAAATCGTCACTTCATATGGGACTCCTGTCCGGCTCCTATCGCAGTCCAATTCCGGAGTATGCGCAGCTCGCAACTACGGAATCCGGGAGGCGGCGGGAAGCTATGTCTGCCTCATGGATCATGATGACTACTGGTTTCCCGAGAAGCTGGCGTTACAGCTGGAGCAGATGTTTTCGCATCCGGAGGTAGGTCTCGTCTACAGTACGTTTGTCTGGTGGCATCCCGATGGAGAGGGTGTGTTTCCCAAGCCGGAGAGCTTCAATATAGAAAAAATGCCGGGGGGGATAGACGAGGAATTTTCGGGATGGATATATCATCTGCTTCTGCTCGATTGCTGGATTTTGACCAGCGCTGCATTGATACGCGCGGAGGTATTCGATAAATGCGGCGCTTACGATGAGTCTCTTCCCTATAGCGAAGACTGGGACCTCTGGCTGCGCATTTCCCGGGAATATCCGGTTATCAAGCTGAATAAAGGCCTTACACTATATCGCCAGCATCCTAAGCAAGGAAATCGCCTCACCAGAGAGATCGACTATCGGACCGTGCTGCTGCGAGATGCCGCTGAGAAATGGGGGTTATGCAGCCGCGATGGTCGATGCATTTCTAGACAGCAGTTCATGCAAAACATCGCCCGCTACCAGATGGAATTTGGACTGAAACATCTTGCATCCAACAACTTGAAGCCCGCCATGCACGCCTTATGGAAGGCTTGGCTGAGCCATCCCGCCAATCTCAAAACCCTTGCCTATGTCCCTGCCGGCCTCCTCGGATGGCGGCCGAAGTGGTGAGGGTCAGTACTTGCGTAATATTTTTTCGATCAACCAGAAAGGTCTGGCCAGCAACCAGCTCAATGATCGGTAAATCCGGAAAAATTTGATCCGATAGTCGGCATGCTCCTGGTTGAGGTAACGGATCTGCTCAATCAGCTCCGGATTCCATTTTTTCTGGTAGGAGGCGAAATCCGCGGCGACGCTGTCAATCCGCTCATCCAGATTCCCGTTATGAGAGCCACCGCTTTCAGCAGCTTTTTCACTGAGGGCGCTGTACAGTTCATGAGCCATCCCTTCAAGTCCCTGGTATCGTGTTGCTCCGGCATCCGTTTTATCGGCTTTATGATGACGGAGATCAGGAGAAACAAACCTTCCGATTTTCTCGTTTGCCTGGTTGACGGAAACAGGGAAGACAATACCGGTTTCCCGTTCTATTGTTTGCAGTACCCTGACCGGATCAGTCACCACCTGATCGAAGTCGATGAAAATGCGGGATTGTCCTCTTGAATGGGATTCAGCGGATAACGTATGATTCAGCCACAAGACCAAGGCCTTTTCCCGTGAAAACCGGTCGCGTTTTTGCAAGGAGGCGATTACTTCGAAAGGGTTCCGGTTCATGGAAATAAAAACAGGCCTGATCCCGCGCGCCTTAAATATGGGCATCCACAGGGGCAGCAATCGGCACATTCGCGGATCCTTCAACGCCCAGACAGGGGCTTCCGAAAAATCACGCTTCACAAGGCTTTGAAGGCGGGCCACATACGGCTGAACCGCCTCGTCTTCCCACCACTTGTCCTTCAGAGGCAACAAGTCATCCCATTGCGAACGCAGGTGCAGAAGCAGTTCGTCATGCGTGTCGACGATATCCTCGTGCTCCCAGAAGCCTTTTTCGTTTACGCCTTTTTGAGGGGCGTATAGGCTGCGCCCCATCCTGACCCCGACCTGACCCAGGAGTCCCGTTAACAATGATGTGCCGCTACGGTGCATTCCCAGGATGATCAATGCAGTATTATCTTTCACTCGATCTCCCCTTGTTTTCATCGCTGTTCCTGTGAGGGTCCGGATATATTTGCGGCATGAAACGTTCGTTATCGAAACTATTTGAAACAGCAAACCCTTGCCTGATGAACGACCAATGAACGTTAAACCTGGATTTTATGGGATTCCATGCCATGTTGTCGTTCTTCTTCGAAAGGTGGCCAGGACAAGGAAACGGGCAGGTAATGAAAGGGTTGAAAGCAACCGATAATTCGAAGTTGTAGACCTAACGGCTTGCTGCCATAATTACTTGAACACACTCGTGTCCGCTTCATTTTTTTGCCGTTCTGTCGTAATCAGTTCAGAATGCGACCGAATACTCCAAAGACCTCATCAACAAAGGTTTCCTCTTATCCTGGATCTTGACAAACTGATCAGTGGGAAGTTACCGATTACGCTCTGCTCTTCTGTATCTTGTACTTCGGTCCAGATATAAATCCGGATGGCTGTCGATATAATTCGGTTTATCCAAAAATCGGAATCTGAGATCGGAACATGAATACCAATACTGTATGGCACAACGCCACCATTACTCGGGCGCACCGGGAGAGGTTGAACGTGCACCGATCAGCGGTCCTTTGGTTTACAGGGCTTTCCGGTTCCGGCAAATCGACGTTGGCTCATGCGGTGGAGGAAAAGCTTTACCAGCTGGGCTGCCGCACGTTCGTACTTGACGGGGATAATGTGCGCCAGGGCTTATGCTCCGATCTGGGGTTTTCGGTGGAAGACCGTTCCGAGAATATTCGCCGCATAAGCGAGGCAGCGAGGCTTCTGGTCGAGTCGGGCGTGATTGCCATGACAGCTTTTATTTCACCTTTTCGGGCTGATCGGCAAAAGGCGCGCAGTATTTTTCCTCACGGGGATTTCATCGAGATTTTTTGCGAGGCCAGTCTCGCAGTATGCGAGCAGCGCGATGTGAAGGGACTTTATAAACGGGCTCGGACGGGTGAGGTCAAGGAATTCACCGGGATATCGTCGCCCTACGAGGCGCCTGCCACTCCCGAGCTGATCGTGCGGACAGGCGAGCTGGAGCTGGAGGATTGTGTTGCACAGGTAATCGAATTCATGGAGCGGCGGGACATTTTCAAGAGAAAGCCTCAGTTGCGAGGAAGCGCCAGTCATCATAATGCGAAGGACCTTTCCCATTTGTCCATCGATGTTGTCAAGGAATGACAATCGCCCTGGATAAAGCGGTCGCCGCACTGCGGATAAAGGGTTTTTTCGTGCCTTTATGACAAAACAAAATTCAGAGGATGCGGTAAGAACATGAGGGATATCCTTGTTACCCTGATCGTCTTCGGATGGCTGCCCTTCGTCTTTAAAAAGCCGTACATGGGGGCGTTGATGTGGGTGTGGATAAGCGTCATGAATCCGCATACCCAGGGATGGGGATTCGCCACCACATTTCCCTTTGCCGCGATTATTGCCGGAGTCACGATAACCAGCCTCTTGATTACCAAAGAACCAAAGAATCTCCCTCTAACCCCGGTTACCTGGACTTTCATAATCTTCGTGCTCTGGATGAATCTGAGCACCGTATTTGCCATTTATCCCGACGAAACGTACATCCAGTGGAACAAGGTCATGAAGATCATGCTGATGAGTTTTGTGGTCATCATGCTGATCAGGACACAAAAGCAGATTCAACTCCTCATCTGGACAATAGTTATCTCGCTGGGATATTACGGCATCAAAGGGGGCGTTTTTACGCTGCTCGGAGGAGGTGTTGATCTCGTCATGGGACCCGAGAGCACCTTCATCGAGGGAAATAATGAGATCGCCCTGGCGCTCATCATGACCATTCCTCTCATGCATTATGTGCAGATGATTTCCCGGAAAACCTGGGTGAAGCATGCCATGACGGCGGCCATGCTGCTATCTGCCTTTGCCGCGCTGGGTTCTTATTCACGGGGCGCTCTGCTGGCCATTGCGGCAATGGGAGGATTTCTCTGGCTCAAAAGTCAACATAAGGGCCGCATCGCTCTACTGGTTATTCTCGCCATTCTCCCGGCGATTGCGTATATGCCGGAGCAGTGGATGCAAAGAATGGACAGCATCAATACTTATGAAGAGGACGCGTCGGTTCAGGGCCGTTTCAATGCCTGGTGGATGGCCTACAATCTGGCCAAGGACCGGCCGCTCACCGGGGGTGGTTTCGACATTATAAGTCCTGAGCTGTTTTTCGCTTACGCACCCAATCCCGAGGATATACATGCTGCCCACAGCATTTATTTTCAGGCGCTCGGTGAGCACGGTTTCGTGGGGCTGGGGCTTTACTTGCTGCTCGGGTGGCTCACCTGGCGAACCGGGTCATGGATCATACGCAACACCAGTAAGCTCGACGAGTACAGGTGGGCTTTCAATCTGGCGACGATGATTCAGGTATCGTTCATCGGTTTTGCTACGGGAGGTGCTTTCCTTAGTCTTCTTTATTTTGACGTTCCCTACTATCTCATGGGGGCAATGGTTGCAACGCGTGTCTTGGTGGAAAAAGAACTCAAGCAAAAAACCATGTCGGCAATCGCTGCAAAAACCTCCGGTTCTTCGCGCCAGCTTGGACAGTTGAGTCCATCACAGTCGCAGCCGATAGCCGGGGATTCAAGCTAGGATATAGGGGTCGAAGAGTTCATTGCCTTGTTTGCTTGCTGCTCGTGTCCGCTTTTCTTCCATGAGAACTTCTGAATATGATCACGTGGACAATCTGGTAAATCAGGTGCCACTTTGGCCGCTGTTGACGAGCCGTGCGATGTTGCATCTGCTTTCCCCCGGGGGGCGGCGCGCCCGCCTGTCCATACTGATTTATCATCGGGTGCTGCCCTGCCAGGATCCACTTTTTCCGGAGGAGAGTCATGCCCGGTCCTTCGATCAGCAGATGGAGCAGCTTGCGGCCTGTTTCAGGGTCATATCTCTCGGGGAGGCGATTCGCGGCCTTCGTAATGGAACGCTGCCCCCACGTGCTGCCTGTGTCACTTTCGATGACGGTTATGCCGATAATGCGGAAATCGCTTTGCCGATTCTGAAAAAACGCGGTATTCCTGCTACTTTTTTCGTGGCAACCGGTTTTCTCGACGGAGGCCGGATGTTCAACGATACCGTGATAGAATTGATACGGGGTGCGCCGGGAAGCACCGTGGATCTTGATAGCCTGGGCTTGGGAAGGTTTCCGATCGGAACTGTTTCCGAGCGTCGTCAAACTATTCACCAGTTATTGGGCAAGCTCAAGTATCTGCCCTCCGCATTACGGCAATCGACCGTGGAGGCAATGTCGGCGTCAATTCCAGTCATGCTGCCTGACAATCTCATGATGACCTCCGAGCAGGTCAGAATGATGCACAATGCAGGAATGGAAATAGGTGGGCATACCGCCAGTCATCCCATCCTGGCAAAAATGGAGAGCAGAGCAGCTTGTGCTGACATTGCCACCGGCAAAGAGATGCTGGAGGCCATTATTCGCGCTCCGGTGCGGTTTTTTGCCTACCCGAATGGGAAGCCGGGGAGAGACTATTTGCCCGATCACGTCCGGATGGTAAAGAAGCTGGGGTTTGACGCGGCAGTCTCGACTGCCCATGGAGCAGCAAGAAAAGGAAGCGACCTCCATCAGCTCCCTCGGTTTACTCCCTGGGATAGGCGCCCGCTGCGATTCGCCCTTCTGATGGCGCGAAATATGCTGAAAACTGGAGAAACAGTTTAACGCCTGATCATATAGGGATAGGGACTCCTGGTTTTTTCTTTATCCTCGAAGTTAATGCCGGCTTCCGCGCAACGGAAGGGAAGACCGGGAATTCCCTCTTCTTTGAGAAGTTCATATAAGTCAAGTTTCTTACGGCCATTTGCTCAATCTATGGAAAGACCCATTACAGGATTTGATACCGATAGTGAGGGAGATCCAATCGCAATTCTGACTTGCGGACACGCCCAGCACGTGCGGCATGATCCGCCGTTTATCAATCGCCCCTGGGTCACTTCCAAGCAGGGGCGCGAAGGCATGATAGGAAAGGCGCTTAACTGTGTCCGCTGCGATCAGTTCGAATTACCCGACTACTTTGTTCCCTACAAGCGGACGGCGGTCTTCACTGAGGAAACGGTACCGGCAGGATTGAGAAAAGACCACTCGACCAAAACCGGGGTATGGGGGAAGATCATCGTGGAAGCGGGAAAGCTTCGCTACCGGGTCGATACGTTGAACGTGGATACGGAATTGTCCGCAGAAACGGTTGGAGTGGTTGTGCCTGAGGTTCTCCACAATGTAGAACCTCAAGGCCCTGTCCGCTTTTTCGTCGAATTTTACCGAGCTCCGGATAAGGAGGCTTAAAGAGCGTCTTTGGTACCTTCGTTGCATTCTTTGCTCAGGTATTCAAGATAGAGCATCAGATATGGCTCGGCTTCAGGGGCGGGCGCTCCCGCATAGGAGGAGGGAGTGAAAGCAAATCCGGCAGCAAGCGCAAGCGTGAAAATCCGGAAATAAATGTTTCTCATTCTGCCTCCCATCCCTGTCTGACCCTGGAAACTCTCGTTTCATGCATTCTCGTAATGAGTGTGGGAGGAAATGTAAATACCGGTCGAGGTTCAATGCGTTTCCACTTTTAACCGCATTCCACCTCTCGATGCTCGTATTCGGGTGAAGTCTTCACTATATTAAGTTTTTTGCAGAGTTTCCGTGAATGAAAAGAGGTCTTTCCATTGACTGTTGTGCGCAAGCAGATTAGAATCCGCGTGTTTTAAATAGGTCAAGCCGGATTTAATTATTCAGGAGGCCTGGAAGAAGGAAACAAGCGGTGCTGGCCAAGGAATTGAATTAAAATCAGGTCTTCCACGAACACACGTTCAACGAGCCAAGGTCACTCTCAACATCTGTTTTTGTGACTGGCGCTTTCCGACGAAGCTCAGCAAATGCCCTGGATACGAAACAAGCCGGTACGCGTTGTCATGCGTTGGCAACTGATTGTCACACTGGCGATGGTGCTAACGCTGGGTTTGTTATGGGGATTCCACGGCGCAGCCTCAGCTTTTCTGGGCGGTGTGGTCAGCATTGTTTCTGCAGCGGCGTTTTCTGCAATTGTCTCCAGGTATCGCGGCTCCACAGCGGGCGGCATATTGATCACGGCCCTGAAAGCAGAAGCGGTAAAGATAGTCCTCACAGTCGCATTGCTCTGGCTCGTGATGACGTTCTACAAGGATGTTGTTGCGATCGGATTTATCGGGACCTTCATACTGACGGTTCTGATCTTCGGGCTGGCATTGTTCGTAACGGATGATGCAAAGGTTGCGCAAATAAAGCAATAAACAGTTGAGATAGGCAAATAAATGGCATCAGGCACAGAACTTACCCCAACTTCCTATATGTCGCATCACCTGACCAATCTGACGAGCTCGATCGGTGAGGGTGAATTCTGGACGCTGCATGTGGATACGCTCGTCATGGCGGTGCTGACCGGTATCATCAGCCTCGGTTTTCTCTGGTGGGTGGTGCGCGGTGCGACTTCGGGCGTCCCCAGCAAGCGCCAGGCATTCGTGGAGCTTGCCATCGAATTCATCGATAATCAGGTCAAAAGCACTTTTCACGGAGATCGGCATGCATTTGTGGCGCCTGCTGCGCTCACCGTGTTTGTGTGGGTGCTCATGATGAACGCCATGGATTTCCTGCCGATCGATATCATGGCGAAGGTATACGAGCTGGTGGGGCTGCACAACTGGCGCAGCGTCCCGACTGCCGATGTGAATACGACGTTCGCGCTGGCGCTCTCCGTGTGGCTCCTGATGATCTTTTTCAACATGAAAGTCAAGGGCGTGGGCGGCTGGATACACGAACTGGTCTGCAGCCCTTTCGGCAAGAACCCTCTATTGTGGCCGGTCAATATCCTGTTCAATCTGGTTGAATACGTCTCCAAGCCGCTTTCGCATTCATTGCGGCTGTACGGGAACATTTATGCAGGAGAAATCATTTTTCTGCTGCTCGGCATGTGGGCTGCAACCGGCCTTGCCGGGACATTTTTCGGCACGCTGCTGAATGCAGGGTGGGCCATCTTCCATATCTTGATCGTCACATTGCAGGCATTCATCTTCATGATGCTGACGGTGGTTTATCTTTCCATGGCGCACGAGTCACACTGATTCTGCGCTGCTGTTCTTAACCAATTTCAATTACTACTAGAGAGGAAAACCAGATGGAGAATTTGCAATTCCTGGCCATGATTCAGGCATACACGGGCATCGGCATCGGCCTGATGATCGGTCTCGGCGCGGCCGGTGCCTGTATCGGTATCGGCATTATGTGCAGCAGCTTCCTGGAAGGTGCGGCGCGTCAGCCGGAAATGATCCCGACGCTGCAAGGAAAAGTGTTCCTGCTGCTCGGCCTGATCGACGCGTCATTCATTATCGGTGTGGGGCTCGCGATGCTTTTCGCGTTCGGCAATCCGTTGCTGGCCGTAATCAAGTAATAGTGATTGCTCCCGGTATCATTCCCAGAGGCTAGCCATGAACATAAACTTCACGCTTATTTCCCAGGCAATGGCATTTGCCATCTTCATCTGGTTCACGGTCAGGTTTGTGTGGCCTCCATTGATGCGCGCAATCGAGAATCGTCAGAAAACGATCGCCGAAGGTTTGGCTGCGGGCGAACGTGGCAAGCGCGAACTGGAACTGGCAAGTCAACGCTCAGGCGACGTCGTCCGGGAGGCCAAGCAGCGTGCATCCGATATCATCGCGCAGGCAGAAAAGCGTGCCGCAGAGATCGTGGATGAAGCCAAAGTAGCCGCAAGAGAAGAGGGCGACCGCATTCTTGTGGGTGCCAAGGCAGAGGTGGAGCAGGAAGTGTTTCGCGCAAAGGAAGTTTTGCGCCAGCAGGTGGCGGGCCTGGCGTTGGCGGGGGCTGCCAAGATCCTCCGGCGCGAGGTGGATGAAAAAGCCCACGCCGAACTGCTTGCATCCCTCAAGGCGGAGCTCTAGCCGATGGCCGAAACTCGCACGATTGCCCGGCCTTATGCGGAGGCAGTCTTCAAACTTGCAAAAAACCAGAATGATCTCGCCCGCTGGGCAGACACATTGCAGTTGGCGGCCGCTGTCGCGGCCGACGAAAATGTCCGTTCATTGATCGGCAACCCCAAGATATCTTCCCGAAAACTGGGCGAGCTTTTTTTGAGCGTTTGCGGGAACAGGCTCAATGAAGAAGGTCGCAATTTCATCTTACTGCTGGCGGAAAACGGCAGGCTTGAAATTTTGCCCGAGGTAAATGAGTTGTATGAGCAACTCAAGACCCGTCATGAAGGCGTGCTGGATGCCAAAGTTATTTCTGCTTTTGCCATGAGCGATGCTCAATTGAAGGATCTGGTGACTGATCTCGAGGCCAAGTTCAAGCGCAAGATAGAGGCAAAAGTGAGCGTCGACGCGGATTTGATAGGCGGCGTGATAGTCGAAATAGGCGATGAGGTGCTTGACGCCTCCGTGCGAGGAAAACTGGAAGCCATGGCTGTTGCACTTAAAAGCTAGGAGTTAACTGAAAAAATGCATTTAAATCCATCCGAGATCAGTGAACTGATCAAAAGCAGAATTGAAGGGCTTGAAGCAACCGCCGAAGTCCGGACACAAGGCACGGTGGTTTCCGTGACCGACGGCATCGTGCGCATCCATGGACTGTCTGATGTGATGCAGGGCGAAATGCTTGAGTTCCCGGGTAATACCTTCGGTCTTGCGCTCAATCTGGAGCGCGATTCAGTGGGCGCGGTTGTTCTGGGTGAGTATGAGCACATTACCGAGGGCGATACCGTCAAGTGCACGGGCCGCATTCTGGAAGTTCCGGTAGGAGAGGAACTGATCGGCCGTGTAGTCAACGCGCTGGGGCAGCCCATCGACGGCAAGGGGCCGATAACAACCAAGCACTCCGAGCCGATAGAAAAGATTGCACCGGGCGTGGTGTGGCGTCAATCGGTGAATCAGCCGGTGCAGACCGGGCTGAAGGCGATCGACGCAATGGTTCCCATCGGGCGCGGCCAGCGTGAACTGATCATTGGAGATCGTCAAACGGGAAAAACGGCAGTAGCTGTGGATGCAATCATCAACCAGAAGGGTGAGAACATGATTTGCATCTACGTTGCGATCGGTCAGAAAGCGTCGTCGATCAGTAACGTAGTGCGGAAGCTGGAAGAGCATGGGGCGATGGAATATACCATCGTCGTGGCTGCCACCGCTTCGGAGTCGGCCGCGATGCAGTTTATCGCCCCTTATTCCGGTTGCACGATGGGCGAGTATTTCCGCGATACCGGCAGGGACGCGCTGATTGTTTATGACGATTTGACCAAGCAAGCATGGGCTTATCGGCAGATTTCCCTGTTGTTGCGCCGCCCTCCTGGCCGGGAAGCCTATCCTGGAGATGTGTTTTATTTGCACTCGCGGCTGCTGGAACGCGCAGCGCGTGTCAGCGCGGCCTATGTGGAAAAAGAGACGAATGGCGCAGTCAAAGGCAAGACGGGTTCGCTGACAGCCTTGCCTGTGATCGAAACCCAGGCGGGTGACGTGACTGCATTCGTTCCCACCAACGTTATCTCCATTACTGATGGCCAGATTTTTCTGGAATCCGACCTGTTCAATGCAGGTATCCGGCCAGCTATCAACGCCGGTATTTCAGTCTCTCGTGTAGGGGGCGCCGCGCAGACCAAAGTCATCAAGAAACTGGGTGGCGGCGTGCGTCTCGCATTGGCGCAATACCGGGAACTTGCCGCATTTGCCCAGTTCGCCTCCGACCTCGATGAAGCGACACGCAAGCAGCTTGAGCGCGGCAAGATGGTGACGGAACTGATGAAGCAGCCTCAGTACTCAACCCTGAGCGTATCCGAAATGGCGCTTACCCTGTTTGCCGTCAACAAAGGATACCTGGATGATGTGGAAGTAAGCCGCGCGTTGGCCTTTGAATCTGCACTCAGAGGTTTCATTCGTAGCAAGTATGGGGCAATTCTGGACAAGATAGAGACCACCAAGGATCTGGATGCGGAAACCGAGAAGGAACTCGATGCGGCAATCCAGGATTTCAAGAAAAACGGAACATACTGACCGATGGCAGGCAGCAGGGAAATACGCAACAAGATCAAAAGCGTAAAGAACACGCAGAAGATCACGCGCGCGATGGAAATGGTGGCTGCATCCAAGATGCGCCGGGCGCAGGAACGCATGAAAAAAGCCAGGCCATACGGCGAGAAGATTCGCAACGTCGCAGCCCACATGAGCCGTGCTTACACCGAATACCGCCATCCGTTCCTGATAGAACGCGATACGGTAAAGCGCATAGGCATCATTGTGGTTACCTCCGACAAGGGTTTGTGCGGTGGACTCAACACAAACGTGCTGCGCATGGCGGTAAGCAAAATGAAAGCCTGGGAAGCGGAAGGCGAACAGATCGAGGTATGCTGTATCGGCAACAAGGGATTGGGGTTCATGAACCGTATGGGCGCCAATGTCATCTCGCATGCCGTGAGTCTCGGGGATGCGCCGGATCTGGAGCGGTTGATCGGAGCAATAAAGATATTGCTGGATGGTTATAATCAGGATCGTTTCGACCGCGTATATCTTTTTTATACCCGCTTCATCAACACGATGAAACAGGAACCGGTGATGGAGCAATTGCTTCCGCTTTCCGATGAACGTCTCAGAGCCAGTGATAGACCGACCGGACAGCGTGGCGTGTGGGATTACATTTATGAACCCGAAGCCAAACCCGTCATTGATGACATCATGGTGCGATACGTCGAGGCGCTGATTTACCAGGCATTGACGGAAAATATTGCGTCCGAGCAATCCGCGCGCATGGTGGCGATGAAGGCCGCGTCGGACAATGCCGGCAACGTCATCAACGAACTGACGCTGATTTACAACAAATCGCGGCAGGCTGCCATTACCAAGGAGCTGTCCGAAATTGTCGGTGGCGCGGCGGCCGTTTGAATAATTTGAATTGATTTTTTGAGGAACAATATGAACCAGGGAAAAATTGTTCAGTGTATCGGCGCGGTGGTCGACGTCGAGTTTGCACGTGAAGAGATGCCCAAGGTATATGACGCGCTCGTTCTTGAGGGGTCGGAACTTACGCTCGAAGTGCAGCAGCAGCTGGGTGACGGCGTCGTTCGCACAATTGCGCTCGGTTCCTCCGAGGGGTTGCGGCGCGGCATGATGGTAACAAACACCGGTGATCAGATCCGTGTTCCTGTCGGCACCAAGACCCTGGGGCGGATCATGGATGTCCTGGGTACGCCAATAGACGAAATGGGACCTATCGGCGCCGAGCAGAACAGATCGATTCATCAGAAAGCCCCCGCTTTTGACGAATTGTCCGCGTCCACCGAGCTGCTGGAAACAGGGATCAAGGTTATCGATCTCGTTTGTCCCTTTGCCAAGGGTGGCAAGGTGGGATTGTTCGGCGGTGCTGGCGTAGGCAAAACCGTGAACATGATGGAGCTGATCCGCAACATTGCCATCGAGCATAGTGGATATTCCGTATTTGCAGGCGTGGGGGAGCGTACTCGGGAAGGGAATGACTTCTACCATGAAATGAAGGATTCCAACGTACTCGACAAGGTTGCCCTGGTATACGGCCAGATGAATGAGCCTCCCGGTAACCGGTTGCGGGTGGCGCTTACAGGTCTGACCATGGCGGAACATTTCCGCGACGAAGGCAGGGACGTGTTGCTGTTCGTGGATAATATCTATCGTTTCACCCTGGCGGGTACGGAAGTATCCGCGTTGCTGGGCCGGATGCCATCCGCCGTGGGTTATCAGCCGACATTGGCTGAGGAAATGGGCCGTTTGCAGGAGCGCATTACCTCCACCAAGTCGGGCTCCATTACCTCCATTCAAGCGGTATATGTGCCTGCGGACGATTTGACCGATCCATCGCCTGCTACAACCTTCGGCCACCTGGATGCTACCGTCGTGCTTTCGCGTGATATTGCTTCGCTGGGGATCTATCCAGCGGTTGATCCTCTCGACTCGACCTCGCGTCAGCTTGATCCTCTCGTGGTGGGCGAAGAGCACTACTCGACTGCCCGGGCAGTGCAGCAAACCCTGCAACGCTATAAGGAATTGCGCGATATCATCGCAATTCTCGGAATGGATGAACTCTCTCCTGAAGATAAGCTGGCGGTGGCAAGGGCGCGCAAAATCCAGCGGTTCCTTTCACAACCCTTTAACGTGGCCGAAGTGTTTACCGGTGCACCGGGAAAATACGTACCTCTGAAAGAGACCATCAAAGGCTTCAAGGGCATTGTGTCGGGAGAATATGACCATCTGCCCGAGCAGGCATTTTACATGGTGGGTGGGATAGACGAGGCGGTTGAAAAAGCCAAAACCTTGCAATAATCGAGTTGATGAATCGGGTGGCTGGATAAAGCAGTCATCCCGATTCAATGATGAATGGGAACTAAAATGGGCGTGTTTCACGTTGATATCGTCAGCGCGGAGGAATCCATTTACTCCGGTCCGGCTGAATTTCTGGTTGCGCCCGCAGAAGGAGGTGAGGTGGGCATATACCCACAGCACACTCCCATGCTGACGCGCATCAAACCTGGATCAGTACGCATCAAGGCACCGCTGAAAGAAGAGGAATTGGTCTATGTTTCCGGCGGTATGCTTGAAATCCAGCCAGATATCGTCACTATCCTTGCTGACACCGCGGTCCGAGGCGCCGACCTCGATGAAGCAAAGGCCATCGAGGCCAAGAAGCATGCGGAAGAAGCGGTGAGGGATCGAGCGTCTACTCTGGATTACGCACGAGCGCAGGCAGAATTGAGTGAAGCGATTGCGCAATTGGCCGCTATTCAGAAACTGCGGAAACGCGGCCACTGATACTCGAACTGGAATTGAAAAAGGGCGGTATTTCCGCCCTTTTTCAATTCTGCAAATCAATTCCTGAAGTCAAGCTGACGAGCAGTCAAAAGCTTACGCTCAATTGAACCGCCTGCCTGTAAAGACATCGGTATCACTGCTTCGAATTATAGCTGGGCTTGAGTATGTGGTCTCGTATCCCCCGTTCATTGCTGCGTTGCTGGAAGGTCCGAGCGGAAATACTTCAATCAGAGCCGCTTGACGGCACGGTTCCAATTTGACACTTCATTTGGATTTGTGCCCGCTATATGATAAATTAATCCGGTTTCCATTTGTAAATCCGCTTCAACCTCAACTTCCTGCAGTTGATCTACCTTTGCGGGTTGAATATTACACGTTCCCGCATGTCCTGATATTTTCATGAATGTGTCCAAACTGAACATCGTCGTTCTTGCTGCCGGTCTCGGAAAACGCATGTACTCTGCGCTGCCGAAAGTGTTGCATCCCCTCGCAGGCAAGCCTCTCCTGGTGCACGTGCTCGATACCGCCCGCGCATTAGCGCCCCATACAACTTGTGTCATTTACGGGCATGGGGGGGAAACAGTCCCGCAAACAATAGCGGATGAAAGCCTTATCTGGGTGCCACAGATCCCACAACTCGGAACGGGTCACGCAGTGATGCAGGCGCTGCCTCATATCGAGAAAGAGGGCATTACACTTATTCTGTATGGCGACGTGCCTCTGACCAGTGTCGAAACATTAAAAAAACTGATCGCGATGGCGGGAAAGCAAACATTAGGTTTGCTGACGGTAGAACTTCCTGATCCAGCGGGCTACGGTAGAATCGTTCGGCATAGCGAAACGGGTGAAGTCGCCGCTATTGTCGAGGAGAAAGACGCCAGTGAATCCCAGCGCAGCATCGGTGAAATCAATACGGGCATCATGGCGGTTCCGAATCGCTATCTTCACGGCTGGTTGTGCAAGCTTGAAAACAACAACGCGCAAGGTGAGTATTATCTGACGGATATTGTCGCGATGGCGGTAAAGGATGGGGTAAAGGTAGCAACAGCCAATCCCGCTTATGTATGGGAAACTACGGGAGTCAACAGCAAGGTTCAGCTCGCCGGACTGGAACGCATCTATCAGACAGCGCAGGCCAATAAATTGCTGGAGCAGGGCGTAGCGCTGGCTGATCCGGCGCGCATCGATATCCGCGGTAAACTTTCTTGCGGCAGAGATGTTATGATCGATATCAACTGCATATTTGAAGGGGACGTTCAACTGGATGATGGCGTAAAAGTGGGTGCTCACACCATACTGAAAGACGTGCGGGTAGCCGCGGATTCGGTCATCGCGCCATTCAGCCTGATAGAGGCTGCGGAAATTGGTCGAAATTGTCGTATCGGTCCTTACGCCCGTATTCGGCCGGGCACGCGACTGGAGGATGAAGTGCACATCGGCAATTTCGTCGAAGTCAAGAACAGTGCCCTTGCGGCTGGCAGCAAGGCAAACCACCTGAGTTACATCGGAGATGCCGTGGTGGGCAGGAGTGTCAACATCGGCGCAGGCACGATTACCTGCAATTATGACGGCGCCAACAAATACCAGACCATCATCGAGGATGATGTCTTTGTGGGCTCCGATACCCAGTTGATAGCACCGGTCAGAGTTGCCCGCGGTTCCACGATCGGTGCAGGTTCGACCATTACCAGGGATACGCCACCTGATATGTTGACGCTTTCGCGAGCGAAGCAGTTGAGTATCGATGGTTGGAAACGCCCCGTAAAAAAACCGAAGCCCAAAAATTAAGCATAGCCTTCATCTTTTTCCATCCTTGAACCGCGCCAATTGCTGGTATCTGTAAGAAAGGAGTCTTTTGATGTGTGGAATCGTCGGTGCAGTCGCAAAAACCAATATCGTCCCCACTCTGATTGAAGGCCTGCGCCGACTGGAATACCGCGGATATGATTCAGCCGGCATTGCCCTGAACAATGGTCGCCTGCATCGGTTGCGCACCACCGGTCGAGTCGCCGAACTCAGCAAACTTGCGGATGAGCAACACTTCACCGGGGACGTGGGTATTGCCCATACCCGCTGGGCTACCCACGGCGCTCCATCCGAGCGCAATGCCCATCCTCATTTTTCCGGAGAGACCCCAAAAGTGGCGGTGGTGCATAACGGCATTATCGAAAATCATGAAGTGCTGCGGCAGCGTTTGCAGAAGACAGGGTTCGAATTCAGTTCCGAGACCGACACGGAAGTCATCGCTCATCTCATTTCGTCTCATCTCAGGGAAAACCCGGATTTATTCGAAGCGGTATGCCGTTCGGTGGGCGAATTGCGGGGCGCGTATGCAATTGCAGTAATGGAGGAAGCAAGGCCGGAGCGCCTCATCGTTTGCCGCAATGGAGCGCCACTGCTGCTTGGCTTGGGCGAAAACGGGATCTACGCTGCGTCGGATGCTTCCGCCTTGCTGCAGGTTACCCGGCGCATGATCTATCTGGAAGAGGGCGATGTCGCCGAATTGCGCCAGGACGGCTACCGCATCGTCAATTGCCGCTACGATGGCGCCCGCGCAGAAGTCGCACGTGCGGTACAGGAAAGTGAGCTGACAAACGAAGCGGTGGAGATGGGCCCTTATGCCCACTTCATGCAGAAGGAGATATTCGAGCAACCCGGCGTCGTGGCGAACACGCTGGAAATGGTGCTCAATGCGCAATCCATCTCTCCGCGCCTGTTTGGCACCGAGGCGGAGAACATCTTCAAAAATACCAGAAGTATCCTCATCCTGGCGTGTGGCACCAGCTATCACGCTGGCGTCGTCGCCCGCTACTGGCTCGAAACCGTGGCCGGAATTCCCTGCAATGTCGAGATCGCGAGCGAATATCGCTACCGTAATCCGGCGGTTGGAGCAGATACCCTGATCGTGGGCATCTCCCAATCGGGAGAAACAGCGGATACCCTGGCCGCCCTGAGTTATGCAAAATCACTCGGGCATCGTTACAGTCTGGGGATCTGCAATGTGGCTGAAAGCGCGCTCGTGCGCCAGACGGACTTACGCTTTCTCACCCGGGCTGGCCCGGAAATCGGTGTGGCCTCGACCAAGGCGTTCACCACACAGCTTGCCGCGCTGATGCTGCTCACCATGACGCTGGCGAAATTGAACGGCAAACTGTCGGGTGAGAGTGAGCGCCAGATGATTGCTGCGCTGCGCCACCTGCCCGTCGCGCTTCAGCACAGCCTGCAGGTGGAGCCGCAGGTGAAAGCCTGGGCGGAAAGATTTGCCGAGAAACGCCATGCCCTGTTTCTTGGCCGCGGCATGCACTATCCCATTGCGCTGGAGGGCGCGCTCAAGCTCAAGGAAATTTCCTATATCCATGCCGAAGCTTATGCTGCCGGGGAACTGAAGCACGGTCCGCTTGCGCTGGTGGATAAGGATATGCCCGTCGTCGCCATAGCTCCCAATGATGCACTGCTGGAAAAACTCAAGTCAAACCTGCAGGAAGTACGTGCCCGTGGGGGAGAGCTCTACGTTTTCGCCGATGCCGATTCCCACATCCAGGAAAGCGAAGGCGTACACATCATTCGTCTGGCGGAACATGCGGGAATGCTCAGCCCCATCCTCCACACCATCCCCCTGCAGCTTCTCGCCTATCACGTCGCGCTGCAAAAAGGTACGGATGTGGATAAGCCGAGAAACCTGGCGAAATCAGTGACGGTGGAGTAAGAAGTATCTATTGAACTGACTATTGGCTAAAGCCGGTTTTCAGCCATATAGTTGCAGTTGCATCCCGGCGGCAGTGCCCAGCGAACACTCAGGTTGTTTCACCTGTTTGTTCCAGGAGGGTATAGAGATAGTGTACGGCCTCATCCCCGGTGTGGCTGTACCGAACCTTCGCGTCATAATACAGGGCTATAACAGCGGACACGCTGTCCTGATAGATTTCGAACCCATTCACATCTGCCTCGCGAAAGAAAAATCTTCCATCCATCGCGATGACATCTTCCGCCACGGAGCCGCGTTCTTCCGGATTATCTTTTTCAAATTCCTGCACGAGTTCGTTGTGCATTACAAAGTCGTCAGAAACGGTGAAACAACCGTTCTCCTCGATCCCATGGATCAGGCATGACAGCAGCAGGACAAGTCTCCTCCTGTCGAGTCCCGATACTTGCTCCCGGGCTTGCCGCCGCACATAATCATCCGGGTATATCAAACGGTCCACCACCGCGTCGATCACCGCATCTTCCATGGCAAAAAAAGACCACGCATAGCGTGGAACAACAGTAACGATGGTGGTATCCGCCTTCAGCGCCTCGATAATCGATTCAATTTTTTCCTGCTGCTTTTCATCGTCGGTACAAAGCAGCAGGAAATACCTTTCCAGCAGTGCGTCGTAATCTTTCTGCAATTCGCGAATCTGGGCCCCTATTTTTGTTGCCTGATTATCACCCGCCGCCAATTCATCACTGGAGATCAGGCGCATCCCGATAAACCGGTCTGTACCTCCTGACAGAAATTCGCTCGAATATCTCATCGCGATGTCCGTTGCGCTCTCCCCTGCGCGCCAGAGGTACCAGGTCAGAGGAATATACTTGTCGAAGGAGGCGAAGATACGTTCGGCTTTGGCATGAAACCGGCCATATAGATCCTGGCAATTTACGTGACAGAAGCCTTGAGTATCCGCAGGCTGGGCCCGTGCATGACTGACCAGTTCTGCAAGAATCGTTGCCGGCGTAACCTGATCCCTGATCTGCATTTTTTCCGCCCTCATAACCGTGAATAGGAATTGCCCGAGCAAAATACACGCTTACATACCATTCTGCCCATCTGAAGCGGAAAATTAAAGCGGAAAGTTCAAATCGGAAACCCTTCTGCGGCTGCTGGATTGCCAAGCAACCGCCGGATGGGGAGCAGATTTGTGTGGCTTCGCGATGAAAAGGATGTGCGGCCTACCGCATCAGCAGCACCGGCTTGATTGACAGCGCTTCGGCGATTTTGTCCGCAGCCTTTCTGGCCAAGGCACGGTCAGGGTAAGGACCCGCATGGACCTTGAACAGGCCATCCTTTGCAACGATATCCAGGCTGGTCATCAGCGATGGTAATTCGTTTCTCATGCGGACGACAAAATTATCCGCATTGTCATACGCATTGAAGGCTCCCAATTGCAGGTAGATCCCCGCAGGAACGGCAGCAGGCGTTTCGGGAGATGAGACAGGAGCGCCTTCGCCGGCAAGGCTGGGGCCGGGGGGCGTATCAGCTACTGCGGGCGCAAAAGAAGCCTGGAACAGACCCGGCTGCGCTTCATTGGAGTCGGGATCGGTAGGGGGAGTGACCGTCACCGATTGGTCAGCTATGATTCCCTGCCCATTTAGATTGGTGGGAGAGCCGGGGAGAAACCTGGAGGGGCTGGATGTTGAACCTGGACGCTCGGCAGAGGCAGCTGCGGCAAGCTGCGTGAAACTACCCGTTCCGGGCACAATGGATTCCACTTCGACCAGACCGCTGCCCCCACCCAGTACATCCAGTTTATATGCGGCGGTATAGGAAAGATCAATGAGGCGATTGGAGAGGAAAGGCCCCCTGTCATTGACACGCACCACCACGGATTTTCCGCTCGTCACGCTTGTCACGCGTGCGTAGCTCGGAATGGGGAGGGTAGGGTGTGCAGCCGTCATGGCATACATATCGTAGACTTCCCCCGACGCGGTCTTCTGCCCGTGATAGCGGCGCCCATACCAGGATGCCATTCCCCGCGTTTTATAGCGCTCGTGACGCGTCATCGGTTTATACCGTTTTCCGAGAGCTGAATAAGGCCGCATGGTGGAGGCGCGCAAGGGTTCTTCCCGCGGCACGGCATCAGGGATCAGATGGAGATCGGCTGGCGGATTGTCGCCGGGACCATCATCCAGGTAATAACCGCCTCCCTTTTTCTTGCCTCCGAACAGAGTGGAGACCGGTGAAGGCTTCACACTCTTTTCCTCGCTTTTCTCCAGCTTGAAAAAGGTGCCGCAGCCGGTGAGGAAAACCGGAATAGTCAGTGCAGCCATCCAGGCGGCGCATCGCCTGGCAACCGGCTGGCCTCTTGACTGCGCAGTTGACGGTATGAGGGACAGGCAGGCAGGGAGTTTATCCATAAGTATCACGTCTTAACAAGCTTCGGATGAGTCTGGATACTCATCAAAATACCAAATCCCAGCAACATTGTCACCATTGATGTGCCGCCATAGCTGATCAGGGGCAAAGGCACCCCTACCACGGGCAGAATGCCGATGACCATCCCGATGTTGACGAAGATGTAGGTGAAGAAAGTCAGTGTGATGGAAGCGGCGATGAGGCGGGTAAACTGGGTGGAAGCGTTGGCGGCAATCACCATCCCACGGGCGATGAGAGCCAGATACAACAGCAGCAGCAGCAAATTGCCGAGCAGACCGAATTCTTCGGAGAATACCGCGAAGATGAAATCAGTGCTTCTCTCGGGGAGGAACGCAAGATGGGTTTGGGTGCCTTGCTGCCAGCCCTTGCCCAGCACCCCCCCGGAGCCGATGGCAATAGTGGATTGAATGGTATGGTAGCCGGCGCCAAGCGCGTCCTGCGTCGGGTCAAGAAGCGTCATGACGCGCTTGCGCTGATAATCATGCATCATGGACCAGAGCAGCGGAAGGCTTGCTCCCCCTGCAATCGCCACCGCCGCCATGATGCGCCAGGATAACCCGGAAAAGAACAGGACATAAAAACCGCTCGAGGCAATGAGCAGCGCGGTTCCAAGATCAGGCTGGCGCAGGATCAACAGTACCGGAGCCAGCAGCAGCAGGGTGGCCACACCGTAATCCCGCAGCCGCAAGGTTGTCTCGTGCTTGTCGAAGTACCAGGCCATCATCAGCGGTACGGCAATCTTCATCAGTTCGGAGGGCTGGATGCGGGTTACACCCAGGTTCAGCCAGCGCCTCGCGCCATTGTTGACCTCTCCGAACAGCGCGACGCAGAGCAGCAGGAAAAGGCCCGCCACGTATAACGGTAAGGCGATCCGCATGATATGCTCCAACGGAATGTTGGCGACCAGCCACATCACGCTGAGCGCGACCAGCATATTAATCGCCTGACTCGTGACGCGCGCACTATTGGCATCCGTTGCGCTGAAAAGTGTGATAAGTCCCGTTGCCATGAGCAGGAGAATTCCACAAAGCAGAAGACCATCGATGTAGCGCGTAAAGTAGTGCCCTGCGTGTGGAAGTCTAGCCATGCCCGTCCTCCCGGTTCTGCTGGTGCTCCTCATCCTCCTCTTCGTCCACCTGATCGACAGGCTGTGCAGCTGCTTCCTTAGGCAGTTTACCCAGCAGATAGTAATCCATCACCACGCGGGCAATCGGTGCCGCTGCCGAACCGCCATGGCCGCCATTTTCCACCAGAACGGACAGCGCAATTTTGGGGTTTTCAGCGGGAGCATAGCTTATAAATAGCGCATGATCACGATGCCGTTCATCGAGCTTGCTTTCCTCATACTTTTCCCCCTGTTTTACCCCCACTACCTGTGCAGTCCCCGTTTTTCCGGCAAAGGTATAAGCGGCCCCTGCACCGGCGACCGCGGCTGTGCCGCCCGGACGGGTTACATCGACCAGCGCATTATGTACCGCCTTCAAATTGGCGGGATCGAGTTTGAGCCGGTACAGCGGACTTGTGCCGAATTCCCGTACGATCCGGTTGTTACTGTCCAGGACCTGCTTGACGAGATGGGGACGGAACGCAGCGCCGTTGCCGGCAAGCACAGCGGTTGCAAATGCCAGTTGCAGCGGCGTGGTCAGATTATAACCCTGGCCAATCCCCACAGAAATCGTATCGCCCGCAAACCAGTTCTGTTTATGCCGTTGCATTTTCCACTCCTGAGAGGGCAACAGGCCGGCGGCTTCGCCTTCGATATCGATCCCGGTCTTTTTCCCCAACCCGAACTGACTGGTAAAATTGTAGATATTATCGATCCCGAGGTCATGAGCCAGCGAATAGTAATAAGTGTCGCAAGAGATAACCAGCGATTTGTGGAGATCCACGAGGCCGTGACCGCCGGCTTTCCAGTCGCGAAAACGGTGAGTGCTTCCGGGCAGGCTGAAGTAGCCGGGATCGCTGATCGCGCTTCCCGGCCAACGCTTCTTGAGTTCCAGACCAGCCAGAGCCATGAAGGGTTTGAACGTCGAGCCGGGCGGGTATACGCCACGCAAAGCCCGATTGTTCAGCGGCCGATCGATGGAATTGTTCAGCAATTCCCAATTCTCGGTGTCGATCCCGTCTACAAAAAGATTCGGATCGAACCCCGGTCTGCTCACGAATGCGAGCACGTCTCCCGTTGCCGGTTCTATGGCGACAAGTGCGCCACGCCGGTTGCCAAACGCCTTTTCCGCGACTTCCTGCAATTTGAAATCGAGCGATAGCTTGAGATTCCTGCCCGCAATCGGCGGTGTGCGGGATATGACGCGAATTGCACGGCCGCCTGCGTCGGTTTCCATCTCCTCGATTCCGGTGATGCCGTGCAATTCCCTCTCATAGCTCTGTTCGATGCCGATTTTTCCCATGTGCTGGGAACCGCGGTAATTGGCGAGTTCGCTGTCAGCCTCCAGCCGTTCCAGATCCTTGTCATTGATGCGCCCTATGTAACCCACCACGTGAGAGGCGAACTCGCCTTTGGGATACTGGCGGAACGGCCGCGCCTTGATTTCCACTCCCGGAAAGCGATAGCGGTTGGCGGCGAAGCGGGCAACCTCCACGTCCGATAATCGCGTGCGAATAGGCAAGCTTTCGAATCTTCTGTTCTCCTCCATCAATTTCTTGAAGCGCTTGCGGTCACGCGCGGAGATCTCCACTACCGTCGTCAGCTCATTGATGAGGCGCTCGAGATTTCCGATCCTGCTCGGAACGATTTCGAGTGTATAGGCAGAATAATTATGAGCGAGCACGACGCCATTGCGGTCAAAAATCAGGCCGCGGTTGGGAACGATCGGCGCAATGGAAATGCGATTTGCTTCCGCCAGCGTGTGATAATGCTCACGCTGAGAAACCTGCAGGTAAAAGAAGCGTGCGAACAGCAGCAGGAAGAGCAGCAGCATGAAGCCGGCGCTTATCGCCAGCCGCAGGCGGAAATTGTGTAACTCACGCGAGTAGCTTCGAAGCTCGATTCTGTGATTCATCTTGCATCGGAAGCAGACCAGGGTTTCTGCGGCACCCTCAATATGGCTGAGAGAAGCGGCCACAGTAACATGCCGACAATGCTGCCAAGAAAGAAGTTCCAGCCGGGGAAAGGAGAACCGGCAAACAGCCCGGCAAGAAGTGTGACGATCTGCCCTGAAAGCAGAACCAGTCCTATCTGGGGAGCTTGTTTATATCCTTCGAAGATACCCATGCGCCGGTTGAAGACCAGTGCCATGAACGCCATTACGCTGTACCCGAGCGCGTGTTGCCCGAAGGTACTGGCATTGCTCAGATCCATGAGCAGACCCATCCAGAATGCCATGCCAATGCCCACACGCTGGGGTTCGTTGAGATACCAGTAAAGCATCACCAGCGCGACAAAATCGGGCTGCAGCGTCCGAGCGGTGCCTGTGACGGGTATGAGATTCAGGAGTAGCGCCACGATCAGGCTGAGCATGATGAACCAGCTTTTGGCTGGCATCAGAATTTCGTGCCTGGATGAATTAGCGAGCGTCACTGTCTTCTCGCTTCCTGGGGGCGGGGCTTCGTTTTGGTCGCTTCTGCCGGTGTTCCGGTACGAGGCGCCCGCGTGGAAAGGATTAACAGCTGCCGATTCTGATTCACACCGGAAGCAGGCGTGCAGATGATGCGCGCAAAGATATAATTGGGATTACGCTCGATCTGGGATACTGCAGCAACGGGAAGCCCCGCGGGATAGATGCCATCTATCCCGGATGTAACCAGGACGTCCCCTTCCTGAATGTCGGTGTTGATTGCCATATACCTCAACTCCAGAACTCCTTCCCTGCCGGTGCCTGATATGATCGAGCGCAGGCCGTTGCGTACTACTTGCACGGGAACGGAATGGTCCCTGTCCGTGAGAAGAGTCACTTCCGAGGCCAGGGGGTAATTGCGGGTAACCTGTCCCACCACGCCCATATCATCCACGACGACCTGCCCCGACTCGATTCCGGCCATGCTGCCCTTGTCAAGCAATACCTTGCGATTGAATGGATCATGCGGCACGCGCAGGATTTCCGCCACTGTTGCCTTGTTTTCAATACGCTGCGTCGTATTCAGGAGCTTGCGCAGCTGAGTATTCTCGGCTTCCAGCGCACGCAGCCGGAGGAGCTGGCCTTTGTCAACGAGATGCTGCTGCTTGAGACGTGCATTTTCCTCCGCTATCTCGCCATGCTGGAAGAGTTCGCTTGTGGCATCGTACATTGCCATGGGCATATGAGCCAATTTCTGCAGCGGATAAACTATCACGGAAAAGATTTCCCGCACGCCGCCGAGATACTTGGATCGGCTATCCAGTGCCATAAGAAGCAATGACAGCATGACAAAAAAAGCCGTCCGGGCCAGTAAACTGGGACTGTGCCTGAAAAACCGGGGAGAGATTTCTATCATGTGCGAGATTTTATGTTCCCGATTTGCAGGGACTGGAAGGTGCGGTGCATTGAAGGCGGTAGTGAGAGCTGGCAGTAGCGCAATTTATAAAGGTTATCAGTCACTGGCGAATATGCCAACCAGGTGATCCATATTTTCCAGTGCAATCCCTGATCCACGCACGACGGCAGTAAGCGGGTCTTCTGCGATGATGACGGAAAGTCCGGTTTCTTCCATAAGCAGCCGGTCGATGTCGCGAAGCAGGGCGCCTCCGCCCGTGAGCACCAGGCCTTTTTCGGCGATATCGGCTCCGAGTTCAGGCGCGGTATGCTCCAGTGCGGATTTGACAGCGCTTACGATGTTGTTCAACGGCTCGGTCAGCGCTTCAAGCACTTCATTGCTCGAAATGGTAAAGCTGCGTGGAATACCTTCTGCCAGGTTACGGCCCTTGACTTCCAGTTCGCGTACTTCCGATCCCGGAAATGCGGAGCCGATTTCCTTCTTGATCAATTCGGCGGTTACTTCACCGATCAGCATCCCGTAATTGCGGCGTATGTAGTTGATGATGGCCTCGTCAAACTTGTCTCCTCCGACGCGTACCGAACTCGAGTAAACGACGCCGCCCAGCGAGATCACACCGACTTCGGTCGTGCCGCCCCCTATATCGACCACCATGGAGCCGGTGGCTTCATCGACCGGCAGATTGGCGCCGATGGCAGCCGCCACCGGCTCCTCGATCAATTCCACCTTGCGGGCGCCCGCCCCATAAGCCGCTTCGCGAATGGCGCGGCGCTCGACCTGAGTCGAACCGCAGGGTACGCAGATGACAATCCGCGGGTTGGCGGAAAACAGCCGCGGAGGATTTACCTTTCTGATGAAATGCTTCAGCATCTGTTCCGTAACGGTGAAATCCGCAATGACGCCATCTTTCATTGGCCGGATGGCCGTGATGTTGCCGGGCGTGCGCCCGAGCATCTGCTTGGCAGCCAGCCCTACCTGCTGGATGATTTTCTTGCCGTTGGGACCCCCATCCTGGCGTATCGCTACCACTGAGGGTTCATTGAGGACAATGCCTTGACCGCGCACGTAGATCAGAGTGTTCGCCGTCCCCAGATCTATCGCCATGTCGGTCGAAAAGTAACCCTTCAATACACTGTTATTTAAAAAATTAAGCATGATTTACGGAGTCCGTCGCGGAGGATAGTAATTAAAAGCAGGTGAAAAGAATCGGGCTATGATACTCTATTAGCTATTTGAATATAAGGGTTATAAAGGATTTAGCCGGAAATGTCTCTGTCTCTGGATGATGTGAAACGTGTTGCAAATCTGGCGCGCATCGAGATCAGCGAAGATGAGGCGCGCAAGGCGTTGATCCAGTTATCAGGCATATTTGGCCTCATCGAGCAGATGCAGGCAGTGGATGTATCGGCGATAACCCCCATGTCGCATGCGCAGGATGTAATGCAGCGTCTGCGAGCAGATGGCGCCACGGAAATCGATCAGCGCGAGCTGTTCCAGTCGGTAGCTCCCCAGGTAGAAGCGGGACTTTATCTGGTGCCTAAAGTCATCGAGTAGCGTTATCGAGTAGCGCCACGCAGGATCTCTGCGGACGGCTCCCCTGTAATTTCTATTCTCCTTCCAGGAGCCTTTTCACGTTTTGCTTCATTTTGCTTCATCCAGCGAAAACCAGCCATCAGCCATGTTGAATGCCAGCCTCAAGCAACTTTCCGCGATGCTTGCCGCAAGGAAAATTTCCAGCGTTGAGTTGACTAGTGAATTTCTCAAGCGTTCCCGAGCGCTTAATCCCGAATACAACGCCTTCATCACTCTCGATGAAAGGACGAGCCTCGCGCAGGCGCAGGCTGCGGACATCTTGATCGGATCCGGGCGCGGGCAGCCCCTGACCGGCGTTCCCATTGCACAAAAGGATATCTTCTGTACCAAGGGCTGGCTCACTACCTGCGGATCGAAAATGCTGTCGAATTTCATCTCGCCCTATGACGCCCACGTGATCGGGCGCTTCAATGCCGTGGGCGCAGTCAATATTGGTAAAACCAATATGGACGAATTCGCCATGGGTTCCAGCAATGAAACCTCCTTTTACGGGCCGGTAAAAAATCCCTGGGATACCGCAGCCGTGCCAGGGGGAAGCTCCGGCGGTTCCGCCTGCGCGGTGGCAGCACGTATGGCGCCTGCGGCGACCGGGACGGACACCGGTGGCTCGATCCGGCAACCGGCGGCGTTATGCGGCATTTCAGGCCTCAAGCCGACATACGGGCTGGTATCGCGCTATGGCATGATCGCCTTCGCATCCAGCCTCGATCAGGGTGGGCCGATGGCTAAATCAGCGGAAGACCTGGGGCTGATGCTCAACGTCATGGCAGGGTTCGATGCCCGCGATTCAACCAGTCTCGAGCGCGAACCGGAAGATTACACACGCGACCTGGAAAAGCCGCTCGACGGTCTGCGCATTGGCCTGCCAAAGGAATATTTCGTCAAGGAAATAGCCGAGGACGTGGCGCGCGCGGTAGAAGCCGCCATTGGCCAGTATCGCAAGCTGGGAGCCGAAACGGTGGAGGTGTCGCTGCCTAATACGAAGCTTTCGGTTCCGGTTTATTACGTGCTTGCCCCCGCCGAAGCTTCGAGCAACCTGTCGCGCTTTGATGGCGTACGCTACGGTTATCGTGCTCCCGATTACCTGGATCTCAACGACATGTATCGGAAAACCCGTGCGCAGGGCTTTGGTTCAGAGGTGAAACGCCGCATCCTGATCGGCACTTATGTGCTGTCGCATGGATATTATGACGCGTACTACATCCAGGCGCAGAAGCTGCGCCGCCTGATGGCACAGGATTTCGCCGAGGCATTCAAGGAGTGCGACATCATCATGGGCCCCACTTCTCCTACAGTGGCATTCGACCTCGGAGAGAGAAGCAGCGACCCGGTTCAGATGTACTTATCCGATGCCTACACTATTGCGGTTAACCTGGCCGGCCTACCCGCGATGTCCATTCCGGTTGGCTTCGGGCATAAAAACAGACCGGTTGGATTGCACATCATCGGCAATTATTTTGCCGAGGCGCAAATGCTGAACGTGGCCCATCAATATCAGCTTGAATCAGATTGGCATACACGAATGCCAAAGGAGTAGAGAGCAGATGGTCAGTTGTGGCGAGCCGCTTAGTTCAAGTCGCTACTCATCCCTCATAAGGCATCCGTATCAGAAAAGGGTATTCTAAAATGCAATGGGAAACCGTTATCGGTCTTGAGGTTCATGCCCAGCTCTCGACCGAGTCCAAAATATTCTCCGGGGCTTCCACCGCTTTTGGCGCCGCGCCCAATGCGGAGGCCTGCGCTGTCGATCTTGCGCTGCCCGGTGTGTTGCCGGTATTGAATCGGGGCGCGGTGGAGCGTGCAATCAGGTTTGGCCTGGCAGTGGGAGCAAAAATCAATTCGCCTTCCATTTTTGCCCGCAAGAATTATTTTTATCCGGATCTGCCCAAGGGGTATCAGATCAGTCAATACGAGTTGCCGGTGGTCGAAGGGGGGCACATCCAGCTTCAGGTCGTCCAGGATGGGAAAGAGCAGGAAAAAACCGTGCGCCTCGTGCGGGCGCATCTGGAGGAGGATGCAGGCAAGTCGTTGCACGAGGATTTTCACGGCATGAGCGGTATCGATCTCAATCGCGCCGGCACACCCCTGCTTGAGATCGTTTCCGAACCGGATATGCGCAGCAGCGCCGAAGCCGTGGCATATGCAAAGACATTGCATACGCTCGTCCGCTGGATCGGCATCTGCGATGGCAACATGCAGGAGGGTTCCTTTCGCTGCGATGCTAACGTGTCTGTGCGTCCCCGGGGGTCGGACAAGCTCGGTACCCGCTGTGAAATAAAGAACCTCAACTCGTTCCGTTTTCTCGAGAAGGCGATCGATTACGAGGTCAGGCGGCAGGTCGAAATCCTCGAAGACGGAGGGTCCATACAGCAACAGACGCGCCTCTTCGATCCGGAAAAGGGTGAAACGCGCGCAATGCGAAGCAAGGAAGACGCCCAGGATTACCGCTATTTTCCAGATCCGGATCTGCTGCCGCTCGAGATATCCGGGAACTGGATCGAGGAAGTGAAGAAAGGGTTGCCTGAACTGCCCCAACAAATACGGACACGGTTCGAGCATGACTATGGGCTTTCGATGTACGATGCGCTCTTGCTCACCGGAGACCGTGATATCTCGGAATATTATGAGGCAGTCGTAGGAAAACTTCCTTCCGACCCTAAACTGTGCGCAAACTGGGTAATGGGAGAGGTATCGGCTTATCTCAATAATGAAGGAAAGTCGTTCGATGTTTGTCCGTTATCTCCTGCACAGCTTGCGCAACTTCTTCTGCGCATCAAGGATGGAACCATTTCTGGAAAGATCGCCAAGGATGTGTTCAGACAGATGTGGGCGCAGGCAGGTACGGAGAGCATCTCATGGAGGAATAGCGAGGGAGTGGATGAGGGCCTTGCAGACCGGATTATCGATTCACAAGGACTGAGGCAGATATCCGATTCAAGCGCATTGGAGAATTTGGTACATGAAGTGCTGGCCGCCAACCCGAAATCGGTAGAGGAATTCAAGGCAGGCAAGGAAAAGGCCTTCAACGCCCTGATGGGCCAAGTGATGAAGGCCGCCAGAGGCAAAGCGAATCCAGCGCAGGTGAATGAGATATTGAGGAAGAAGCTGACGGAATAGGTCATGAGCGGACCGAATGAACCGGGAACGAACCGGAATCTTTATCTTTGCTCTGATAGGAGCTCCTGCCCCAGTTCCATAGTCTCCCCGGAAAAAGATATACAACACGGAACCGGGCTTGGAGGCATTGCATTGCCTCGATGACTGCGAGCGGCGGTTAAAAGCGATTGCGGCATCTGGGTCATGCAAGGCGTCAATAAAACAAGGAGGCAGGTAGCAAGCCGGTTTTGCCAATATAGTATCTGTCCCACCTGAACTTGAAGCTGCGAAGTGGAACTATTCCGCTTGTCCTGTTTTCTATAAGTGTCATAGAGGAGAGGAAGGCGAGACATGTGCATTGACAGTTTTTCCCGCGGCGTGCTATTGCCATACCATTACGCAGCTACCATCACTCCAGCGAACATCGTTCGCCGCCTCAAGCTTCGTCAGCAATTCTTTCCGAATCTCAGAAGAAATTGTTTGAAGGGAACCTGGCTGATCAATAAGTGTCCTAACAGTAGTATCACAAAAAAATAACAAATTCTTAACAATACAGCTATGATAGGCGTGTCTTTCACCATAAGGAGAAAGGGCGATGAAAATGGGAAAACTTCTTACCGTTTCCTATTTGATGGGTATGACGGTAGCACTGGTGGCGGCAGCGTTCCTCTGATCTTGAGACCGCTAAGGGGAATGACTCCTTCTGTAACTCCCGAACGGTCCAGATTGTAACGGTTGGCGGTACCCCATTCGCTTTCATAGGAATGGGGTTTTTGTTGTAAAGCTGGAGCCAATGAGTAGCCGGATGACTCCTCGTTTGAAGGTTTACAGCCCGTCGCTTTACTTCGCCAGAAGAAAATTATTTAATGAAACTAGCCGCTATCACTACTGCTGTTGCGATATCGAGTACCGTGATTGTCGCATGGGTACTGGCCGCAGCCCTGCGTCACAGCGTCTTTTTCTACACAGCGGATGGGTATATGTCACCCAGAACCGCTGTACGGGTGGGACTCATGAAAGATGAAGAAGCTTCATTCTCCGGCGGATTGGCATTCAGAAAGACCGGAGGAGGTGGTTATGATTACCGCGAAGAAATGGCAATTGCCTTCATTGATCAAACGGGCCACACCGATATTGACTTGCTCGCCGTATGCGAACGTCTGGGGGATTGCGAATTACGAAAGTGAATGGGTCTCCTATCTCCTATGAGACGACAGACAGCTACTCCAAATCTGATGGACGCCTGATGAATGGATAAGGCTCCGTCCAGCGAAGGTTCCCGCAGGGTTATTCCTGGTTCAGGGGGTTCCCGGGCTGCACAACAGAAGCATAAGCTTTCCTGACTTCCGTTCGACCCTGGCCTAGTCATTCAGGAAATCTTCTTTCAAAACCCTTTACGGATACTGCCTTGTAACTGGCCCCGCCCAACTCCTCTGTTTACACAAAGGCAGTTCCAATATTGCCCGCAACACAATAATACCTGAGCTTTGTCTCCCAGGCTTTCCGGTGATGCACTACACTATCATCCGGGATATCAAATACGTTATCCGGGAATATGCATCGCGTTTCTTTCAACAAGTAAAAAATATCAGTCAATTTATAAGTTATCCACTGCGCGAACATTCTTTATTTTTTTAATATATATAGCTCCTGAAAATCATGAAATGGGGCCAGGGGAAATCAAGATCGCCGGACAAGGGAAGGACAAATGACAGCTCAATATAAAAGGGTGGATAAAATGAAGGAAGAACTCGACGCGTTGCGCAAATATCGGGACACGCTCCCGGCCGTTTTCAAATTCAACCGCCAGGACCCGGCACGAAATGAAGAAGACCGCATGAGCATCCGGACTGAACCCGAAGCAATCAACGAGATCACCGTTCGTCTCGGTCCGGATATCGACGAGCGGCTAACCCGGCTCGTGGAGGAATACGGTCATAACAAGCAATATTATCTGATCGAACTCGCGCGGAACGGCATCGAGGCACTGGAAGATGCGCTTGAAGCTGACCGGGTAGTCATGCTTTCCCGTCTCAAAGGCGAAAAGATGATTCCGCTCGAGGACATCATGAGGAAGTATGACATACAGGATTAGTTTCAATCCGGCGGCCCAACGGGATCTGGACAAGATGGATCCCCAAGCGCGCCAGCGCCTTCTGAAATACCTGAACGGACGCATCGTACTCCTGGAAGATGCGCGCTGCCTCGGCGAACCCTTGCTTGCTTCTCAATTTTTCGGCTACTGGCGCTACCGTGCCGGAGATTACCGAATCACCTGCGACATCCAGGACGAGGAGTTGCATGTTCTCATCGTGAAAGGGGGCAATCGGCGGGTGTGTGGGGTTGGTTAAGTTCCCGGTCGGATTCATCGGTCCGCGACGAATTTGAGGACGTTTCCATTGATGCAATAGCGCTTGTGGCTCGGAGGCGGTCCGTCATGAAATAGATGGCCGAGATGAATGCCGGAGCTTGCGCTCCGTACTTCAATCCGTTTCATGCCGTGAGAGTTGTCTTCGTGCAGGGTAACGGCGCCTTCCACGGGTTCAAAGAAACTGGGCCACCCCGTTCCGCTTTCAAATTTGCTATTGCTGTAAAAGAGGGTGGCACCGGTGACAGGGTCGACAAATCTTCCGGGACGCTTTTCATCCAGATTGGATGCGGTAAAAGGAGGTTCGGTACCTCGCTTGAAGGCGATTTTCTGCTGCTCGGGCGACAGCAGTTGAAAGCCGAGCCATTTCCAGAAATTGGATTTCTCGCCGTTGTATCCCGTATAGCGCGCAACTTCCCGGCCGTTCTTGAACAGCACGATGGTGGGTGCCGCGAACAAGGGTTTTTCCAGAGCCCAACCGCTGGGCGGATTCGAGTTCAACGTCCTGGCAATCGGCACTTCCGCTTGCCAGTGGCTCATTATGTCTTTTTCGAAGCGCTCGCAAAATTCGCAATGCTCGGCCTCGAACGCCACCAGCTGCCGGACAGGATTCAGATCGTCGCTCTTCAGGGGCTCGATGCCCATTTTGGGCGATGTCGAAGCCGAAGAAGTCCCGGAAGAGATGGGGGGTACCTGCATCGGTGCAACTTTCCCGACTGCCCGGGGGTATTTCACTCCGGTACCACCCAAACCGCAATACCCATCGGGATTCTTTTTCAGATAGTTCTGGTGATATTCCTCAGCGGTGATGTAATTCTTGAGCGGCAGGATCTCGGTGGTGATTCTGTCATAGCCCGCGGCATCGAGTGCTTTCTGATAAGCAGTCCGGGTTGCCAGTCCCATAGCCTTCTGGTTCGCGTCATGGTAATAGATGGCACTGCGATAATTACTGCCGATATCGTTCCCCTGGCGATTGCCCTGAGTGGGATCATGGCTCTCCCAGAATTTGGCCAGCACTGTTTCCAGCGTTACCTTGTTCGGATCGAAAACCACCTTGACCACTTCCGCATGATTGCGTCCTGTGGTTTTGCCGGTGCGAAGCGCTCTTTCATGATTCAAAATGTCCTGGTAACCAGCGCCGGGAAGGTCACCGCCTGCATAACCGCTTTCCACATCGACGACCCCGGGAATTTCTCCCATGCGCTTCTCCGCACCCCAGAAGCACCCCATCCCTAGAACAACGTAATCCGTTGCCTGCGCAGGTATCGTGATTTTCTCCACTGCATATGCACCCATAATAATGCCCAAGGCCGCTGCCATCGCTACAACCCTTTTCATTTCAAGATGCCCCTATATAAATCCCTAAATCCCGGTCGTGAGATCTCGATCTCGTTTTTCAATACTCCAGTGCAATTTGAAATCTGAAATGAAAATAAATTCCCTGAGTACAACCATCGGGGGAGAGGATGGGAACGCCGCATGCATTCTTTTCCTTTCCGAGCCTGGGTTAGCTGCCAGAGTGTCTCAAGGCGGCAGAAGCTCGGGAGCAATAACAGAGAGTTTAAGAAGGGGGCCGTTCAGGACCCGTAGCGATGGAGCTCTACCCGACTGGGGCTGGGCGCAGGGTTGAAGGGAAGGGTCAATGGCAAAGCGTTATGGCTGGGCGCGGCTCTTCAATCGCATACCCTTGGGCATAGTCAACACCTATCTTTCGCAGCGCCTCAAGAAAAGACTCTTCCTCTACCCATTCCGCTATCGTTTGGATTTTCATTACATGGCCTATATGATTAATCGCCTCAACCATAGCATGGTCAATAGGATCACTGAGCATGCCCTTGATGAATGCTCCATCGATTTTTAAATAGTCTACAAGCAAGTGCTTGAGGTAAGTAAAGGAGGACATTCCGCTGCCGAAGTCGTCGAGGGAGAAGCGGCAGCCGAGCTCCTTTAGCTTGCGAATCAATGTGGCAGCCTGAGTAAGGTTTGCGATTGCCACAGTTTCCGTGATCTCGAAACAGATCCCGGCAGGATCGATCTGAGATTGCTTGAATTGATCCACCACGAAATCGTATAAATGCTCATCGCAAATAGATGCGCCTGAGAGATTGATAGTGCAGGTGTCTTTTATGCCCCGTGAGGGATGTGAAGCGTATTGGGCAAAGGCATTGGTGATTACCCATCTGTCGAGTTGAGGCATGAGGCCGTAGCGCTCCGCCGCCGGGATGAAGGCCATGGGAGGCACCAGCTCGCCATTTTCTCCTTTCATTCGCAGCAGTATCTCGTAGTGGCTAGTGCTTGAAGGGGCGGAAAGGGGCAATATTTTCTGTGAATACAGTACGAACCGCTGCTTGTCGAGAGCTTTGTGCAGGCGCTCCACCCATCCCATCTCGCCACGGCGTTTCTCGAGGTTCTTGTCATCGGAAGCATAGAGTTGAACACGGTTACGCCCCTTATCCTTGGCAAGAAAGCAAGCCGTGTCCGCCATGCGTAAAACGTCCGAGAAAGTTTGCTCGCCACCGGAGAAAGTAGCCAGCCCGATGCTTATTCCGAGCGAGAATATCCGCTCTTCCCAGACGAAACGGAACTCCTGCACGGTTTGCCGCAGCACTTCAGCCACGCGAAATGCCGATCCCCTTGGACATCTTTCAAGCAATAAGCCGAATTCATCTCCTCCCAGGCGCGCCAAAGTATCATCCTTCCGCAACTTTGCTTGCAGGAGGCTGGTGAGTTGTTTCAGCAACTCGTCTCCTGCAAGGTGACCGCAAGTGTCGTTTACGATCTTGAATTGATCGAGATCAAGATAAAGCAGAGTATGCTCGTCCGCTCCTTTATCGCGCTCCAGGACCTGTTTCAGGCGCCGCTCGAATTCATGCCTGTTGATCAGGCCTGTCAAGGCGTCGTGCGTCGCCTGATAGCGCATTTCCATTGCCATCTTCTGTGCATGACTGACATCGCGGAATACCAGCACGACGCCGATGATTGAACCATTTTGGTCCCGAATGGGCGCGGCCGAGTCTTCGATCGGAAAGGTTTGGCCGTCTCGCCGTATGAGCAGCGCATGCGAATTAAGGCTTACGGTCTCTTTGTTCCTTAAAACCCTTTCGGCCGGACTGGATGCCAGCTCGTTGGTTTCTGCATGGATGATTTGAAATACGTCTTGAAGAGGCAAACCCTTTGCGTCATCGGAACTACACCCGGCCATGGCTTCCGCAACGGGATTCAGATAGGTGACGCTTCCTTCGGTATCCGTTGTGATAACGGCGTCACCAATACAGCTCAATGTAACGCGCAGGAGTTCCTTTTCTTCAAAAAGCGCCTTTTCCGCTATTTCACGCTCAGTGAGATCCCGTCTGAGTTGGGTTTGGATTTCCTTGGTACGCTTGCGCTCGGTGATATCGCGGATGGCGCTGGAGACCAGGATTCCTTCTTCGGTTTCAAGGGGACTAAGACTGATTTCAACAGGAAATTCAGTGCCATCGCGGCGCAGACCATAGAGCTCGAGTCCGATGCCCATGGGACGCGTGCGGGGTGCACGGAAAAAATCTTCCCGAAACCCGGGATGTTTTGAGCGGTAACGGGGTGGAATAAGCATCTCCATCTTTTTACCGAGCAACTGTTCTCGCTGGTAGTCAAACAATTTTTCGGTTTGAGAATTCACCAGCACGATTTCGCCATTCCGATTCACAATAACGATCGCATCGGGTGCCGCTTCCAGCAGTCCGCGAAATTTCTGCTCCGCTTTTTTTCGATCGCTGATATCGCGGATTGCACTTATGCTAAACCTGCCTTCATCCGTTTCAATGGGACTCAAGCTGATTTCCACTGGAAATTCGGTGCCGTCCTTGCGAAACCCGTATAGCTCCCAATCAGCGACGAGCGTTCGGCTATGCGGGTGGGTAAAGTAAGCTGCGCGTTCTCCCGAATGGAGGCCGCGCTTGCGAGGGGGCAGCAGCATTTCCACGGGCTGGCCGCAAAGTTCGTGCGCGCTATATCCGAACAGTTTCTCCGTTTGCGTGTTGACCAGGACTATCCGTCCTGTCGAGTTCACTATGACTATTCCATCTGGTATTGAATCGAGCAAATTGCCGAATTTGGTATTGATCAGCTTGGCATCGCGCAATGCTTTGATATGCGTGATATTTGTACTTGTGATCAGGACGTAGCCGTCCTGGCGCTGATCCTGCGACAGGACTTTGCATGACATGCTTACATAGAGCAGCGAGCCGTCTTTTTTACGACACAAGATCTCGTCCACTGAAGCCCTTGTCTCGTGCGTATTTCTCAGGCTCTGGTTGATCTTGGGCCGATGATCAGGGGCGCCGACGAGTTCAGTAAGCCTCCTCTGCAAGGCTTCCGCCACCGTATAGCCAAATATCGATTGCGCGCCCTTGTTCCAATAAACGACAACGCCGTCGCCAGTGGTAACAATTGCGCCGCCGGGCATTTCGTCAAGAACCAGCTTGCCAAAATCTGTTGGTATTACCGTTGATTCCATTCAAATTTACGAAAAATAGGAAAGACTTTAAAAGAGAGAAGTCAATAGCTGCAAAAGATTAGGTGGCACAAAAATAGCTATTTGTGCTGTCAATCGTTGTTCGCTGGCTTTCGATGCCAGCAGATTGGCTGACATTTACATCATGGCTTTGGCGTTAAAAGAGGTAAAGCTATTTGTACCTGTAAGATTTTACAGGTGCAAAAGTACGCGTTCTGTAGTCTCATATGTCTATTAACCCACATAAATACAGCAAGTATCTCGTCAAAAAGGCTGGCAGTAATAACCGGACATGCTGTTTCCAGCAATGCAGAGCCGGGAGTGAAAGCGGAATAATTCAATGTAATCTGGTTTTCGGGTTTTCTCGGCTTGTCACCCGGGTACCCCCGACAGAAGGGCGGACAATACCGAAAATTCAACTTTCAGGCGCGGATTATGGCTGTCCTGAAGAGCTACCTGGTTTTGTCTGTCCTGACATCTTATTCCCTTACTCCCACTCGGTGGGAAGATGGTGCTCGCTGAGGCGCTCCATCACTATAACAATTTATATCAATCATGAAGTTTGATACCCCAGTAAGGGCCGGAAATCATTATTTGATTTTTCTCCTGGATGAACAGCGGTACTCCTTGCATTTGCATGTGGTGGAAAGCGTCGCACGCATGGTTTATATAACGCCACTACCGGGAGCGCCGGAAATTGTACTCGGTATAGTTAATCTTCGCGGCAAAGTTGTCCCTATCGTCGACATCCGGCAACGGTTCGAGCTTCCAAAGCGCGAAATTTTGCTGACTGACTGGCTGATTTTCGCCCACACGACGACCCGTCTTGTGGGGCTGGCGGTAAATTCAGTGATGGGAGTTGCGGAATGTCTGGAACAATGTGTGGTTCCAACAGATGAATTCTTCCCTCCCCTGAAGTACTTAAAGGGAGTCATCAAATTTCAGGATGGATTGGTCCTTATCCAGAATCTGGGCGACCTCCTTTCATTAGAAGAAGAAAAGTCCTTGGATTTGGCACTTAGTACCTCATAGGGCATGCAAATCACCCTTCCTCATGTGCTGGTCTCGCAGCTAAGTGATTTAATAGCGATGAAGATGGGCTTGTATTATCCGCAAAAGCGCTGGGGTGACCTTGAGCGCGCAATCGCGGCTGCCGCACCCGAGCTTGACATGCCGGATACCGAAACAGCTGCCCGTCATCTCCTTTCCACTTCCCTGACCCGCAGACAGATCGAAATACTTGCTTGCCGCCTTACTGTCGGAGAGACCTACTTCTTCCGGGAGCAGAAATGCTTGAACGTACTTGAACAAAGTATTCTTCCGGAACTGATACGAAAATGCAAAGAAAGCAATCGCCAACTGCGGATTTGGAGTGCGGGCTGTTGCACGGGCGAAGAGCCCTATTCGATTGCCATACTCCTTGATCGATTGTTTGAGAAGCACGGGGAGGAATGGAATGCGGCAATCCTTGCGACAGACATCAACCCGGTATTCCTGGATCGAGCAGCCGAGGGCCTATATAGAGAGTGGGCTTTTCGGGGAACCCCGGGTTGGATTAAAGAGCGTTACTTTAAACGGAAAAAAAACGGCCTGTTCGAGATAGTGCCGCATATCCGTAAAAGAGTAACGTTCTCCCGTCTGAATCTGGTCGAGGATGTGTACGCATCGCAGACCAATGGCACCCGCGCCGTGGACGTCATCTTCTGCCGAAATGTCCTGATGTATTTCAGTTCCCCGGCAGTTAAAAGGATTGGACAGGGCTTTTATCGATCTCTAGTCGACTACGGATGGCTCATCGTGAGCCCAGTGGAAATGTCTAGGGCTTCGTTTCCGCAGTTCCGGCTTCATACCGTTTCAGGAACGGGCCTCTATCAGAAGATTGATAGTCATGATGTGCATGGAAATGGCGATTATTTCTCCGTTGGTCCGCCATCGGATGCCTCATACAAGATAACTTCAGCTTCAGCGCCGTCCCCTCGCTTGCAGGGCTGGGAAACACCCCTTTCGCTCGAAAGCATGGAACCGCAAATATTGCCGGTTGCATCAAGCTCCTTCACTCAATTAACAAGCGTGCAAGAGGTTGCAGGCCAATCAGCGAATCAAGAGCGGTCCAATACGCTTTATCGCGAAGCCCGTCGCCATGCCGATGGGGGCGACCTCCCCAGGGCTGTAAAGCAGTGCGAGGAAGCAATTGCCGCCAACAAACTGAATCCTGCGGCTTACTATCTCCTGGCAACGATTCATCAGGAGCTGGGGCAGGCCAAGGAAGCAATGCGGTGCTTGATGAATACGCTATACCTTGATCCTGATCTTGTGCTTGCCCATTTTGCTTTGGGTAGCCTCTGTCTGACGCAGGGCAAAAGCCGGGAAGCAAAACGTCATTTTGACAATGCACTCTCGCTGTTGAATGGATATTCGTCCAACGACATTCTCCCGGACTCGGGCGGCCTGACCGCCGGAGATCTCGCTCATTTCATTACCTCTATAAGAATATGCGATTCCATCGGAAATAAAGAGTAGAGCATCACATGACAACTAGCACCTTAGGGTCTTAAAAAAGGAAAATGGCTTCCGGAAATTCTCCCCAGCTCGAGCAGAACCCGCATTCTCCTCGTGCAACAGTGGACAGCCTTGAGGTGTCTTCCAAGGAAAAAATTCAGCAGATCTTGCAAGCGAGGGCACTGGCCCTGGCTCAGGAGTTATCGGCTCAAGAGGTACGGAATGAAGACGTTGAAATCGTGGAATTTATTCTCGGTTGTGAACGCTACGCCCTCGAATCGTGCTATGTCATTCAGGTTGCCGAGGTTGAGGATATTACACCGCTGCCCTGCACCCCTGGCTTTATTCGCGGCATTGTTACCCTGCGCGGGGAGATCCTGCCGGTCATTGACCTGAAGAAGTTTTTCGAGGTGCCGGAGAAGGAGTTGGGTGGACGTAACAAAGTTATCGTACTGCAGTCGGGGAAAATGACGTTCAGCATTCTGGTGGACGAAGTCCTTGGCGCCCGGTTTATCTTGGCAACCGACATTCAGTCATCTTTACCCACTCTTATGGACATTCGTAAGAAATACCTCAAGGGAATCACCTCGGAGCGACTAGTGGTTCTTGATGCGGAAAATCTTCTCATGGATGAAAGCATCGTTGTAGATGAGCAAGTAGTCGAGTAGAGAAGTATCGAAATGGGTGAAGACACTGAAATGACGAAACGAAGTTTTGAAAGGACAGCATGACCATCAGTGAAAAGATAATTGGAGGGTACGCCATCATACTGGCGCTTCTTGCACTCTCCACCGCTGTCGCATTCTATGCACTCGGCCAGACACAGGCGACCTACGATCATTTCCTGCGCGTAGACGAGCGACTGATGGAAAGTGCGAATGAACTTCGGATTGCGGGATTTGCGCAACAAACCTATGTTCGGGGTATTTTGCTTTATCCAGACCTGCTGAAGACCAACCACGCACTCCTCCAGGACAATGATCGCCGGTTCAAGCAAATCCTCGAAAAAATTCGACAGCTAAGGAGTGGAAACAAGGGGGATAGTCTACTCGACGAGCTCCAGTCCCTGCACCAACAACTGGAGGAGGCCCAGCAACAAGCCGTCCGGCTCTCGTTCGAGCAAAAACGCGAGGAAGCGCTCGCCTTCGTGACGAACACATTCCGCCCCCTCAGCCTTGTATTTATAGATAAGGCCAAGCATTTCTATGAGCAACAATCTGCAATTCTGGAAAGTAGAAAAATTGAAGCCTCGGATAAAGTAAGCTCCTATACCGCTGTATTGGTGGCTGTTTCTTTATTTACTGTTTTGGTTGGACTAACAATCGGCATTCGCCTGAGTCGCATGATTACCGGGCGGCTCCGGGAGAGCATCGCCCAACTTGCGTCGTCTTCAGCAGAGATTCTTTCCACCACGTCCCAGGTAGCCGCTGGCGCAGCCGAGACTGCAGCCGCAGTAAGCGAGACAACCGCCACCGTGGAAGAGGTCAAGCAAACCGCATTGACTACGAGCCAGAAAGCCAAATATGTGTCAGACAGCGCCCAGAAAGCTTCCAATATCTCCGAGGCTGGACGCAAATCGGTGGGGGAGGCTATTAGTGGAATGAATCGGATTCAGGAGCAGATGGAATCCATAGCTGAGAGCATTATGCAGCTCTCCAAGCAGGGGCATGCCATCGGCGAGATCATTGCCACAGTCAACGATCTGGCTGAGCAATCCAATTTATTGGCCGTGAATGCCGCTATTGAGGCGACGCGGGCTGGGGAGCAAGGTAAGAGTTTTGGCGTAGTTGCTCGAGAGATAAGAAGTCTGGCGGATCAATCCAAACAAGCCACTGCCCAAGTGCGAACCATTCTGGGGGATATTCAGAAAGCGACTAATGCTGCGGTACTCGCCACTGAGCAGGGCAATAAAGCGGTAGAGGCGGGGGTCAGGCAATCCACCGAAACGGATGAAGCAATCCGCCTGCTGTCCACCAGCATCAGTGAGGCAGCGCAAGCAGCTACCCAAATCGCGGCATCAAGCAAGCAACAAATGGTCGGCATGGACCAGGTGGTGATGGCCATGACTAATATCCAGCAGGCGAGCGAACAGAACGTGGCAGGTACCAAGCAGGCAGAATCAGCGGCACAAGGCTTGTATGAGATGGGGAATAAATTGAGTGTCCTCGTAGGCAGCAAGAAAGACCGTTTCGTAGAGGAAGCGGGAAAAGTCCATGCCTGACAAAAGGGATGTGCTTTTGGAAAGGCTCCTTGCAATGTTTCGCATCGAGGCAGAGGCCCACCTGAAGGATATATCGTCGGGACTGCTCGCCCTGGAGGGAAAACCTGTAGATACCCCGGCGTTCGATATCATTGAGAACATGTTGCGGTGCGCACACAGTCTCAAAGGCGCAGCACGAGCAGTCAATTTTGCCCAAGTCGAGGAGACCTGCCGTTCTCTGGAAAATGTATTCTCCGCACTGAAAGATAAAAGCCTTGCTGTATCGTCATCGCTCATCGATCAGCTGCTTAAGGCGGTCGATGCCCTGGGGACACTCGTTTCAGGAGAGGGCAGCATGGCTGAGCGGCAAAAGCTGTTGTCGGCTACAGTAACCCGACAGCTCAATGAAATGTTGAAAAGTCCCACCAAAGAAGGACGTACGGGCTCCTCCTTATCGCAGGCCGCGTCCCCTTTATCTTTGCTTCCCCCTGATGAATCATCCGCAACCCGTGCCGATGTAGGGGCATATTTGCGAACCTCTATTCCGAGCCATGCATCTGCCACAATCAGAGTGCCTACCGTAAAACTCGAAAAGGTTTTGCGTCAGGTTGAGGAATTTTTGCTGCCGTGCCTGACAGCGCGACAACGGGCCAAGGAGCTAGGCGAAATCACTACGACACTTGCCGTATGGAAGAAACAGCGTCTGCAAATCCAGTCGGTGGTGCGCATTATTGATCGCGAGATGACATCCAGCCTCAAGGATCGCTCCTTCCGGGAACAACACGGGCTTCCGAAGCTGCTCAAATACCTGGATGGGGAGCCGCTTCAAATGAAAGCGCTTGAGGAGCGGCTAGTGAGATTGCAGCGGACCATCGAGCAAGACCAACGCGTACTTGCCGGCATGACCGATTGCCTGATTCAGGATGTCAAAGAAATGCAATTACTGCCTTTCTCGACACTGTTGGATATTCTGCCCCGATTCTCCCGCGAGCTGGCCCGCGAACAGGGCAAGAGCCTGGAGCTGGTGGTGAGTGGCGGCGAGGTGGAAATTGATCGGCATATTTTGGAAGAGATGAAAGATCCTCTGATCCATCTGGTGCGTAATTGCATCGACCACGGTATTGAGCAGCCCGCCGCACGGTTGGCTAAAGGTAAGCCTTCGTCGGGAAGAATCACCTTCGCATGCTCGCAGAGCGATAGCGGCAAGGCTGAGATACGTGTAGCCGATGATGGGGGTGGAATCAATGTCGGTAAATTGAAAGCTGCGGCCCACAAGCTTGGCGTAATGTCCGAGGAAGAGATGGAGCGACTGGGTGAGTCGGAATTGCTTGCGCTTATTTTTAGATCTGGCGTGACCACCAGCCCCCTCATTACCGATATCTCCGGACGCGGGCTGGGACTCGCGATTGTACGTGAAAAGGTTGAAGCTTTAGGCGGCAGCATCAAGGTCAAATCAAGTACTGATACTGGAACTGCTTTCCATATCTTACTGCCGTTAACGCTAACAAATACCCGGGGAGTTCTGGTTCATGCCGCAGGACAGCTTTTTGTTATTCCTTCAAGCAGCGTTGAGCGCGTAGTCCGAATCGCCAAAAACGAAATTGAGACAGTGAAAAATCGAGAAACCATTCTGGTAGATGAACAACCTGTTTCTCTGGTGAAGTTGGGCGATATACTGGAACTGGCTGGCAATTCGGCAGAAATGGAACCCGCGCACTATTTGCGAGGGATCGTTCTCAGTTCAGGTCTTGGTCGTGTTGCATTTCTCGTGGAAGAGGTTCTCGGGGAGCAAGAGGTTGTGATAAAAGCACTCCTCCCGCCATTGAAGCGAGTAAGAAACGTCGCAGGTGTATGCATGCTGGGGACCGGGCGAGTGGTCCCGGTGCTTAACGTACCTGATCTTTTGAAATCCGCTGTGAAAGCATCCTCGGCTCCATGCATCCCTACCCAGGACTCATCGGCTGAGAAGCAGGGAACATCAAGCAAGCACTCTATTTTAGTAGTGGACGATTCCATTACTGCGCGGACACTGCTCAAACATATCCTGGAATCGGCAGGGTATCGTGTGACTACAGCTGTGGATGGAGTGGAGGGCTATACCGCCCTTAAAACAGGCACCCACAGCCTGGTAGTCTCTGATGTCGAAATGCCGCGAATGGACGGCTTTGCCCTGACAGCCAAGATACGCGCTGACAAGCAGTTGGCGACGCTGCCGGTGGTATTGGTAACGGCATTGGATTCACGTGATCACCGGGAGCGAGGCATCGATGTGGGAGCGAATGCATATATCGTGAAGAGTCGCTTTGACCAAGGCAACCTGCTGGAAGCGATCCGACGCCTGATCAGCATCAGCAGCATTAATCCGTGAGTTTCCTCCCATGATAAACGTCCTGGTAGTGGAAGATTCACCGGTAGTGCGAGAGTTTCTTATTTACATACTCAATTCCGATCCTGATATCACTGTTATTGCGACCGCCGGCGACGGAGAAGAAGCAATCGATGCCTTGCGCAACCATCGGCCTGATGTAATCACAATGGATATTCACATGCCGAAGCTGAATGGAGTGGAGGCCACACAGCTGATCATGGAGACACAGCCGACTCCCATTGTCATCGTGAGCGGCAGCACGGATCCGGCAGAGGTTGGGACTACATTTGATGCGATCGATGCAGGGGCATTGGCAGTGCTCCCGCGCCCGGCAGGCATCGGCCATCCGGATCACGAGGCGACCGCTCGGAAGATGATAGAGGTCGTAAAACTGATGTCGGAAGTAAAGGTAGTCCGTCGCTGGGCGCGCATGCGAGGGGCTTCTCCGGCCTCACATTCTGTACGCGCGCCCCTGCTTAACCGTGTGGCGCCAGCAAGAATTGTCGTTGTGGGTGCTTCAACGGGTGGCCCGCCTGCACTCGAGGCGATTCTTTCATCACTCCCAAAGCATTTTCCTGTGCCCATTCTAATCGTTCAGCATATGACTACGGGATTCATGGAAGGATTTGTCCAATGGCTGAAGAACTCGTCCAATCTTCCCGTTCATATTGCAAGGCAGGGTGAGTTGCCCCTGCCAGGGCATGTTTATATGGCACCCGATGAATACCAGATGAAGGTGGAGAATCGAGGGGAGATCGTTTTGACCAAGGACGAGCCAGAGCATGGTTCAAGACCCTCAATTTCATATCTTTTCAGGGCGGTTGCCAGAGTCTACGGTCACGATGCCGTTGCTGGCCTATTGACGGGGATGGGCCGTGATGGTGCCGACGAGTTACGCCTTCTGAAGGAGAAAGGCGCGATTACCTTCGCACAAGACAAGGAAAGTTCGGTCGTCCACGGTATGGCGGGCGAGGCGATCAGGTTAGGTGCGGCGACCATGGTCTTGCCTCTGGAAAAGATTGCCGCAGCGCTAACGAATCTGGTGGCCGAACGAGGAGAAACTAAGCTTGGCGCATGATATTTCAATCCACGATGCCCGGAAAGTCGAGATTCTCATCGCAGAGGACAGTCCCACACAAGCGGAAAAACTGAAGTATCTGCTGGAGGAAAACGGCTACCAAGTTACCACCGCAGGCGATGGCAAGCAGGCCCTCTCGAGGGCGCGGCAGCGCAACCCGACATTGATTATCAGTGATGTGATGATGCCGGAGATGAATGGGTTTGCGTTATGCAGTGAAATCAAGCGGGACGCACAACTCAAGAAGATTCCAGTGATCCTGCTTACCTCGCTGGCGGATGTCAAGGATATCATCCAGGGATTGGAATCGGGGGCCGATAATTTTATCCGCAAGCCATACGACGACAAATATCTTCTTGATCGTATCGAGTATCTACTGATGAGCCATGAGCTGCGCAAGAGTCAGAAGATGCAAATGGGAATGCAGATTTATCTGGGCGGGCAAAAACATTTCATCACCAGCGAGCGGCAGCAGATCGTGGATCTATTGATTTCAGTTTATGAGGATGCGGTCCATCTCAACGCTGAACTGAATAGGCGACAACGTGAGCTGACGCACTCGAATCGCTTGCTCAATGGGCTGTATCGAATGGCGGAAGGCTTGAACCAGGCAGCAACCGAGCGCGAGGTCAGCGAAAAAGCGCTGGAGTACGCCATGATGTTCCCGGGAGTCCAGGCGGGGTGGCTTTATTTATGGAATACCGACGGCCTGAGTTTGGCAGGCTCACGAAATGTACCTGCATCAGTAAGTGCGGATGGCTGGGACACATCATGCAATTGCCTGCGCCTTTTGCTCGCCGGGGAGCTCGGCAATACTCCTAAAATTTTAAACTGCGAGCGCCTCTTCTCAAGCGGAGGCAATGGTTCTTGCCACCATGTCACCATTCCGATGTGGAGTGGCAGCAAGAACCAGGGCGTGATGAATCTCCTGGGCTTGGAACAGGATCAGTTCAGGGAGAATGAGTTGGATACATTCTATGGGATTGGGCAGCAGGTAAGCGTAGCGCTGGAGCGTGCCCGATTGCATGAACATATGGAAAAATTGGTGGGGGAGCGTACTGCGGCGTTAACAGCGGAGATTGCTCAGCGCAAGGAATATGAAGCGAGAGTAGTGCGGCTCAATCGTTTGTATAGCGTGTTAAGTGGTATCAATACAGCCATTGTGCGTGTCCGTGAAATACAGGAGCTTTTCAATGAGGCATGCCGTATTGCAGTCGTTCACGGCGGATTCGCTTTCGCTTGGATCGGAATGCTGCGGGGAAGTACAAGAGTAACTACACCAGTGGCCAAGATGGGGCAAGGAAATGATGAGCTGCTCCAACTCAACCTATCGCTGATGAGTGCGCCGAAAGGCGCTCCGCTGATAGAGGATTTAATCACGCATCTCAAGCCGTTCATTTGCAATGATCTCGTTGCCGATAAGCGCATGGAGGGTTTGCATGATGCACCGCTGGCTCACGATTATCTTTCCATGGCGATCTTGCCCCTGGTTCTCGATGGGCAACTCGTCGGCACTCTGACTCTCTATACTCCCGAGACAGGGTTTTTCGACGAGGAGGAAATTGCTTTGCTGGTAGAAATGGCGGGCGATATTTCGTTTGCAATGGATCACCTGAAAAAAGAGGAGCGCATCAATTATCTGGCTTTCTTCGACGCTGTAACCGAGCTCCCGAACCGGGCGTTATTTCTAGACCGGGTTAATCAGCGGATCAAGATGGTTTCTTCCGGTCACGAGATGCTTTCCGTAATTGTTCTGGACATCGAACGGTTCAGCAGCATTAATGAATCGTTCGGTCATGGAGCGGGGGACAGTCTACTCCGCCAACTTGCAAAGCGGCTGAAGCAGCTGCTTTCAGAAGCAGACATTCTGGCTCATCTTTCCGCCGATTATTTTGCTATCGCCAGAAAACATGAAGAGGAAAGCATCGACATCGTCCATATGCTGGAGAAGCTTCTGTTCGAGGTTCAGAACGAGCCCTTTTTAATTAATGGACAGGAACTGTGGGTTTCCGCCAGGGCGGGCGCTTCGTTCTTCCCTAGCGATGGCCTGGATACTGATACGCTCTTGAGAAATGCCGGGACAGCGCTAAAGAAGGCCAAGCATTCTTCCGACAAGCATCTGTTTTATGCTCCCGAATTTCATGCACGGGTTAAAGAAAAACTGAGACTCGAGATCAAGCTGCGTCAGGCGTTGGAGCAGGAACAATTGATGCTGTACTACCAACCCAAAGTTGATTTGAAGAGTGGACAAATAAGCGGACTCGAGGCGTTGATGCGCTGGCACGATCCGGAAAGCGCTACGGTACTTTCACCGCTTCACTTCATTCCCTTGCTGGAAGAGACGGGAATGATTCTTGATGCAGGCCGGTGGGCGCTGAGCAAAGCGATATCGGATGCAAATAAATGGAAAGCCATGAGTTTGAATCCACCGAGAATTGCCATCAATGTTTCTCCCGTTCAGTTACGGCAGAAGGATTTTGTCGATATGGTGGCGAATGTGGTCAGCGACGCGGGAGATCTGGCCGCATTCCAGTTCGAGATTACGGAAAGTGTAATCATGCACGATATCAAAGCCAATATCGAGAAGCTCAATCTCATCCAGGAAATGGGTATAGAGCTTGCGATAGATGATTTCGGTACTGGTTATTCTTCGCTCAGTTATATCGCCAAACTGCCCGTCAATGTCCTGAAAATTGATCGCGCTTTCATCAGTGATATGAATATCAATCCAGACAATCTCAGCATTGTTTCCGGAATCATATCCCTGGCACATTCGCTGCATTTGCGTGTTGTTGCCGAGGGAGTGGAAACGGCTGAGCAAGCGGAGCTTTTGCGAAGCCTCGAATGTGAGGAGATGCAGGGCTATCTCTTTAGTCCCGCCGTCACAGCGACCAAGATAATAGAGTTTCTACACCAGAAGAAATCTCTTTAAATGGATGATGGCTGGGACCTTTGCATTTGCACCTGCTCCAGCCCTTGAGCAGCAGTAGGAGATGGAGTTGTTTTCACCTGGAATAATCCCCGCATAACCTTGATGAGAGCCAGGATGCCTTCCTCATCATCCAGATTTATGCAAAAGCTGGAGAGAAACGAATTTGTTCTCTACTATCAGTCGCAGATGGATGGCGCGGGATTATAGGAGCCGAAGCACTTGTGCGCTGGCAACATCCTCGGCGCGACCTTTTGCTTCCCGCCGAGTTCATTCCCCAGGCCCGAGGAAACTGGAAAGATTCTTCCTTTAGGGGATTATGACGTCCAATGATTTTTGCAACCTGACTATAGATTCACACTTCGTCCCCCATCCACGGCAATGATCTGGCCAGTGATGTAAGGCGCATCTGCAATCAGGAAAGCAACGGTCCGGGCAATGTCATCCGGCTCACCCGTGCGTTTCAGCAGCGTCCTGTCAATGATGTGCTGGCGCGATGCCTCATCCGCCCATTCCCCCGCTTCCGGCCACAGGATGGGACCGGGTGAGATGCCATTTACCCGGACTTCCGGCGCAAGCTCCTGCGCCAGCGATCGGGTCAGTGAGGCTAGTCCGCCCTTGGCGGCGTTGTATACCACGTAATTCTTGAGCGGCCATTCCGAATGAATGTCAACGATATTGACGATGCAGCCGTGCTGTTTTCTTAATTGGGAGGCCGCTGCCTGGGATAGAAACAGGGGGGCTTTCAGGTTGCTTCCCATCAGATCGTCCCACATATCAGCAGTGATTTCGCCGAATGGAGTTGGAAAAAAGCTGGAGGCATTGTTGACCAGCGCATCCAGCTTCCCGAATCGCTCTACGGTTTCAGCTACCAGTTGCGGCAGGCGCGCAATATCCAGCAGATCGGCTTGTACCAGAGCAACTGAACCGGATCGCGTCCGGTTCAGTTCGGCCTGCAATGTCTGCGCCTCCTCGATAGAGCTTCTGTAATGCACGGCCAGATTTGCTCCCTGTGAGTGCAGGCGGCGGCAGGTGGCGGCGCCTACGCGCCTTGCTCCCCCTGTGACGAGTATCACTTTCCCTTGCATCGCTATCTCCTCTACACTTGCGGATTGATTCGATTTTTTATAACGGGAAACCGGCCGCCAGGAGCAGGTACGAGAGTGTCTGCCTCAAAAGAGGGACTTAGATACCGCTGCTATCTGCTGGCCGAATCAACAGTAAAGCGTAGCATAGCGCCAATGCAGCCACAGCCGCCATTTCCTTTACCGGGCGAAGCAGCGCTCGAGCATAGCCGCGTACTGACAAAACTCATTCATGAGAAAATCAGTGCAGCTGGCGGCTGGATTTCATTCGAGCATTACATGAGGCTGGCGTTGTACGCGCCGGGCATGGGTTATTACAGCGGTGGTCCCGCCAAATTCGGCCAGGAAGGCGATTTCGTCACTGCCCCCGAAATTTCTCCGCTGTTTGGCAGGACTGTGGCGCGGCAGGCCAGGCAGATACTCGAGTTGGCGGATGAAGGCAGCTGTATTCTCGAATTTGGTGCCGGAACAGGTAAGCTGGCGCTCGATCTATTGGTTGAACTGGAAAAACTCGACTGTCTGCCCCAGCAGTATTTCATTCTCGAAGTCAGCGCGGAACTCCGGCAGCGTCAACGGCAGTTGCTTGAACAGTTCGCGCCGCATCTCGCTTCACGCGTTTTTTGGTTGAAGCATTTGCCGGAGCAGTTCAACGGTCTGATATTGGCCAATGAGGTGCTCGACGCCATGCCGGTTCACCTGATCGCGTGGCGTGGCACCACGGTGTACGAACGCGGTGTCTCCTCAGCCGGCCATGAGTTTATCTGGAGTGAGCGCCTTCTTGCAGAAGGAGTACTTTTCGAAGCGGCGCAGGAACTGGCGGATCGAATTCGTTTGGGGCGTAATGAAGGTGAATACGTCAGTGAAATCTGCCTGCAGGCACGCGGTTTCATTGCGAGTCTCGGCAAGATGCTGCAACGAGGAGCGATCCTGCTGATCGATTACGGTTTCGGCCGGGATGAGTATTATCACCCTCAGCGCAGGCAGGGGACATTGATGTGTCATTACCGTCACCACACCCATGACAATCCGTTTTATCTCCCGGGTCTGCAGGATATAACCAGCCACGTCGATTTCAGCTCCGCTGCCAGTTCGGGGCTCGAAGCGGGCCTGCAGTTGCTGGGCTATACGACGCAAGCACACTTTCTCATCAATTGCGGAATAACCGAAATTCTGGCGGAGACACCTGCCGCGAACGCAAAGGATTATTTGCCACTGGCAAACCAGGTACAGAAACTGGTGAGCCCGGCTGAGATGGGGGAGTTGTTCAAAGTTATGATCCTGGGCAAAGGGATTGGCAATAATCATCCACCTCCCGTCGGCTTTACGGGCGGCGACAAGAGTCGCCTGCTATAGAAGGTTCGAACATAGTGGACCCGCTTCACATCGCTCCCGGCTTTTCTTTTCATATGACATGCTATGATTGGATGAGTCCGATAAAGGTATTGCATGCTTTGAAACCGAGGGGGAGGGTTGATCCATGACGACCGTAAAGGAATTGCTGGAAGGCAAAGGGTACGAAGTCGCGAGCATCGAGCCGGATAAATCGGTCTATGAGGCCATGCACCTGATGGCGGCGAAAAATATCGGTGCGTTGCTGGTGCTGCACCGGGGAAAACTGGTGGGTATTTTTACCGAGAGAGATTATTCCCGCAAGGCATATAGCCTGGATCGGCTCGCGAAAGATATCCAGGTGAAAGAACTCATGACCGCGCAGGTGGCGTATGTGAGCCCGGATTATTCCACCGAGGATTGCATGGCATTGGTGACTAAGACGCGGGCGCGCCACTTGCCCGTGCTGGCGAATGGTAAAGTCATGGGCATCATCTCCATCGGCGACCTGGTCAAGGATGCGATCTCGGGCCGCGAATTTATAATCGACCAGCTCGAGCGCTATATATACGGGACACGCAGCCCGGAATAAGCCTATTGTACTACCCCTTGATATTATCTCCCTGTATTCCGCGATCAGGTCCGGGAGGCTCTGCCTCGATGAAACACTGCTCCCTATCCGGTCGGCAGGTACGATTTGGAGAGTATGCGTCCTGCTCTCCTGACGATTTTGCCGGGTCTGCGCCTCTGCCGTAAGGGTGGGCGTGTGAATATTGGCACGCATCTTCTTTTCATTCTCCCCGGTAAAATTTTTTTGAATTTGAACGGCTCTGACAAAAGCAGGTCTACTGTCCATGAAGCCGGATGACCTTCCTTCCGATGTTTCTTCGGATCCATTACTGCGATTGCGCCGCCAAATAAGCGACGAGGCCAGCCAGTGCGTTGCGTGCGGCCTTTGCGTGCCGCATTGTCCCAGTTATCGGGTTACCCTGTCGGAAGCTGATTCCCCGCGTGGTCGCATTGCGTTGATGAGTGGCGTAGCCGCGGGACGCATTCCAATGAACGCACGTTTCGCATTGCACATGGATCGCTGCCTTACCTGCCGTGCCTGCGAAGCCGTCTGCCCCAACCACGTACGTTTTGGCGAGTTGATAGACGACGCCCGGGAGATGATTTCGTCACCGCCGCTCGAGTTCGGGGGGAACAATCCGGGAGCCCGGGTATCCAGCTTTCGGAAATGGGTGGAGCGTGAGCTGATCGCCAGGCCCTCGCGTATCGATGCATTGCGGCCGCTTCTGCGTTTTTACCAGCGAAGCGGTTTGCAGAAATGGGTACGAAAATCCGGTTTGCTGGGCAAGACGAAACTCGCCTTGCTGGAAGCCCAGATTCCATTTATTGACCAGCCCCGTTCTTCGTCATGGTCGGTTGTTTATCCTGCTGTGGGCAAGCCGCGCGGAGAGGTGGGGCTGTTCCTGGGTTGCGTCGCGCGCGTGGCGGATGCAACCACCCTGGACGCGGCCTTGTTCGTACTCAACCAACTGGGCTATGTCGTGCATGTGCCCACGGGGCAGACTTGCTGCGGAGCGCTTCACCAGCACAGGGGCGATATGGACGCGGCAGCGCAACTGGAACGTCAGAACGTGGAGGCGTTCGCTGGATTGGACTTGGGCGCGATCATCACCACGGCATCCGGATGCGGTGCGCAGTTATCCGAATATTCCTCTTTTTCCGGCTCGCAGCGCACGACAAGGGCGCCCGCGGTAAGCTCACAAGCCGGAGGTGAGACAACCAGGCGATCGCCGCCGAAGGTCTTGGATATCAGTGAATTCCTGGCGGAGGCGGAAGGATGGGAAGATGCCAGATTCCAGCCCCTGCCACACAAAATCCTGGTACATGAGCCTTGCACCTTGCGCAATGTATTACGCGCGTCGACATACGCCTATAAGCTGCTGGAGCGCATCCCGCAAGCGCAAGTAGTACCTCTTGCCGGGAATGATCAATGCTGCGGCGCTGCCGGAACCTATTTCCTGGATCAACCGGAGATATCGGCGGCGCTGCTTGAGGATAAAGTGACAGCTTTGAAAGCAGGGCAGGCGTGTTACCTTGCAACCTCCAACGTGGGCTGCGCGCTGCATATCGCTGCCGGCTTGCGCCGGCCAGGGCTGGGGATCGAAGTCATTCACCCGGTAACATTAATAGCAAGGCAAATGGGTATGCAATCCCAATCCCTGAAATAGCTTTATCGTGCGACTCAGCAAAGCAGGGGCGCAGACACGTTCAGAGTTTGATTTTCCCTATCCCCTGTAAAAGTCCTGGAAGTGCCTGGCTCTGCCACCGCTGACCACCTGAGGCCTCACTTCTTCAAGACTCATCATCCGGAATTCCTTATTGCATCACGGCCGACCATTCCTGTAACTGGTCAACCGTAGTGCTGACACCGCCACACACGATAATCAATACTTTTTTGTATCCGGACAAAGCTGGAACCCTTTCATAGACCGCCGCCAGCGCTACGCCGCAAGCGGGCTCAACCACCGCATCATGATCGCGCAGGAATTGCATGCACGCAGAAACGGCGAGCTTGTCCGGTAATACGACGCTCCCAATGCGATGTTTTCTCGAATATTCGAGGGCCTGCCTGCAAACCGCACTTGCCCCTAATGTCGTCGCAATGCTTGATATCCTGGGCAACTCCACCAGCGCTCCTGCATTGAGTGCCTGAGCAAATGAGTCCGCGCCTTGGGTTTCGACGGCGATTATGGGCACATCCTGCCACTCATTCCGATTCAGTCCCTCTATAACCCCGCACAGAAGACCGCCTCCGCCGACGGACAGGACGATTACATCAGGTTTTGGCCCTGTATCGACTATTTCATCAATTATGCTGGCATGACCCGTCCAAATGAGCGGATCATCAAAGGGATGCAGAAAAGCGTCCTCAGGTTGCACGAGCGATCGCGCAAAAGCATTCGCCTCACTGAGAGATTTTCCCTGGATGATCACTTCCGCGCCCTCTCGCGCCATCAGTTCCCTGGCGCGCTTCGACGCGGTTTCCGGCACAACGATAACCACCGGCACGGACAGATTACGTCCGGCAAAGGCAACCGCAAGGCCGGCGTTTCCGCCAGATGATGAAATGAAGCGTTTTGCCCCGCGCCGGAAATATTCTTCACACGCATACCCGATTCCCCGGGCTTTAAAAGAGCCGGAGGGCTGGGCGATTTCCATTTTCAGCCAGACTGAATGTCCGGTTCTGTCGCTTAAAGGGCGCGATTCAATTAATGGTGTCTGGATATGTAGAGGCATTTATACGATCTCGATCGAGCTGAGCCATGAGAATACATCATAAACGGTCTTTCAAACCAAAGCTGAAGACTTTGTTGATTGGAGAATTGGCGGTAATGAACATGAAAAAGCATTGATAGGGGGAACGGGAGGTTGAGAATATCGGAAGTCAGTCACCCTGTCACGTTAGCAACAGGGCGAATGGGTATACAATTGCGGAATGGCGGGGTTATCATTCTTACCGTTTTCATTGTTTTCTTTCTCAGAGAATCCTATGCCCAATCTAGACAAGCTCATCATTGGTTTCGACCACGCGCTGCGCACCTTGTTGACTCCGGCGCAGACACTGCGGCCAGTACCCGGAACCCAGTTGCCGGAGGCGGAGCTGAATGATCTGGAGAAAAGCGAGTCGGCGGCACTGATGCGTGTCAACCACGTAGGTGAGATCTGTGCGCAGGCTCTTTATCAGGGCCAAGCGCTGACGGCGCGGAATGCCGAGGTCCAGCAGACACTTGCTCAGGCGGCGCGCGAGGAAACCGAGCATCTTGCCTGGACGGAACGCCGCATTAACGAATTAAGCGGGCGCAAGAGTCTATTGAATCCGTTATGGTATGGCGGTTCATTTGCCATTGGCGCTTTCGCCGGATTGCTGGGTGACAAGTGGAACCTGGGGTTTCTTGCGGAAACCGAACGGCAGGTGTCTGCTCATCTCGGGGGACACCTGAGCCGTTTGCCGCACGCAGACGAGAAGAGCCGCGCCATTGTGACCCAGATGCAGATCGATGAGGCCGGACACGCCACCACCGCCGTGGCATACGGCGGCGCCGAACTGCCGATGCCGGTGAAACTGGTGATGAGAATGGCGTCATCGGTGATGACCCGGACGGCCTACTGGGTCTAACGAATATAGCAGGCCTAAAACCCATACTGAGGGGTGAATGCTTGTCACGCTTCCACGATTTCAAAATCGTGGGTCAATTCTGCTGTTTTTGCCAGCATGATCGATGCGGAACAGTATTTCTCAGCGGACAAGCTGATTGCGCGTTCTACCTGGTGCGGATTCAGCTTTTTTCCAGTCAGGATGAAATGGAAGTGAATGCGGGTAAACACTTTCGGCTCTCGTTCGGCCCGTTCCGCTTCAATGCGCACCTCACAATCGCAGATCTCCTGACGGCCTTTTTTCAGGATCAGCACAACATCAAAAGCTGCGCAGCCTCCGGTTCCCATCAACAGCATCTCCATCGGGCGGGGTCCGCGGTTCCTGCCTCCTGATTCCGGCGGTCCATCCATCAGTACTGTATGGCCGCTGCCTGATTCACCCAGGAAACTTGCTTCTTCCTGCCATTTGACGCTTGCTTTCATGCCGCTCCTCTCCAGAGAATTCGATTACGCTATTCTAGCGACTTCCAGCCATGCCGAGTGTAATGCCCCTCAATCCGGCTCAGGCATCAGGCGGTACCACAATATGCCAATGACCTCGTGGAAGAACAGGCTGCTTTTGAGAAGCGCCCCGGCGTTTGGAATGAATGTGAGCAGATCGGTCTTGTAACGCCGCGTGTATCCTGTGGCAGCAGGCGTAACCTCGAATCCCGCCTGTTCGAATTCGCGCGCCGCTCTCGGCATGTGCCATGCGTGGGTGACAAGCGCGATCTGGCGGATACCTTGTTTTTGCAGGATGGCGAAGCTTTTGTAGGCGTTTTCCCGAGTATTGCTCGATGTCTCCTCTACCCACTCGACCGGAACGAGAAACTCCTCTTCCAGCACCGCCTTCATTTGCATGGCTTCGGAGGAGTGATTACCAAGAGGAGCGCCCCCTGCGGTCAGTATAGGCTTGCCAGTCAGGCGATATATTTTCGCCGCATAGCGGACACGTTCCAGTGTGTATCTGCCAACCGTATGATCGCCATACTCCGGCGCGTAATAGTAAGTTCCTCCGCCCAGCACGATGATGGCTTGTATCGTGTCGTCAAACGGATTCTTTTCGGAAGGGGTTTCCAGTACCTGCAACAGGGCGTCCGCGACGATCGGAGTGGAAAGAAGGTAAAGCAGAGCAAGTGCAGCAGCCACCAATGTCATACCTGTTCCCTGTCGGCGTTTCAGGAGCAGGATGCCCGCGGCGCCCAGTAAAATGAGGTTAAACGGGGGGAGAAGAAATGCGCTTGCGAAGTTGGTTGCAAACCAGCTCATGTACTCATGTACTTTTGGCAGGGGCAGCCAAAATAAAAAAGCCGGCACTTGCCGGCTTTTTTAGCGGACCCGGGCTTATTGGGTCAAAATCCACTTTGCCAAAGTCTTGGCATCTGCCTCGTTAACCTTTGCATTGGGCGGCATGGGAACCGGACCCCAAACTCCCTGACTTCCTTTCTGGATTTTTCCTGCCAGATAGTCCGCGGCTTTCGGGTCAGCCTTATACTTGGCCGCTATGTCCTTCAACGCAGGGCCGACCAGTTTCTTGTCCACCATATGACAATTCAGGCAACCGCTGCTTTTCGCCAGTTCGGGGCTCGCCTGCGCGGTACCGACAACCAACAAAGCTGATGCCGCAACCATTCCCATCCAGACAGCTTTCATTACACACACTCCTTTTATCCGTTAATTATAGAAAAGGGACCTTATCTTACCTCGAATTTCGCTGATACGCAGCAATTCCTGCAAGTCAGTGACCTCCGGTAGGCACTTAACGCCATGACAGACCCAAGCGTTGACACCCATCCCTGACGGAACGGGCTTGGCAAGGCTCGGCGGCAGCGCCGCAGGCGTCACACGCTCAACCGGCAGCGCAAGCACAAGGGCGATGGGGACGCGTTGACGCAAGGCATTTTCCCATTTCGCCATCGGCTCCGCTTTTCCCCGCAGTATGACAACGGGGGGGGGCGTGAGCCACTGCTCGAGCGCCAGAAGCAAGCTGCAACAGGAGTCGGGGTGCCGGAGCAAGGCAGGGTAGAAGAGCCGCAGTGCGCGTTCCGCCGCCTGCAGATAACGGAATTCCCCCAGCAGATAACCCATGCGCTGAAGAGTATGGGCGGCGACGCCGTTGCCGGATGGTGTTGCATTGTCATAACCAGGCTTGGGACGATGGATCAGATTTTCATGATCATGACTGGTAAAGAAAAAACCGCCCGCTTCCTTGTCTTCGAACTGGTCCAGAAGAACCTCAGCCAGCGCAATGGCAAAATCCAGATCCACCGGGCGGAACGTTGTCTGCATCAGCTCCAGCAATCCGTCCAGCAGGAAAGCGTAATCGTCGAGATAGGCATTGAGACGTGCATTGCCGTCTTTCCAGGTTGCCAGCAGACGGCCATTTTTCCAGAGTGTGGAACGAATGAAATCCACGGCACAGATAGCCGAGCGTACCCAGTCGTCGCGACCGAATACGCGTCCGGCTCGAGCCATGCCCTTGATCATCAGTCCATTCCAGCTGGTCAGGATTTTCTCATCCCGTCCGGGACGAACGCGACATTGGCGCTGTGCAAGCAGTTTCTTGCGCCCTGATTCAAGCCATTGTCGTGCTTCTGCGTAGGTGACACCGAAGTTTTCAGCTATCTCGGGCAGCGATTGGGCCACAGCCAGATGCCAGTATCTGTTTCCGAAGTTTGCCGGCTGGGACAGACCATAGTGACTGGCGGCTACGACATATTCCCGACGTGAAAGAATATGCGAGGCTTCGCTGCGATCCCATACGTAGAATTTGCCTTCGACGTTTTCCGAGTCGGCATCCAGAGTCGACCAGTAGCCCGCTCCCGTTCTCTTTTCATTCTCTTCATATTCTGGCTGCATTTCGCGCATGACCCAGGTAGCGGTTTCTTCCACAATCCGGGCAAACAGAGGATTTCCGGAGGCGATCCAGGCATCCGCATAGAGGTGCAGCAGGGGGCCATTGTCATAAAGCATTTTTTCAAAATGCGGAATCTGCCACTGCTTGTCGGTACTGTAACGGTAGAACCCGCCACCTACCTGGTCGTAGATGCCGCCTTCCGCCATTTTCTCCAATGTCAGCGTGGCCATGTGCAATGCCTCGCTATTGCCGGCTGTGAAGTAGCGCCGCAGACAGAAGTCCAGTTCGGTCAGGTGCAGGAACTTCGGCGGCTCGCCAAAACCCCCATTTTCGGAGTCGAACCGGTTTTTCAGTTCAGCCAGTGCCTGTTCCAGGGGGCGCTCGGAAAATACCGGAGCCTCCGGTGCTTTTGAGGGCAGCATGTTAGCGAAGGATTTGAGCAACGAGGCACTCTGGCGTTCGATCTCAGGGCGGCGAACGCGGTAGGTTTCCGCCACCCGAGGCAATAAATCGAGGAAACCCGGCAGACTGTGACGCGGCGTTTTGGGAAAGTAGGTGCCGCCGAAGAATGGTTTTTGATCGGGTGTCAGAAAAAGCGTCAGGGGCCAGCCGCCGCTGCGCTGTGTCAGCATGTAGAGCGCGGTCTGATAAATCTGATCGATGTCCGGGCGTTCCTCGCGATCCACCTTGATATTGATGAAGTACCGGTTCATGACTTCGGCAACTTCCGCATCTTCGAAGCATTCGTGCGCCATCACGTGGCACCAGTGGCAGGCAGAGTAGCCGACGGACAGCAGGATCGGCCTGTCTTGCGCACGGGCGAGCGTCAGTGCTTCTTCTCCCCAGGGATACCAGTCGACAGGATTATCTGCATGCTGCAGCAGGTAGGGGCTGGTTTCACCGGCAAGATGGTTGGGCATGGCTTTGTGGTGGAAAAAACGGACTAGTCGGTGATTGCGCCGCGGCTGGCACTCGAGACGAGCTTCGAATATTTAGCGAGCACTCCCCGGGTGTAGCGCGGATGGGGCGGTTGCCATTCAGCCCGGCGCCGAGCCAGCTCATCTCCGGGAATGTTGAGCTGCAGCAGCCGTTGCTCGGCGTCTATGGTAATCGAATCGCCTTCTCGCACCAGCGCAATGGTCCCGCCTACGAACGCCTCCGGCGCCACGTGTCCAACCACCATTCCATAGGTGCCCCCGGAGAATCGTCCATCGGTGATCAGGCCCACCGAATCTCCGAGTCCCTCGCCAATAAGCGCGGAAGTGGGAGACAGCATTTCCCGCATGCCGGGGCCGCCCTTGGGTCCCTCATAGCGTATCACCACCACGTCGCCGGGCTGGATCTCCCGCGCAAGGATAGCTGCCATGCAGGCTTCTTCCGAATCGAATACGCGTGCCGGTCCGGTAATTTTTGGGGATTTCACCCCGGTGATTTTCGCCACGCACCCTTCTGGGGCGAGATTGCCCTTGAGTATGGCGAGGTGGCCCTGGACGTACAACGGGTTGTCCCACTGGCGAATGACATCCTGATCTTCGCGAGGCTCTGACGGCACATCCTTCAATATCTCGGCAATGGTCTGTCCGCTGATGGTGATGCAGTCGCCATGCAACAGGCCGTGGTCGAGCAGCATTTTCATGACCTGGGGAATGCCCCCTGCCTTGTGCAGGTCGGTGGCAACGTACCGTCCCGAAGGTTTGAGATCGCACAGTACCGGCACTTTGCCGCGCATGCGTTCAAAATCATCGATGGTGAGTGTCACTTCGGCCGCATGGGCAATGGCGAGGAAGTGCAAAACAGCATTGGTGGAACCACCCACGGCCATGATCACCGCGATCGCGTTTTCAATGGACTTGCGGGTAATGATGTCGCGCGGGCGAATCTGTTTCCTGATGGCATCCACGAGCACTTCCGCGGAGCGCGCCGCGCTGGTTAGCTTCTCGCCATCCTCCGCGGCCATCGTGGAAGAATAGGGGAGACTCATGCCCATCGCTTCGAAAGCGGACGACATCGTATTGGCAGTGAACATGCCTCCGCAGGAGCCGGCTCCCGGACAGGCGTGGCGCTCCACTTCGAGCAGTTCTTTCGCGTCTATCTTGTGGGAGGTATATTGTCCGACGGCTTCGAATGCGCTGACAATAGTGAGATCCTTTCCTTTATAGTGGCCCGGTTTAATCGTTCCGCCATAAACAAAAATTGCGGGAACATTCATGCGCGCAATGGCGATCATTGCTCCTGGCATGTTCTTGTCACAGCCCCCGATGGCGATCACGCCATCCATGCTTTCGGCCTGCACCGCCGTTTCGATCGAGTCGGCAATGACTTCGCGGGATACCAGTGAATACTTCATGCCCTCCGTTCCCATGGAGATGCCATCGGAAACGGTGATGGTACCGAACATCTGGGGCATCGCAGCCGCCTGTTTCAATGCCTGCTCGGCAGCCAGCGCCAGTTCGTTCAATCCCTTGTTGCAGGGTGTGATGGTGGAAAAGCCATTGGCCACGCCGACGATTGGTTTGTCGAAATCGTTGTCGCTGAAACCTACGGCCCGCAGCATCGCGCGGTTGGGGGTACGTTCCGCCCCCTGGGTGATTGCCCGGCTGCGCTGGTTATCTGACATGAGTTACTCCTTGGATTGAAAAAACGGGAATGCAGGCAAATTCTGGCGAATTCCGGTCAGGGGAAGAAGCGCCCGTGGCGGCTGCGAAGCGGTGAGGAAAGAAAAGGCAGTTCAAGGTCGCTCTTTTCCGTGTTCTCCGCAGTGGATAATCGTCGCCGTATGTATAATGAGGGGGAAAATGGGATTCCTTATTTCCATTCCTGCCCAACCTTTCGTCAGGAAGGGCTTTCGCTTTTCCTGCCGGTTTTCGCCGGTATGATGTTTTAATGCTGCGCTCGGTAAACAAGCTATTTTACCTCAAAAAAATGCAAGCCCATGCTCGTTCATCCTCAGATTGATCCCATTGCCATCCAGCTCGGACCGCTCGCGGTCCGATGGTACGGGCTCATGTATCTCCTTGGTTTCGCTTGCTTCATTCTGCTGGGGCGCTACCGCATCAAACGAAATCCCGAGGGGGCGTTCACCATCAGCATGCTGGACGATATGCTATTTTACGGTGTGCTCGGTGTGATTGTGGGCGGCCGCCTGGGTCACATTTTTTTTTATCAGTTCGGCTATTATCTGGAGCATCCTCTGGAAATTTTTGCCGTCTGGCAAGGAGGAATGTCGTTTCACGGCGGTTTTCTCGGAGTGATAGCCGCCATGGCCCTGTTGGCGCGCAAATATCACCTGCGATGGCTCGTCGTGACGGATTTCATCGCCCCATTGGTGCCGCTGGGGCTGGGGGCGGGGCGTATCGGCAATTTTATCAATGCCGAATTATGGGGGCGGCCGACCGATGTGCCCTGGGGTATGATTTTTCCCTATGTCGACAACATTCCTCGCCATCCCTCGCAACTGTACGAGTTCGCGTTGGAAGGATTGGCGTTTTTTACGTTGATGTGGATTTATTCCGCGCGGCCGAGACCGGTTGGAGCAGTTTCCGGAATGTTTCTGATCGGTTACGGGGTATTCCGCTCGTTTGCAGAGTTTTTCCGCGAACCGGACGAAGGTTTCATGGGTATGATGACGCTTGGGATCAGCATGGGTCAATGGCTGTCGCTCCCCATGATCCTCGCCGGGGTAATCATGCTCGTCTGGGCTTATCGTACCCAAGCCCCTGTGTCCGCGCGGGGGAAAGCCGGCAAAGCTGGCAAAGCCGCCAACGCTGTCGTCGCGGGAAAGCGCGGCAGCAAAGAGCGATAAGCAGCTTTACATGTCTTTGCGCCGCTCCTACAGTCTGATCGCTCCGCTTTACGATGCCTTGCTTGCCGGGGCGGGCACGGGATTGCGGGCGGCCAGCCTTGAGCAATTGCCCCGGCAGGAGAACCTCGACATTCTCATCAGCGGCATTGGTACCGGGCTCGATCTCCCGCATGTTCCAGCGTGTCATCATTATGTAGGGCTGGACCTTACCGCGGCCATGCTGAAGCGGGCAAGACCCAGGATAGGAAATCTGCATGTAGACCTCGTCCAGGGGGACAGCATGTCTCTGCCGTTTGTGGACACGTGCTTCGACCACGTGGTGCTGCATCTCATTCTGGCGATCGTACCGGATGCTCGCGCGTGCCTTAAAGAAACGGCGCGGGTACTGAAGCCTGGCGGCAGCGTGCTGATACTCGATAAATTTCTGAAGCCAGGAGAAAACGCAGTGCTCCGGCGGATGGTGAACCTGCTGTCTCAACATATAGTGACGCGTCTGGATGTGGTTTTCGAAGAGGTGCTTGCAAGTGTTCCGCAACTGAAAGTGGAGTCAGACCAGCCGCTTCTGGCAGGAGGCTGGTTCCGAAGCATCCGACTCGTTAAAGCCGGTTAGGACGCGACCGGAATGCGATAAGGGTAGAATTTCTACGGGAGGCGAAACCGTCATCCCATCTTCAGCCGGAATGCCATGTCCTCTAGTGCCGCTTTCATCGCCATCCTTACCATCATTGCCGTGGCCGCAAGCGGAGCGGCCGGATTGGTATCGGCGGACCCAGTAGAGGGGACAGGCAGCGTGAACAGCCCGGGACCGGATTGGACAGAGGCCTATCACAAAAACGGCCTTGTTATTTTTACGAAGGACATAGCGGAGGGACGGCGGGTAATCGCGGTTTCCGAAGTGGAAGTTCCCCCCGAAGCCGTTTTCAATGTTCTCGTCGACTTCGAACATTACCGCGAATTCATGCCGTACGTGAAGGAATCGGAAGTGCTCAGCCGCACCGGCGATAACGAGGTGGTGACCTATGCCCGCATCGCACCGCCGTTCATCAGCGAGCGCGACTATCCCCTCAAGGTGCGCCTGACGCGCAAAGCGGCGGCAGGTGACACGCGAAAGGACGGCACCTTCAAGGTCGAGTGGACTGCGCTGTCCGAAGCAAAGCCCGAGGTTGAAGGCGTGGTGCGCATCAAGCTCAACGAGGGCTCATGGGTGGGGGAGCCCCTTGATGACGGCAGGCACACGCGCCTCACTTATACATTGCTTACCGATCCGGGAGGACTCATTCCGGATTTTGTGTTCAACCTTTCGAATACCGTCGCGATACCTGAGCTCTTCGATGCGGTAAGGAAGCGTTCCACCGAAGCGGTTTCCGGACGGAAGTAATCAGGCCGATGGCACACTGTCTGTCCGTTCCCGGGGGATTTTCCAGAGCAACAGATTACCCATATGTTTGAGCTCAAGACCTTGTTTCTCTTCCTGGCTACAGCGCTTGCCGAGATCGTTGGTTGTTATCTACCTTACCTTTGGCTTAAACGGGATGGGAGCGCCTGGCTTCTTGTTCCTGCTGCCGCAAGCCTGGCACTGTTTGCATGGCTTCTCACGCTTCATCCGACGGACGCCGGTCGTACATACGCGGCTTACGGAGGGGTTTACGTTTCCGTGGCAGTACTTTGGTTGTGGGCTGTTGACGGGGTCAGGCCGACTGCCTGGGACATGGCAGGTTCCCTTCTGGCGCTGACAGGTATGGCAATTATCATGTTTGGTCCAAGACATGCATAATTTACATAAGCCCATGAGTGAGTTGCAATGCAATGAAGCGATGCTGCTGGATTGACGCCGTCACCTTAAACGTACAATTCCTGAGCAGAAATTTCTCATAAATATAGAGGGCTGTCTTTCCACAAAGACGAAAGTCAACAGGTTCCCGCTGAGCGCTCTGCTGACAGGGTTCTGCCAGTGGCATAATTTCAGAAATCATTGAGTAAGAAGGTTTTCGACAGGAGAAAATAGATGATCACGAGAAGGATGATCGCATTGCCGGGCCTGCTGTCAGTTGTCTTGTTTGCCGGCTGTTCGGCAATTTCAACGACACCGGAGGGCAAATCCGTTGAGCTTGGCACAGAAAAGCCCGGCGGTAATTGCAAGCCCCTGGGTGATGCGGTCGGCTCCCAAGGTAACTGGATTACCGGCGATTACACTTCGAATGAAAATCTTCTCATCGGCGCTAGAAATGATCTGCGCAACAGGGCCGCCAAAATGGGTGGAAACTACGTCTGGGTGCAGAACTCCGCCAATACGAATGCATGGGGCAGCAAGGGCACGACAAACACGACAGTGCTGGGTGTGGTTTATCGCTGCGAGTGAGTCCCGCCGCCGGGTTCCGAATATCTCGACCTGAATTTACTGCCATAGGCGGAGCGCTACGGAAATGTCCAGCAAGGTTTACTATAACAGCGCATGTCCCGTCTGTAATGCGGGTATAAAAGAGCAGCGCCGCCGTATGGAAGCAGGCGGTATCAAGGACATTCAGTGGATTGACGTGCATGCGCAGCCGGAGGCTGTTGCAGAAGTAAATGCCTCGCTGGAGGAGGTGCGCGAGCGGTTGCACGTAAAAAGACAGGATGGCCGGATTGACGTGGGCGTGGATGCTTTCACGCAACTCTGGTCACAAACGCCGGGGCAGCACTGGCTGGCAAGGCTTTTTCGGCTGCCGCCGCTGAAACAGCTTTCACGTCTGGCTTACAACGCCTTTGCCGGCGGGCTGTACCGGTGGAATCGTGCCAAAAAACACTGGTAGGCACTCCCGGGCGCGAGTGACCGGGAAACAATTCCCGCAGCTATTTTCTGATCAGGAAAGTTTGGTGAAAATTCCGTTTCGCCGCTAATTCCCGGTTTTATCCAAGGCCCAGGTAACGTTTTCCCCCGCCCGGAATGGAATCAGGCTTTCGCCGCCAAATTCCAGCTGCGCCGGCACCCTCCAATTTTCCTTCTTCAACGTAATCTTGTCCTGATTGCGCGGTAGCTGATAGAAATCCGCACCATGAAAACTGGCAAAGGCTTCCAGTTTTTCCAGCGCGCCCGCCTGTTCGAATGCTTCCGCATACAGCTCGATCGCTGCGTGAGCAGTATAGATGCCGGCGCAGCCGCAGGCGTTTTCCTTGGCGAATTGTGCGTGGGGAGCGCTATCGGTGCCGAGGAAAAATTTCGGATTGCCGCTGGTGGCCGCTTCGATCAGCTTCTGCCGGTGGGTTTCCCGCTTGAGGATGGGCAGGCAATAGTGGTGAGGCCGAATACCCCCTTGAAAAAGGGCATTCCGGCTGATCAGGAGGTGGTGGGCCGTGATGGTGGCGGCGACGGTTTTCGGCGCGTTGATGACGAACTCTACCGCTTCCCGTGTGGTGATATGCTCGAATACCACGCGCAATCGCGGAAAACGCTGGGTCAACGGGATCAGCATCCGTTCAAGAAAGACCTTTTCCCTGTCGAATACATCCACCTCCGGATCGGTTACCTCGCCATGCACCAGCATGGGCATTTCCGCTTGCTCCATGGCTTCCAGAGTTTCATGGCATCTGGCAATGTCGGTGACTCCTGCCGCGGAGTTTGTGGTAGCGCCTGCGGGATAGTATTTGATGCCGTAGATTACTCCGCTTCTTTTTGCTTCGATGATTTCCGAAGGGGAGGTGTTATCGGTCAGGTAGAGGGTCATCAGCGGCTCGAAGCGCACGCCCTGCGGCAGGGCGGCAAGAAGCCGCCCGCGATACGCCACCGCCATTTCCGTGGTGATGACGGGAGGCTTGAGGTTGGGCATGACGATTGCGCGGGCAAAACGGCGGGCAGTGTCCGCCAGCACTGCCCGCATGTGTTCGCCATCGCGGAGATGCAGGTGGAAGTCGTCCGGGCGTGTAAGTGTGAAGGTATTCAAGATGGCTGCGGCACTGTTTTTTATTTAACTGGCACGAAAAATACCATGAGCCTCCCATTGAGGACTCAGGAGGACTCGAGCCTGCTATTCCCCGATTAATTCATCGGAAATTGCAGGAGAGGCAAGCGAAGCATCCGGCATCGCAGCAAATCTAGCTTACCCCCATCCTGCACTACTGTCTCCTGTTTTAGTCCTTGATGCGGCCTAGCAATGTCTCGTTCGTGCAGGGTTTCTTTTCGGCAATCAACGCGGTTGCGGCATCCACCTGTCCCCAGGTATTCCAGAGCAGTACACCGCGTACGAGCTCGTCGCGCAGGTAATAAATCACGCCTTTGCGGAAGGGCTCTACCCAATCTTCGACAATATCGAGACTGGAATCGAGTTCACCGACTGCTTCATAGCCCAGATCAAACAGGTCGGAATAAAAGAAGGGCTGGTGATGATAGGGCTCCAGGCTCCCTGCCATGTTCCGTCCCGCCGCTTCTCCCATCATGTTTGCGTTGTCTTCATGCTCAACCCGCATGCGCTTGTCGAGCAAGGGACTGTAGAAATTGGCGACATCGCCGGCGGCATAAATATCGGGATTGCTGGTGCGCAGGAATTCATCCACTACGATGCCGTTGTCAATCGCGAGCCCGGCCTGGACAGCCAGTTCCGTGTTGGGAAGAATACCCAGTCCTGCCACTACTCCATCGGCGGAAATCTCGGTTCCACTCCCCGTGGTAACAATTTTTTTTGTCCCATCCGTCCTGATCGAAGTGACAGTTTCGGGGGCGAGCACGATTACACCCTTTTCGCGATAGTAGGAATTCAGGAATTCGACGAGGGGCCGCGGATAAATACGCGAGCTGATTCCGTTTTCCGGAAAAATCATGGTGACCCGTTTATCATTCATGGCCAGCGCGGCAGCGATTTCCGAACCGATGAAGCCACCGCCGATCACGACAAAATCCGAACCCTGACTACTCAATTCCCGCAGCTTAAGGTAGTCGTCCGCCGTCCGGTAATAGATTATCCCGCTGTCGAAATGGGGAAAGCGGCGTACCTCGCCTCCCGTGGCAAGCAAAAGTTTTTCATAGGTATAGATGTTGCCTGCATTATCCGTGGCCGTCTTGTTAGCGGGATCTAGGGCTACTATTTTTTTTCCGAGGTGCATGGCAACGTTCAGGCCGTGCTCGCTTCGCCAGATCGAATCATAGGGTGAGTCCTTCCATAGCGCCTTGGAAAGGGGCGGACGGTTGTAAGGACGATGCAACTCCTCTCCAATGACGGCGATTGCGCCATCGGGGTCGATCTTACGGATACCATGTACAGCAGAATCGGCGGTCATTCCGCCCCCGACAATAAGGTATTTATGGTGTTTCATGCTGGTTTCCTTTGCAGGTATATGAAGCGCAGGTTAAAAATTGACCCGTTGTCATGTTCCGAAACCTTTTGTGTGACCTGTTGCGCGATAGAGTGCGGAACTCTGTAATAGCGAACCTATCCAATAAAATCGGAAACTTCATAAAACCTATGTAAACTTTTATCCCTTTTCAAGAGGAAAATTACCGGTGCATACGAGGATAGGCCGGCAGCAGGGGGCAAGCCCATTGCCCTATGGATCGTAGAGAGACCGTGCCTCATTATTCAACAATCCTCGCGCCAGTATATAATGGGTTCCTCCATGAATTCAAAGCCAAGCTGGGCATGTCCCGAAATTGAACGATGACTGAAGTGAAAACGGATTCAGAAGCAAACACGATTGATATTTGTGTACACCATGCGCGCGAGATACTGGCGTCCCAACTCCCGCAAGTTAAAGCCCAAGGGTATGATTTTGCGCCTCTTTTCCGGCAGATGACCATCCAGTTATATCTGGTGGGCGTGATGTGGCGGTGCAGCGAAAGACTCGGAGTGGCGGGAGATACGCGCGATCATGCCTTTGAAGCGATGGAATCCATGCTCATAGCCGACGGCATGAAAAAGAAAGAAGCTCAACAGCGTATCTTGTTCCTGCGTAACATGTCGCGGGTGGAAGACGGAACGGACACGCTTGCCGTATCGACCGGCTATGAAGCGGTTCCGAACGATGAGAGCATGACGCGCCTTTTCGATGAATACCGCAACGAGGCGCGGGTATCCGGTTCGCTATGGCGGCTTTTTGAGCGCGGTAAAAAGATCATGTTTATCGGGGGCGCGGTGGCAGCCTTTGTAACGATCTGGGCCGTGACCATCTTCCTGCCGAAAACGGAGGGAATCGACATACTGGCAGCCGGCCTTCTGGCTGCTGCGCTTGTTGTCGTCCCGACATTCCTGATCGGACTGTTGATTTATCGGACGAAGATGAAAAAATCCGCCCCTCCCCCCTCTTCGCAATCATGATTGGGCGAAGAGGCCCGTTTATACGGCGGGGTACGGTTTCCAGATCAGGGTGCCGGCGAGCCAGTCTGCGTTGCACGCATATGAGTGAGTGCAGGGTTTCGCAGGATATACAGCCAGAGTGAAAGATACGAACAGCCGGAGCATTTTACGTCATTCGCCCGTTCTCTGCCCTGCCGCGCCCGGACCATAATGAGCGCGAAGATCATTGACGGCAAGAGGTTGAGCCAGGAGGTGAGGGCGGAGTGCCGGGCACGCGCAGCGCGTTTGGCGGAAAAAGGTACCCAGCCAGGACTGGCGGTGGTTATCGTGGGAGACAATCCGGCTTCCAGGGTGTATGTGCGAAACAAGGCTAAGGCCTGTGGCGAAACGGGCATCTATTCCGAAGTCCACGAATTCCCGGAAAATGCCAACCAGGATGAGGTGATTGGACGCATTCAGGAATTGAACGGGAATCCCGGAATTCACGGCATCCTCGTTCAATTGCCTCTGCCGCGGCATTTCGACAGCAGCAGAGTCACCGAGTCTGTGGCCGTGGAAAAAGATGTGGATGGCTTCCATCTTTATAATGTAGGCGCACTTGTAACCGGTAGCAGCATTTTTCCGCCTTGCACGCCTAACGGCGTGATGAAAATGCTGGAAAAATATGATATTCCGATCGAGGGGCAGCATGCGGTAATAGTAGGCCGCAGTAATATCGTCGGTAAACCGATGGCGCTGATGCTGCTGCAAAAAGGCGCAACCGTTACCATCTGCACGTCCAGAACGCGGAATCTGGCGGAACACACCAGCCGCGCCGATATTCTGATAGTTGCTGCGGGCAAGCCGCGCCTGATCACCGCCATGATGGTGAAACCGGGAGCGACAGTAATAGACGTCGGCATCAACCGGCTGTCTGACGGGAAGCTGGCGGGAGATGTGGACTTTGAATCGGTCAAGGAAAAGGCGGGTTACATCACGCCTGTGCCGGGGGGAGTAGGTCCGATGACCATTGCGATGCTGCTGTGCAACACCGTTGTGGCAGCCGAGCAGGCGCACGCCCGATTACAGGGTAATTGACAGCGCCTCTATCACATCGGGCAAGCGCCCGACAATTTCGAGACAAGACATGGAACCTATACCGGATATAGACCCGACTGAAACCCAGGAATGGCTGGAGGCGCTGGAATCCGTGTTGACGCACGAGGGGACGGAGCGGGCGCACTATCTGCTGGAAAGACTGGTGGAAAAAGCGCGCCGGTCAGGTGCCTATCTTCCCTATAGCGCCACCACGGCTTATATCAATACCATTCCTCCGGGAAAGGAAGAGTGGTCACCGGGAAATCATGCGCTGGAGCACCGCATCCGTTCCTATGTCCGCTGGAATTCCATGGCCATGGTGTTGCGCGCCAACCGGAATTCCAATGTCGGCGGGCATATTGCCAGCTTTGCCTCGGCCGCTACGCTATATGATGTCGGCTACAACCATTTCTGGCATGCCAGGTCGGAGAATCACGGTGGCGACCTGATATTTGCACAGGGGCATTCATCGCCCGGTCTTTATGCCTATGCTTTTCTGCTGGGGGAACTGACAGAGGAGCAGCTCAATAATTTCCGGCGGGAGGTGGGGGGAAAGGGACTGTCTTCCTATCCGCATCCATGGCTGATGCCTGACTTCTGGCAGTTCCCGACGGTATCAATGGGACTTGGGCCGCTGATGGCGATATATCATGCGCGCTTCATGAAGTATCTGGATAGCCGCGGACTGGTCAAGACGGAGGGCCGAAAAGTGTGGGCCTTCATGGGCGATGGAGAAATGGATGAACCTGAATCACTGGGGTCCATTTCGCTTGCGTCGCGCGAGAACCTGGACAACCTGATTTTTGTCATCAACTGCAACCTTCAGCGTCTCGACGGGCCGGTGCGTGGAAATGGCAAGATCATTCAGGAACTGGAAGCCGCTTTTCGCGGTTCGGGCTGGAACGTCATCAAGGTAATCTGGGGCTCATACTGGGACCCATTGCTTGCCAAAGACACGAAGGGGTTGCTGCAACAACGCATGATGGAATGCGTGGATGGCGAATATCAGACTTTCAAGTCGAGAGACGGCGCCTATGTGCGTGAACATTTCTTCGGCAAATATCCGGAGCTGCTCGAGATGGTGGCGAATATGTCCGACGATGACATATGGCGCCTGAACCGGGGCGGACACGATCCGCATAAGGTCTATGCCGCGTATTCAGCGGCGGTGAAGCACAAGGGCCAGCCCACCGTGATCCTCGCCAAGACGATCAAGGGTTACGGGATGGGTGAAGCGGGCGAAGCCCAGAATATCACTCATCAGCAGAAAAAGATGGGTACCACTTCACTCAAAGCGTTTCGTGACCGTTTCGGTCTGCCAATCAGCGATGATGATATCGAGTCGGTACCCTACCTGAAATTCGACAAGGATTCGCCGGAATCCATCTACATGCACCAGCGACGCGAGGCATTGGGGGGGTTCATCCATCGTCGCCAGCGTAAGGCCGAGCCCTTGCAGATACCCCCGCTGTCCGCCTTCGACACTTTGCTCAAGGCAAGCGGTGAGGGAAGGGAATCTTCCACCACCATGGCTTTTGTGCGCATCCTCAATATCCTCATAAAGGACAAGAACATCGGCAAGCGGGTCGTGCCGATTGTGGCGGACGAGTCGCGCACCTTTGGCATGGAAGGCATGTTCCGGCAACTGGGCATCTGGTCTTCCACCGGGCAGCTTTACACGCCCGAGGATGCTGAGCAACTGATGTACTATAAGGAAGACAAGAACGGCCAGATCCTGCAGGAAGGTATCAATGAGGCGGGGGCCATGTCATCATGGATGGCCGCGGCAACTGCCTACAGTTCTCATGGCGTGCAGATGATCCCGTTCTACATTTACTATTCGATGTTCGGCTTCCAGCGCGTGGGGGATCTTTGCTGGGCGGCGGGAGACATGCGCTGCCGCGGCTTCCTGCTGGGGGGCACTGCCGGCCGCACCACACTGAATGGCGAGGGATTGCAGCATGAGGACGGTCACAGCCATCTGGCGGCATCGACTGTTCCCAATTGCATATCCTATGACCCGACCTTTGCCTACGAACTCACGGTCATTATCCGGGATGGCCTGCGCCGCATGTGCGAAATGCAGGAGGATGTCTATTACTACATCACAGTGATGAACGAAAACTATTCGCATCCGGAAATGCCTGCAGGGGCGGAAGAAGGAATTCTGAAAGGCATGTACCTGTTCCGTGAAGGCAAGCCGGCAGGAGAAAAGGATTCCGGGTTGCGTGTTCAATTGCTCGGGTCCGGCGCCATTCTGCGCGAGGTGATTGCTGCGGCTGAAATACTGGAGGAGGAATTCGGTGTGACGGGTGATATCTGGAGTGTAACCAGCTTTACCCAGTTGAGACGCGAAGCGCTGGCGACAACGCGCTGGAACATGCTGCACCCCACAGAACCGGCAAGGCTGTCGCACGTCGGCACGTGTCTCAAGGACCGGGAAGGTCCAGTGGTGGCGGCTACGGACTACATGAAGATTTTTGCCGACCAGATACGTGAATTTATTCCGGGGCGATACAAGGTGCTGGGTACAGATGGATTCGGACGTTCCGATACGCGCGAGCAATTGCGCCGCTTCTTCGAGGTCGACCGCCATTACATTACGATAGCCGCTCTGAAAGCGCTGGCCGAAGATGGCAGAATCGAGGCGGAAAGGGTGGCGCAGGCCATGGGCAAATTCGGCCTCGATCCTGATAAACCCAATCCGATGACCATATAAGAAGGCGGCAGTGAACTTTTGGGCGCGGAGAAGGCTAGACAACAGGACCGGAGCGCTGCGTCGTTTGACCTTGTTCTTCATTGAGCCGCCAATTGCAAATTGGAACTGGGGGAACGGCGAACTGCACTACCAGGAGTCGGAGCGCTTGAAAGGCGGGATCCTCCTGCTGTGATCATTTCGTTGTGGAAAGCCGGGATTATCTAATACGAGAAGGAAGAGGCGTGGCGGAGACTAAACAGGTATTGATTCCCGATATTGGCGACTTTAAAGACGTTCCCATAATAGAAGTGCTGGTGAAAGCCGGCGATTCGATCAAGGCGGAAGACTCCCTGATTGTGCTTGAATCGGACAAGGCCACCATAGAAGTGCCTTCTCCTTTTGCTGGCATAATCAGAGAGTTATCCGTAAAGGTGGGCGATAAGGTATCGGAAGGTTCGCCCATCCTGACACTGGAAGCTTCAGAAGCGGAGCAAGCGCCGCCCGCTGAGCCACGAGAAGCGGCACCCGCTTCAACGCCGGCTCCCGCTCCAACCACCGCTTCTCCGGAACAGGCGCCGCGGCCGGCGACGCAACCTCGTGCGCAATCCCAATCTTCTGCGCAACCCCAATCATCGGGTTCTTCTCCACGCTCTGCATTCGTTCCTTCTCCGATAGATGAAGCTACGTTTGCGAAGGCACACGCCAGTCCTTCGGTTCGACGCTTTGCGCGCGAACTTGGCGTGAATCTGGGGCTGGTAAAGGGTAGCGGTGCCAAGCAGCGCATTCTCAAGGAAGATGTGCAGTCTTTTGTCAAGACTGAACTCTCCAAGCCAAGGGGTAGCGGGACCGAGCTCAATCTGCTGCCCTGGCCTCAACCCGATTTTGCGAAATTCGGTCCCGTGGAATTTAAGCCGCTATCGCGGATCAAAAAAATATCCGGAGCGAATCTGCACCGCAACTGGGTCATGATTCCACACGTGACGCAGTTCGACGAAGCGGATATTACCGAGCTGGAAACCCTGCGCAAGGAAACAAACGAATCTTCAAAAGAAGAAGGGGTGAAAGTTACTCTGCTCGCGTTTCTCCTGCGGGCTTCGATAGCGGCCCTAAAGAAGTTTCCCGAGTTCAATGCCTCGCTGACCAGTGAAGGTGATGAAATGAATCTCGTGGTCAAGAATTATTACCATCTCGGCTTTGCAGCGGATACACCTCATGGACTGGTGGTCCCCGTGATTCGGGATGTGGAAAAGAAAGGGGTCATCGCCATTGCCAAGGAAATGTCTGATCTCGCAGCTTCGGCGCGGGCAGGCAAACTCAAGCCCACCGATATGCAGGGGGCGAGTTTTACCATTTCCAGCCTCGGGGGCATCGGCGGCACTGCGTTCACGCCCATTATCAATGCGCCGGAAGTGGCGATTCTCGGTGTCTCGCGCGCAGTGATGAAGCCTGTTTATCGGGATGGCGAATTTGTCCCGCGCCTGATGCTGCCATTATCCCTTTCCTATGATCATAGAGTAATCGACGGGGCGACAGCAGCGCGCTTTACGACGCACCTGGTCGAAGTGCTGGCTGATCTGCGTCGTGTGCTGTTGTAAAACACAGATTATTCATGGAAAGCGGGGAAGGCAAGTGAAGACAGCTGCCGGCTTTTTTGTCCGCTTGAGCAGCTTCGCATGACCAGCGTTGTTCCCGCCCGATAATGAATGATTTCCCCGTTTCTCCGGTTGGTGTTTTTGGAGGTACCTTCGATCCCGTTCACTATGGGCACTTGCGAATCGCCGAAGAAATTGCCGAGCTGGTAGGGTTGAGGGAAATGCGTTTTGTTCCTGCCGGAATTCCCCGGCTACGCCGCGGTCCGGAAGCGTCATTGGAACATAGGGTGGAAATGGTCCGCCGGGCCATCGATGGAAATTCCCGTTTTATTCTCGATGAACGAGAGGTAGTACGCGGGGGGGTGAGCTACAGCGTGGATACGTTGCGCGAACTCAGGCAGGAACTGGGGAAGGATATCGTACTCTGCTTCGTTACGGGAGCCGATGCATTCATAAGGCTGGCCGAGTGGCACAGGTGGCGGGAATTGTTCGGGTTATGTCACTTCATTATTGCTGCTCGCCCCGGTCATCTGCTTTCCGCGGAGAACAGACCGTCGCCCGCAGCGCTGCCGCAGGAATTGGAAGAGGAATGCAGGGAGCGCTGGACGTCGAGTGCAGAGATTCTTAAATATGCACCCGGGGGCTTGATCTTTACTGCGCAGACGACATTGCTGGATATTTCGGCAACGGCCATTCGCAAACGTGTCGCCTCAGGGAAAAGTATCCGTTATCTGGTTCCCGAGAGTACTCGGGATTATATTGCTGCTAATGATCTGTATCGGGAATAACGATGACGCCGGCCAAATTGATAAAAACCGTTGTTGCGGCGCTGGACGAAATCAAGGCGCGTGACGTGGAAGTACTCGATGTCAAAAAACTGACAGCCTTGTTCGATCGGATGATCATCGCCAGCGGCGATTCCACGCGGCAGACACGGGCAATCGCGAACAATGTGGTCGAGAAAGTCAAGGCGGCGGGTGGCATGGTTTACGGTGTGGAAGGCGAAAATAACGGGGAATGGATATTGGTTGATCTCGGCGACGTGCTGGTGCATGTCATGCAGACCGCGGTGCGCGCCCATTACAATCTTGAGGAGTTGTGGGCACACGCTGCCAGGATCAACAAAATATCCGAAAACACGAGCAGGAAGAAGCCGGTCGCAAGACCGCCTGTCGCTGAAGAAGGGGAGACAGGACCTGTGACTCCTGCGAAGACCAGAAAAGCCAGAGTCAGCCGAGCGAAGACCAATCCGGATGACGAGAGGTAAAGGAAATATGGGAGCGAGCGCCAAGTTCCCCGCGTGGGCGTCTCTCGAACAAACTCTTCCCGGAGCATTGGATAGGCGTGTTTTCAGAATGAAATTCCTTGTCGCATGAAATTCCTCGTTTATGCGGTGGGACATAAAATGCCGGAGTGGATTGCCGCGGGTTTTCAGGAATATGCCAAACGGATGCCACGTGAGGCGAATATCGAGCTTCTGGAAATCAAGCCTGAGAGACGGGATAGCGGAAAAAAAGTGGAACAGCTGCTGGCCGCCGAGGGCGCACGTATCCGTGCGCTGCTGCCTTCCAATTGTCGGCTTGTGGTAATGGACGAGCGCGGGAGCCAATGGACTACCGCCGGTTTGGCCCATGCCATTGGCAGTTGGATGAAGGATGGAGGTGACACCGCGTTCCTCATTGGCGGTGCCGACGGGCTAGATCCGGCCCTCAGGAATGCGGCGGATGAAGTCCTGGCGTTATCTGCCCTGACACTTCCTCATGGGCTGGTTCGAATTCTGCTGGCGGAACAACTCTACCGCGCGATATCGCTGATCAAGGGTCATCCTTATCATCGCGCATAAAAAATAACAATGTAACAGAAGTAACTGCGCTCCCGTAAGCATTCACTCCGCATGACTTTTGTGGAAAATCGCATCTATCTTGCTTCCCGCAGTCCCCGCCGGCAGGAATTATTAAAGCAGATCGGCGTGGACTTCATGGTTTTACCGTTGCGCGAAGCTTTGCCCCGGATACCGGATGTGGATGAAACTCCGCTGCCGCAGGAGTCGCCGCCGGAGTATGTCGAACGGATTGCGCGCGTTAAAGCGGAAACGGGGCGAAAGCGGATGAGTGAGCGAGGTTGGGCAGATTTCCCGGTTTTGGGAGCGGATACAGCGGTGGTATTGAACGGCAGGATTTTTGGCAAGCCCGAAAATCCCCTCCATGCAAAGCAAATGCTGCGGGCCTTGTCCGGCCAGATTCATGAGGTTTTGACGGCGGCTGCCGTGGCAGCGGGAAATGGAACCCGGGTTTGTCTGTCCAGATCGAGTGTCCGATTCCGCAATCTCGGCGAGCAGGAAATCGATCATTACCTCGCTTGTGACGAGGCATATGACAAGGCAGGCGCTTATGCAATTCAGGGCAGGGCAGCGGTTTTTATCTCGGGGATTTCCGGCAGTTATAGCGGTGTCGTCGGATTGCCACTGTTTGAGACGGCGCAATTGCTTGAAGAATCCGCTATAAGAATATTTCAGTGAGCCGCAATAAAAGCCGGATCTCTTATGTCTTGTGAAATTCTTATCAATGTTACCCCCCAGGAAACGCGTGTCGCGGTGGTCGAGCATGGCGCCGTCCAGGAACTGCACATAGAGCGCACCAGCAATTGCGGCATAGTGGGCAATATATATAACGGGCGCGTAATCCGGGTGCTGCCGGGGATGCAATCCGCTTTCGTGGATATCGGTCTCGAACGGGCTGCTTTTCTCCACCTCGCTGATATCTGGCGCTTGCGGCAGAGTGAAGACGCTGATAAACCGATTGAACAGCTGTTATACGAAGGAAAAAATATCCTCGTCCAGGTTATCAAGGATTCAATCGGTGCCAAGGGTGCCCGCCTGTCGACTCAGGTCAGTATTGCGGGCCGTTTGCTGGTTTATCTGCCCCAAGTATCGCATATCGGCATTTCCCAGCGCATCGAAGATGAAACCGAACGGAAGTCGTTGCGTGAAAAACTGAAACATTTGTTGCCAGCCGCGGAAGAGGGAGGATTCATTATCCGTACCGTGGCGGAAGCGGCAAGTGAACAGGATCTGCAAACGGATATCGAGTACTTGCACAAGCTATGGCGCGATATCAAGGAAAAATCCCTGATTTCCCAGCCGGCCTTACTGTATCAGGACCTGAATCTGAGTTTCCGCGTCTTGCGCGACTTCATCAGTGATGATACGACTCGCATTCTGGTGGATTCGCGGGAAACTTTCCAGAAGATGGCGACCTTTGCACGAGTGTATATGGCCAACGTAGTGGAGCGCCTCGATCATTATGCGGGGGAGCGCCCTTTGTTCGAGTTGTATGGGGTGGAAGATGAAATCGAGAAAGCCCTGGCGAGGCGTGTCGACCTGAAGTCCGGGGGTTATTTGATCATTGATCAGACCGAGGCGCTTACCACCATCGATGTAAATACTGGGGGATTCATCGGCGTACGCAGTTTTGACGATACCATTTTCAAAACGAATCTCGAAGCGGCCCAGGTCATTGCGCGCCAACTCCGTCTTCGAAATCTGGGAGGCATTATCATTATCGACTTCATAGATATGGAGAGCGCGGAACACCAGAATGCCGTTCTCAGCGAATTCAAGAAGTCGTTGATGAAAGACCGGACTCACATGACGGTGAACGGTTTCACCGCCCTCGGACTCGTGGAAATGACGCGCAAGCGGACGCGGGAGAGTCTGGCGCACATTTTGTGTGAAACCTGCCCGACTTGCCAAGGCCGCAGCAAAGTCCGGACGGCCCAGACCATGTGCTATGAAATCCTAAGGGAACTGCTGCGGGAATCCCGTCAGTTCGATGCGCGTGAATTCCGCATTGTGGCTTCACAGCAGGTAATCGATCTGTTTCTCGACGAAGAATCCCAAAGCCTGGCGCAACTTGCCGATTTTATCGCCAAACCCATCAGTCTTCAGGTGGAGGGGACGTATACCCAGGAACAATATGACCTGATTCTCATGTAGCAGGTTTCACGGCAATAATCCCCTGGGGTCCGCTCCCTGAATATTCATTTTCTATCCCGGGCAGGCCGTTTCCTGTTTCCGGAAGGTTCCTTTTTATATCCTCTGTGATAACGTCATAGAGCGGCCGCAGGTTGGGTCTCATACCTTTTATCGTTCCACTGACACTCATCATTGAGGGAACGCGTATACCATGATGCTCGACGGGGGGACCGATGAACTTAAGGTCGAACCCGAGTTTGGCGAAATGCAGTGCAAGGCGCTCTTCAGTCAGAATGAACAAAGTCTCGATTTTATGCAGGCGCGCCAGTTCGAAGGTACCTAAATAAAGGCTGATTGGAATGTAAGGAAAGCGCCGAGATTGTGCTACTCCGAAATCTTCATCCGCGATGTCGATCGCTTTGCTCGCCTCGCCTTTACGTCTTCGGTAACTGGCAACGACAGCCAGACGTGATACCTCTGCGATATGATGGCGGGGTAACAGCGCGGGATCGATAATCGACCGGTCCAATGTATCAGCGCAGGTTATCTCAAAGGGTAAAGGATAATCAGGATCCTTCGGCCGGGGAGAGATTATGCGCGCGCAGCCAATGAACTCTTGTGTCTGGACATTGCGTAACAAAAAGTGTAGCGAGTCAATATCATACTCATCGCTTTCTCGCCTATCCCGCTGAAGGGGCTCAAATTTGAGATCCTCGCAATAAACCTCATGCCGGATCCGGTGAACCTCATCTTTTAATTCGTCCGAAAACGCGGGTACGATTTCAAAGTACCTCTTGAATGCATGACCCAGATCAAGTATTTCGGTTAGAGACATGTTTCAGCCAACGGCAGTTTTCTCTGATACTTTAGGACGAAGCGAAAATATTCCGGGTTGAGACTTTCTTGCAGGAAGTTACCCCTGTTAACACGGAAGCGAACAGGTACCATTTACGTAAAACGAATTAAAGGCCGGTTTCAGAGCCTTTGTTGTTTTTTTATGAGTCTCGTGATAGCCCTAGTCGAGTTTCTTTAAATAATCTTTGGTGAAAACCTTATCCGGAAGATCGCGCTGTTTCATTCCCGAGTATTCGAGTACCGATTGTTCACCTGTGCGCAAGGCATCTTCCATGACAAGACGGGTTGGACGCAACGCTCCATGGAGCATCTGGAATTTCTCGTACCGGGCGGTTTTGAGTAGACGGTCGGACAGTGAGTAGAATTCCGCTCGATAAGGCCAGAAATTTGATTGCCCAACCCAATACAAAACCTTATGATAAGTCACTCCACGGTCGACCCCTGTGAGTTCCAGCACGTAATACTTTTCGCCCTCGATAACGTCTGTGCGCAAAATTTTAGCGTTGTAATCCCCGGCAAAATTTGCGCGAGCCAAGTCCCCATTTGCTACTTGGCCGGTAAGCCGCTGGGACAGGGATAGACGTACGGGCTGGGAGACTTCCGGCATGAATATCCACAGATCTCGCCCTTTCAGCAATAAAATCTGACCTCGTTCCGAAGCTGGCTCCGTGGTCATCACTACGCTATTTTCGTTACCCTTGGATAAGACCCTGTACTTGCGCCAATCTTCCGGTTGACCCGGAGCGGTTGTGTTAATGGTGACGTCGACCTGAAAACTCTCTCGCGGGAATCGTATCTGATCAGCCTTTTCCAGAATTGTTTGAGCCAGCTCAGTATCATTTGTGTCTGCTATTGCGGTTGGCACCGCAATAGCAAATAGGAGAATCACCGTTAATAAGTATTGCTCAGAATTTTTTTGCATGTTCAGTTCCTATCATGAATGCCAACTACTACAGGGATTACCGGTCGGGGGATTTTTATGAGTGACACGGGCATTGTGCACCTCGAGAATGTTTCCAAAGATTACATCCTTGGTGAGCAGAAAGTCCAGGCATTGAAAGACATTACGTTAGATATCGCCTCCGGCGCTTTCCTCGCTATTGCAGGTCCATCCGGCAGTGGCAAGTCAACGCTGCTCAATCTGATTGGTTGTATTGATACGCCCACCGCCGGCAAAGTTTTAATCAACGGTCAGGATATCAGCGGCCGTACTCCGGATGACCTGTCCGGGCTCAGGGCAAGAACTATCGGGTTTGTTTTTCAGACGTTCAATCTGTTTCCCGTTCTCTCTGCTGAGGAGAACGTCGAGTATCCGTTGCTGCAATTCAGGGAATTGAAGACAGCAGAGCGCCGCATCCGGGTTGCTGAATATCTCGATATCGTCGGTTTGTCCAGGTTTGCCCGGCATCGGCCGAACCAGCTCAGCGGAGGGCAACGTCAGCGTGTAGCGATTGCACGGGCACTGGCAACGCATCCGAAAATAGTATTGGCTGACGAGCCTACTGCCAATCTTGATCATGCGACAGGTGAAGGCATCCTGGAGCTGATGAAGAATATCAACGACAAATTTGAGACAACCTTTATTTTTTCCACTCATGATTCGCGTGTCATGGCGATCGCGGACAATGTAATCCATATCCAAGATGGTCAGATCGTGCAACGGGAAATTCGCAAGGAGAAATCCATGCACGTTATTGAACATAGGGATAGATAGATGTGAAAAAGGTGACTTCCAAAGGTAATGACGAAAGTAGCGCCGATGAGTTACGGAATTAGGGGCGTATATCTGATAAGCCTAAAGGCACTGCTTGTTGTAAGGTCGATCAGCTTTGCAGGGGAGGCGCAGGTTCAGCTTCCGGATGCTGCAAAACCGGTACCTGTTATCTACGACGCGAATGAGGACCGTACAACACCTGCCGAGCCTTTGATGCTCACTTTGTCTTTAGCGATGGGAACGTCCCCCGCTCGTCCGGTACGGGAGCCGGATGATAGAGCGGGCGCTGTGGTTTCGCAGGGGGAGAATGTGGAGAGAAGGCTGGGTGAGGAGAAGCCTTTGCTATTGTCCGTATCACCTTCTCTTTCTTTTATTTCGGCTCCTGCAGCAAAAGATCATGAGATAAATCTGAGCAGAGAACCTGCCCCTGTCATTGCTGCCGGGAACGATGCGGAGAGCGAGTTCACGTCGCGGGAAGCATTATTTGGCGACGATTTGGGTCAAGAGCAAAAGCCATCAAAACCTATGCCTGCCTGGAAGAGGTTGGTGACTGGGTGGAGGGGTTTTTCCCAGCTGGAAATCGCGGACACTTATACTGACCCCGAGCATTTATCGAAAGCAAAGCTTCGAACGGAGCTATCGCGCACGGGACAGTTCAACGAAAACATAAAATGGAAAATAAGCGGTCGCTTCGACTATGACGCAGCTTATGACCTGTCCAGTTTTTATCCACACGCGGTCCGTCAGGATCAACGCTACCAGTTTTTCGTCCGAGAAAATTATCTTGATGTCTCGGCTGGCGATTTTGATTTCCGTCTCGGTCGTCAGCATGTGATATGGGGCGAGATGGTGGGACTGTTCTTTGCGGACGTGGTATCCGCGAAGGACTTGCGGGAATTTGTCCTGCCTGCCTTTGACATATTGCGCATTCCCCAATGGGCGGCGCGCGCGGAATATTCGAAGGGGGATTCCCATGCTGAAGTGGTGTGGATTCCTGTGCCGACTCTTGACGAAATTGGAAAGCCGGGAGCGGATTTCTATCCCGGTCCCTTGCGCGGAGTAGCTACCTATCTTCCAGAAGATCGCTCCGGGCGGAATATCGCGAACTCCAACTATGGGGTGCGTTTATCGCACCTTGTAAATGGCTGGGATATTTCGGGTTTCTACTACCACAGCCTGGATTCGTCGCCTACGTTCTATCGCATCGGTGGCCCGCTTGACCCTCCTGTCTTCCAGCCCCGTCATGATGAGATTGACCAGGTGGGTGGAACCCTTTCGAAAGACTTCGGCTCAATCGTTTTAAAAGGCGAACTGATTTATACAGATGGACGCAAATTCAACGTCACGCGACCCACCGCAATGAATGGGTTGGTCAGGCAGAATACGCTCGACTATGTTATAGGCCTGGATTTCAGTTTGCCTGCCGAAACCCGCTTGAATCTGCAGTTCTTTCAGCGTGTCTTTTTTACGCATGACCCGGATCTCCCTCTGGACCGGCTTGAGAATGGCGCCAGCATTCTGCTCAATGGCAAGCTCTCCCCCAAGATTGAGGCTCAAGCTTTACTGATCCACAGTCTGAATCGTAGCGACTGGATGTTCCGGCCTCGATTATCCTGGAATTTCCAACCGAACTGGCGTTGGGCGGTTGGAGCAGACGTATTTGGCGGTCCACCTATTGGTCTGTTTGGCCGTTTCGATCATGCCGACCGCGTCTATACCGAATTGCGGTATTCATTCTGATTGATTTCAGAAGCAAGTACTTTATATACCTTTATATATTCTGTCGTAGCGCATCAACAACGGGGGTGCGCGAGATATGCCTCCCGGGAACGATAGCCGCCGATACTGTTGCTGCTATACCGATGGCAAAGGATGCCAGCAAAACGCCGGGGACAATCTGGATGTGGGCTGTATAGCCAAGGTTGGAATTTGGAGGCGGCGGCATCGAGATACCGATCGCAGAGATAATAAGCGCGAGGCCAATTCCGAGTCCGAGCCCGAGGCCGCTGCCGATCACTCCCAGTAGGAAGTTTTCCGTGATGATCAATTGGAATACTTCGTTTCTGCGGTTGCCCAGGGCCATCATTGTGCCGAATTCTCCTGTTCTTTCAAAAGCACTCATGTTGACACTGTTCAGGACCCCGAGCAGAACCATGATAAGGATAATCAGTTGCAGAAAACCTAGCTGGCGTCCATAAAGTTCTACCGTTTTTTCGTAGAAATCGTTGAGTTCGATCCACGTTTTGATCTCCAGCCCCAAAGTCTCTAACTGTTCTTTTAGCAGCCCTGCAATACGAAATGTATCGTCCGTTTTTTTCAGTGAGATGACCAGTGCATTAACGCCTTGCGTGCCCAGCAACTCCTGGGACGCGGCGAGCGGAATTCTTATTGCTCTAGCATCATAATCACTGGAGAAACTCTTGAATACGCCGACGACCTCCAGATCAATGGTGTTTAATGCTCCTTCCAGTGTATTTGCCAGCAGGGTTACGTGATCGCCGGGTTTCAGCTTCAATTCCTGGGCGACGCCCACCCCGATAGCGATACCGAACTTATCCGTGTTTTGCAGTTGACGCCCCGAGATGATCGAGACGGAGCTTCCAAGCGCCGCTTCTTTCGCTGGTTCTACACCCTCTCCAATGATGGGAAGGTCAGCCCGGCCGTTATTGAGCAGGGCCGAGAAATTGAGTCGCGCCATTACGCTATCGATACCCTCGTTATTCATGATACGCCGTTTAATGGCCTCGTCATCCGTTATCAGATATCTCTCCGGGGCGTGCGCTCCGGCAGCAAAAAAACCTTCCTTGTAGACTTGCAGATGACCGGATCGAGAGTGGATAAGAGCCTCCGATAAAGTAACGAAAATATCGTTCACCCAGCCGCCAGCAAGAACAAGAGCTACCACGCCGCTCACGATCGCCGCCAGAGTCATTGCGGTGTGTGATTTCTGTCGAAAAATATTTCGAAAGGCCAGTCTGAGCATTATTCACTTTTCCGAATTATCTATTGTGACGTAGCGCATCCACTATCTGCATGCGGGATGCCTTCCAGGCTGGGTATATACTGGCAGTGAGCGTTGCGCCGATCGCAAGCAAAAGGGATTCGAATGCAATATTCCACGTGACAAGTATTTCGCCCGTATAGCCACGGGTCGTCCCTGGGGGGGGCGGCATCGGGATCCCTATGCTCGATATCATGGCAGCCAGCGCTACCCCTATCGTAACCCCGAGCAGGCCGCCGAAACCGCCGAGCAGAATGCCTTCGCTTAGGAAGCGTCGGAGAACGTCGATGCGTCTGGCGCCAAGCGCCATATCAGTACCAATTTCCCCGATCCGCTCCATTACCGACATCGTCATGGCATTCAAAATGGCAAGAAGGATGATGAAGGCGATTATCAGCTTGAGGCCATGGATTTGTTTTGTAAACAAAGCCACGGTCTTATTGTAGAAATCAGCCAGGACATACCAGGGAACCACCTCGAAATCGCTCTTTTGCAATGAATCGCGTAATCTTTGGAGTACAGTATCGGTCTTCGCTGTGTCATTCAACAACACTACCCATACGTGAGAACCTTTGACCCGGAGGAGTTGGCGGGCTGTTTCGATCGGCATGCGTAGGGCGATATCGTCGTAAGACTTGTTTACAGTGGAGAACAATCCCCGGACAGTGACCTCAACCGCATTGACGCCCCTTGATGCGGTACTCGCCAATAGCACAACCTTATCGCCAATGTTTACGTTGAGGTTGCGGCCAAGACCCACACCTAGAATAATGCCCTTCGGGGCATCTACTGAAAGATTTTCACCCGCAGAAATTTCCACCGAGCCGCTGAGAATGGCCTTTTCCTCTGGGATGACTCCTTCTCCAACAAATGAAAGAGTTGCGTCTCCGTGACTGATCAGACCGCCAAAGGAGAGGCGGGGGATGATGGTCTTGATTTGAGCTGGACCGTTTGCCGGTTCCAGTTCAGGAATTGCATCCGGTAAAAGATAAGCGTATGGATCAGCTTTTCCTGCTTCCTGATAGCCCGGTCTGCTGATCTGGATATGGCCGAGTTGCGACTGGATGGTGGCTTCCTGCATGCCCCAGAATATCCACTCGATAAAGCCCGCTGCAAGGATCAGGGCGATAATGCCAAACGTAACCGCGCCCACAGCGATGGCGCTGCGACGCTTGTGCCGCACCATATTTCGAAATGCAAGCAAAAAGTCGAGCCGAATACGATCCACCCTCTATATCCTTCTGCTCAGTGCGCGCTGCCACATCGCGCTATCGCCCGGGAGAACAGGGGAACGAGTTAACAGGGAAACGAGTTCTCTGCTTGCGCCTGGCAGCAGCGCACGAACTGTAACGATAGGATCGGAATTGATCATTGTCGCTCAAGCCTTATCCAGGATAGACCGTTAATGCCGGATCGAGATAATCCCTGCGCTGCAGGATTATGCTGAGAAAAATTCCATTGAGGCGACTTCCAATCTTACCCCAGGCGGAAGGTACGATGCACATCGATACGCCCCTGATTTCAGGATGGAAGTATGATACGAAATAATTCTCAACGTAAAAGGTATTATTACCGTGACGAAGCCGCAAATGGAAACCGGAAATAAGCCGATTATTCTTCTAGTGGCTGAAGCAGTCACCCTTGCGCATTTCGGTCGAATCGTGACGTTGGCGAGAGCCCTTGATTCTAACAAGTATGAAGTGGTTGTCGCCTCGGATCCCCGTTATCTTGATTTAGACGCGCCACTGAACTGCACGTTCCATCCTATTCGGTCTATTCCCTCAGCCGAATTTGCGCTAGCCCTTGCTCGGGGAAAACCAGTGTATAGCCTTGAAACCCTCTCCCGTTATATCGAAGATGATCTGGCGCTGCTTGATCTCGTCAGACCTGCTCTCGTCGTGGGAGATTTCAGACTATCTCTGGCCGTGAGCGCGCCGCTACGGAAAATTCCATTTGCCACCGTAGTCAACGCCTACTGGAGCCCCTATGCAGTGACCCGCTACCCTGTTCCCGATCTTCCGGTGACCCGCATTCTCGGTATCACACTTGCGCAAAAATTATTCGATATTATCAGACCCGTTGCCTTCGCCCTCCATGCCAGGCCCTTGAACCGGTTGCGTCGACGTTTCGGATTGACCCCTTTGAAGCAGGATATCAGAAACACATACACGTGGGCGGATTACACTTTATACGCGGACATCCCGGAAGTAGTGCCTGCGCTTAATTTACCTCCCCACCATCGCTATCTTGGTCCAATACTCTGGTCCGCCGCCATCTCTCTGCCTGCATGGTGGGACTGCTTACCCGAAGACAAACCGGTGGTATTTCTAAGCCTGGGGAGCTCGGGCATGGCAGCACTTCTGCCAATGGCTCTTGCCGCCTTATCACAACTTGCGATCACAGTTGTCGTAGCCACTGCAAGAAAAATTACCATAGATGAGGTTCCAGCGAATGCATATGTTACTGATTACCTGCCATTGGACCGGGTTGCTTCACGCTTGAAAATAGTGATCAGCAACGGCGGCAGCCTGACTACGTATCAGGCGCTTTCAAGCGGAGTGCCGGTGATCGGCCTGTGTTCGAACCTGGATCAACTGCTGAATATGAATGCAGTGCAGCAGTTGGGGGCCGCTATTACCTTGCATTGCGCTCGGATATCCGTCACTGACCTTGTGATGGCTGTAACCGCAATGCTGGATAATCCATCGTATGGACGAGCAGCAATCAAGATAAGCCAGATCTTGGCAGAATCGGATGCTAAACAGCGTTTTCGGGAATTTGTGGTGCAGGTACTTCATTAAAAAAAGAAGGTGTAAAAACTTGCTGGATAATTGGCGGCGATAAGGAGACAACTGGATGGATCATCAATACACAACACTTGAGAGAAATCGATATTTCGAGGTGCTTGGCGGTTTGAACGTGGAAAATCGCGGCGACAATAAAGTTGCGATGCTCTCGGAACTTGATATGACATCGGCGCAGGCATTGCGGACTTCCGTCGACCGGCAGACCGGCATCAAACCCTCGTACACTGCGATTGTAGCCAAGGCAGTTTCAATAGCCTTGCGAGAGCATCCATATGCTAACCGAATGGCAGTGGAACGTTTGTTCTGGAAGCGCATCCTGCAATTGCATGACGTGCATATGACAATTGCGGTAGAACGTGACCGGCCGGGTATCGAACAGGCCGTGTTCGCAGGTACGATCAGGGATACTGACAAGCTGGATGTAGCTGCCATCACCAAAGAGTTGCAAAGCTTGGCGCAGTCAACAGAAGAAACCAACGAACGCTGGCGACTGCTCAAGCGTATGGTTGAGACCCTTCCGCCCGCTTTGGCTCGCCGGTTAATATCGATTCCGCGTTGGCTTCCAGATCAGTGGATCAAGCATCGAGGCGGCTCAGTCATGATTTCATCGCCCGCCAAATATGGGGTGGATATGATGGTTGCGAACTGGCCATGGCCGATCGGCTATTCTTTCGGCTTGGTGAAAGACCGGGTGATCGCGGTGGAGGGTGCGGCGCAGGTAAGACCCACCATGGTTCTCACCATGAGTTTCGATCGTCGGCTAATGGGGGGAGCACCGGCTGCCCGGTTTTTTCGCACAGTATGCGAACATATAGAGCATGCGGAACGGGATATGGCTTTACCTGTGAACATCCCTTCATAGCAGCTTCGCTCCAAGGTTGGATCTGGCAACCCGCGAAGCGAATAACGTGCTGCATGAGACAGGAGTTCAATATCTCCAGCACGACAATGAAAAGGCCACCCCGACAGGGTGGCCCGAAGAGTGAATGCGATAACCGCTGTTTACTCAGGTGCGACGACGGCCCGTGAAGGCAAAACCAAGCAGACCGATACCCATCAGAGCTAAAATGCCGGGCTCCGGCACTTCTCCGTGAGTAAAACCTTGTGATCCATCGGTTTGGATTACAAAACTCGATGCAGTGTCAGCCCCGGTGGCAACTCCGTCAAATGCTGCCGGCCGCGTATAGGATGGCGCACTCTGGCCGGGGAACTGAAGCGAGGCTTGAAACTGAGTGCCTGCCAACGCCGGATTCACATACGTGTTATTAGTGAAGGTGACCGTTCCGAACAGAAAACCGCCGCCCGTGCCGAGTACGGCCGGCCCGGGAATCGCACCGGTTGCAGAGAAGGTGCTGAAACCGCTATCCCATGTTCCACTCAGTATGTTCACCCCGTCGAGAAAGCCCGTCCCGGTGGACTGGTTCGCATCAGGACTGGAATCAAGGAAAATCCGCCATGATCCGCTGTTCGTGGTGATATCGATGCTGGAGCACCCATCGTTCGCGCAAGTCGCGGTCTGTGTAAGCGTCTGAAAGGTGGTTACTTCGTACGTTCCATTTTGGGAGCCAGGAGCCGCCACAAATAGATTATTCGTCGGGGAAGTGGTGTTGATGACACCTGCAAAGGCTTGATACGTCAAGGTGAAGGTATCGCTATCACCTTGCATGTTGGCACCGGTCAGGTCAAACCCCTGAACCCAGCCGCCACCATTTGAATGCCAGTCGAAGCCTGTAAAATTTTGCAGTACTCCATCTGCGCTGAATGTGTCCAGGGTTGCGGAATATCCAATGGCGGGACCACCCAGCAATACTGCAGCCATTGATAAATTGATGAGCTTTTTATTCACGATTCTCTCCCCATAGCAATAACGATAAAAGAAGCTGTTTGTTTCAGGTTATACCCAAGCAATCCCTATGCCATCTTTTATATTATTTTATTTAAGTTTTAATATCAGTTACTTATCAATCCTCGACTCTCTTGCATCCAGATTGAAGTCTCAAGGTGTAAGAAATATCGACAGCGCTCCTGCTTTTGTGCTTCTTCCAAAGCATTTTCGATACCTTTGTGAGGGCTTTTTCAGGAGTCGTGGTTGCTGGATATCCTGGTGCCAATCCCGTTGTGGGGCGATATAGAGTATAGCCAATTACAGGGAGGGAATCATGGGACGAGTATTACGAGTATCATATGGCTGTTGCCCGTGAGGTCATAACATTTCCCGGCTTCCCGGATTAGAAGGGCAAGATTCCAAGAAAACTCAAGCAATGCCATCCGACCGGTCTTTCTCCGCCTGAAACACTTGCGGAGCAGGCCATTCGCGCCAGAAACAGCCAGCATTCCTTGCTGTAATCGAGATAAGACGGACCACTCTCGGGCTCGGGGATTCAAAATCCCCGGGGACTGCATCCTGAATCGACAGTCAGCAAATAGCCACCAGATTCCTCATTGTTCCAGACTTCGGAAGGAGACAAGTATTCCCCCAGACTTGCCAATGAATGAAGCGGGCGAACGGGCATATTAAGCTCCTGCCCTCAGGCGCCAAAGCATCTGCTCCAGCTCGAGCCGGATAGACCGCGAAGCGGGTCTTTTGCCAGCCCCGATGCGCCCCATGAAAACGGCTCTGGTCGCGACTTCTTCTCCCAGAATATGACCAAGCCGTCGGGTCAGTGAGGTGGCGAGTGTAATGCATTGTTTTGTCTTCGAAAAGGGAATACTTTCACGACTATAACGTGCAAAAACCAGAGGAGTTATTTCCGGCTGCAGCTGCAGGCCAAGTTTAGTTGCTGTAAGCCAGAAGCGCTGCATAACGCGTCCTGCGCTCACGTAGTCATCGATGGATCGAGGCGCGTGAGGCGCCAGGATAACGAAATGCCCGCCACAGGCCATGGCGGGGATCAAATCCATCTGGAGACGCGGTGCCCAGGTTCCCGCCAAAAAAGTGTTAAAAAATTCGACACGATCCCAGCTTCCCATGATCCAATGCATTAACCGGGCTGTAAATGGATCAACTCCGAGTGCCTGGTCAGGTACTTTATCTGCGCTATAGCGGGAGTTCCATTGTATGATGGCGCGGTGCACCTGATAGGCTTCAGGCATAATCAGACGCAATTTTGCATTGTCGAACAGGAACCGGGCCATTTCCAGACGCCTGGAAAAACCCTCCAGCCACAAGATGTCGTACTGGGGTTTCACTGCAGCCTCTAGCGCACTCTTTTCTCTCCCGGTTAAAGGCCGCGTACTCATGGGGCGGCGTTGAACGCTGCGATAGCGTATATAAGGAATAAGCGGATCGGGCTTAAGATGCGGGTCACTCCCGAAATGGATATCGAAGGTTGGCTTCGTATCGGAACAATCGGGACGCCGCTGGATACTTGTTTTTAGGCCATGGCCCGTAGCGGCAATAGATATGGTTTCCAGCAATGCGCCGATTGAAATTTGACTAGGACGTCCATCCAGGTCATAGACGCAGTGATCACGGGTGTCGAAACCGTGTATTGTCAGGGAATTGTCCCCGACGATCTGGAACCGCCAAGGCTGGGTATTGTCTCCGCTCGGCGCCCACCTGGCAAGATCGAGGATTTGCTCGATTAATGTATATGACTTGAGCTCGGGTGGCCTTTTACTTTCGTCCTCACAGCCTGTCGATTCAGAGGGAATGATAGTACCCGTGGAAGAATAGGGCTCCGGATCTCCGAAGAGCTTGTTAGTATTTTTTTTGCTCAGGCGACGCCTTGCAATTGCGAGACTGAACTGCTGGAGAGGATTGCTGTTCCCGCCCGGACGCCAGGTACGGATCAGTTTATTGCGGTAGGCGTCGAAATGAACTCCATGTGGAGCGGCCAAAACCGTACCGCGATTCAGCAGGATCTTCAGAGCTTCAGTAGCTGCAATACCCGCGCAGAGTTGGCAACCCATTATCGTTGAGGGACCGCGGCGTTCCTTGAGATTGATGCTGGAGGGATCCAGCAGGTAACGGGCATGGAGACCAGTGGGCGCGAGTCCTATCAAGAAACGGAGGGCCTTTTCCACCTCGGGTAGATCACCCCACTGAAAATACTCTTCGAAGGTCATTTTGCCAGGCAGGAAATTCAATAATGCCGATCCCATGCCTAAAGGAGCGGCCGTGATGGCGGGAATACCTCGCTCCTCACAGGCCGAAAACGTTACTGCGCGAGCTGAAAAGGCGAAAAAGTCGAGACCATCGATATACAGATCAACGTCCTCGAAAAATTCCGGCAAATTATCCGGATTGACGCCCCGAGGAAAGATTTTGATATTCAGTTCCGGATTGATATCTCGTGCCATTGCGGCTAAAACCTCGCTCTTTGGCCGATTGAGGCTCGAGACCGTGGCGCCTACCTGGCGGTTGAAATTGACCAGATCAAAAACATCAAAATCCGCAATATGAAATGCGCCAATCCCCAGCCGAGCCAAGGTCAGCAGATGAATACCCCCTACGCCGCCCAGACCGGCAATTGCAATGCGTTTGTACCGTAGAATTTCCTGTTCGACAGGTGTTACCCACCCAATATTGCGGGAGGTGGCCTCACGATATGAGAAATCCTGAACCATTACCCGGGCCGATCAGTAGGAATAGGGGAGCAATTTGAGGTGAGCTATATATGATGTGAATGATAGCATCAATGCCAAATGCTTTGGCAGGGAAGACTGATGGAAAAATATCAGCTTCAAGGGCAGAAAAATTGCAGAAGTTAAAAAGCATGTACGTGAATTTCACGCAGAGGGTACCCAGACACCCCCGGTTTTCAGTCGCTCAGTAATGTTACCTTCATCCTCTGCGGAAAAAAAATAGGGGTAAAAAGATCTTTCGTTACCGTGTTGCTCCATCAATCCGCCGAATTTCCCAATTTGTTCGGCCATATATTCAAGTTTCACCCTAAGCAGCACCGCAGGTGCGTCAACACGGGTGCAAACTCGCTCTTCGGCAATCTGCCTGCATCCCAGCATTCTTTTATAGAAACCAGCGTGACGAGGGTTTACTTCTACCACCCAGTCAGTAAAACCATGGATATTTGCCGCATAGATATAGCAAACATGAATCAGTGAAGCAAAAACCCGGGGAGGTACATTATCATCAATTGCAAGTCTGGAAGGTTCACACAGCCTTCGTCCCTGCGCCCGCAACTCATTCAGTTCGTCACCAAAATTCTCATCCGCGGGCAACGATGAATTGCCATCCACACACAAGGTCATGGTGCCTACTGTCTGGTTTGCGGTTTCAGCGATCAATGTAATCCTGTTAGGCTCGTTGATGACCGGCATATCAACAGAATAACCTCTCCAGGAATACCTTTTTTTTATGAGCAAGCTCGCGGCTTCACGCTGATCTTCTGAATTAGCCATTCGAATATGAAAGCGCTGTTGATCGATAGAATGAGTGCGAACAGACTTGGAATCATGTTTCCCAATACAAATATCCTGCCACCGATAAGGAGACTCGAATGAAATTATCGCTTCGCTATCTTCACTATCATGAGGCAGAAAGTTATATCTGTGGGTAATGAGAGCATAAAATGGTTGAAAGATATGCATGTAGTTTATCCTCGTATAGCACTGAAGGTAAAAAACAAGCAAGCAATATCCATGCCATCTTTATATCGTGAGCTTTATCAGCTATCTAGCTATGTGTGTTACCGCACAGACTGGATAACTGTCTCCTGTTGGAGACAGTCCAGATGCGATATCAAGTAGCTCACTGAAATTAAAAGGATTATTGATGTCGCCGGGATGAGACAGGGGTTGGTCGATAAGCGACTGATTTTGCGTGTTTTCACACTACTGTATCCGCTCAAGAAGAGCTCTGGCTTCATCTATGCCTGAAAAGGTTTTTCCAGTAGCCAGAATTTGCTCAAGCTCTTTACGCGCCTGGCTTTTATTGCCAGATTTAACCAGTGCGGATGCAAAATGGTAGCGGATTTCCCCTGCTTGAGGCGCCAAAGAAGCGGCTTTCTGTAAAAGCGGTAGAGCTCGCGCGATATTTTCCTGCTCCAGCAGTACCCAACCCAGCGTATCCAGTACTGCCGGGTTTTCCGTAGCAAGCTGGTATGCCTTTTCCGCGTATTCCAAGGCCCTGGGGTCCTTTTGACGCTGATAAGCGGTAGCCAGGTTATTAAGCGCCGGAGCAAATTTCGGTTGTTCTTTCAGGACAGTTTGATATTGCTCCACTGCAGCAGCCAGTTTTCCCTCTGTGAGAAACGTATCCGCGAGGTACATTCGAGCAGATAAATCATTCGGGTGTTTTTTCAGCCATTCGATCAAGCGAAGGTCTGCCTCCTTATCTTTTCCAGCCTGCCTGAGCGATGCGTGCAGCTTGATCAACAAGGGCGAGGTTTTATTAACCGCGAATGCCTGTTCATAGGCGCTTGCGGCAAGCGCGGGTTTTTTCTGTTTCAGCAACAGATCGCCCTCTGCTATATAACCTGCGGGTGACCCTTTATGCTGCTTCTGAACTTGGCGCGCCATCGCGATTGCTTTCTCATAATTACCCTGTTCTGCTTCAATGTCGATCTGCGCCAATTGCGCAGCCAGATAATCGGGTTTTATAGCCAGCGATTTTTTCAGCGCATCTGATGCGGCGGAGAGGTTCCGCATTGCCATATGAATGGAGGCGATGCGGAATTGAACAAGCGGGGATTCCGGTTGTACGACAGCGAGCCGGGCGTAGCTCTCCAAGGCACTCGATTTGTCATTGTTAGCTAGTTGAGCCTGTGCCAGTAAATCCAGCACAGCGGAGTCCTTGGAATGTGTCCCCTCCAGTTTCTTGGCGAGAGCCAGGGCCTTCTGCTTTTCGCCCAAACGCAGATAATGTGTTCCAAGCAGGATGGCCGGCTGAAGGACATCCGGATTTGCTTGCATTGCACGCTCCAGCCACTCGGTAGCCTTCTGGTTCTGTCCCTGGTTGACAGCAAGACCCGCCAGCGCGACCATGGCCTGGATATTCTTCTTGTCCTTTTCCAGAATTGCTTCAAAGCGTTTTCTTGCGGCATCCGGTTTTTTATCCTGAATGTCGAGTCGTGCGAGATTTGCTATAGTCGGAAAATAGTTTGGTTGAATAGCAAGCGCTTTCTCAAAGCTCGCTCTTGCATTCGCTATATCGTTCTTGCCAAGATACACGCCGCCTTTCAGGTTTTGAATGAGGGGATTATCAGGATTCTCCTTCTCCAATGCCTTTACCGCGGCGAGCGCCTTGTCGAATTCTTTGAGGCGTAAATGGGTCATGACCAGCAACACTCCTGCCCGCGGCGATTTGGGGTCGAGTTTTGTCGCTGTTTCCAGTTCGGAGATGGCCCGGGCGTTTTCCCCCTGCCCCAACCTGCTCATGCTTAAAGCGGTATGAAGCATCGCACTTCTCGGTGCGATATCGCTGGCCATTTCAAAGTATTCCGTGGCTTTCGCAAAATCCTTGGCTTGCATGTAAGCTTCCCCAGCCAAGGCGAATAACTGGGGATCCTCTTTCACATTTTTGAGCGGTGGGGTCAGGATGTCGATCGCGCGTTTCGTCTCGCCATTTTTTAACAGCGCGGAAGCAAGCAGCTTGCGCGCGTAGATGTTTCCGGGATCTTTCTCCAGATAATGTTTCAGGTGTTGTTCCGCCTGGGGCATGGATCCGAGAGCAAACTGGACTGCGCCCGCGAGCAACACGCTGGGCATGTGATCTGGCGACTTGCTGAGTACCTGCTGGAGCGATTCCAGCGCGGCAGCGGGCTTTTGCTGGCTGAAATCGAGCAAAGCCTGGGTATAAAACACCATCAAGCTGGGACTGATCTTCCGTGCCGCGTCGATATCTGCCTTTGCCGCCTCGAACTTGCCCGTTCCAATTTCGATGAATGCTTTGTTGATATAGGCAATGGCTGCGTTCGGTTTCAGCTTTACCACCTGGTCATACGCCGCCAGAGCTTCCCCGGATTTGCCTTGCATCCGCAGAAGGTCGCCCCTGAACAACCAGGCCTCGACATTTTGTGGGCTCCGGGAAACCGCCTGCTCCGAGAAATGGGTTGCGCCTTCCACATCCCTTTGAACCAGGGAATATTTCGCCAAGCCGATCAGTGCGTCGGCAGAATCGGGATTGTGTCCGAGCGCTTGCTCGAACAGTGCCTTTGCTTCCGCGGTCTTGCCCAATCCGAGCTGTGCATTCCCCCGGAGCGTAAGTATCTGCGCCGACTTTGTTTTGTCGGCCAGTTCTTTCGTTTCATCCAGGATTTGTTGATAGGCGCCTAGCCTGAGCAGGGCTTGTCCGAGTTCAGGCAGCACCTTGCCCGCATCCATTCCCAAGCTCAACGCCTTGCGAAGCTCCTTCTCCGCGGACTGAAAATCCCCAGTCTTGTTGTATATTGCGCCAAGCAGATATCGCGCTTCCGAATTATCCGGGTTCTGCTGCAAGGCATTTTTTAGCTGGATGATGGCTGACTTGTGATCCCCGCTTTCTTCGTAGCGCTTCGCATCCGCCATCAGTTTCACCGGATCCACCGCTTTGTTACAGCCTTGCATGCTGCTCACGGTGAGGGCGGCAGCGATTGCAAGCGTCAGCCCAGTCTTTTTTAAAACAGTCTTTCTAAAAGCGCGCATGTAAATTCCCTTCTCCGAATCAGCGACCAGGTCCACCTTCAAACTTATGCATTCCTGCAGCCGGCACTCAACTTTACACCTCTGCGCAATCCCCGTGAAACGGGGACCATCCGGTTTTCAGGAGGACAATCGATACCGAGGCTTTCCATTGGTTTTGCCACTACTATTACGGGTTCCCCAGCCTGAATATAAAGTGCGACAGGATAAGCTCATTCGCCCCGGCTTCCTTGATATCCGCGCTCAAATGGCGAAGTTCGAGTAACTTGGCGTAGAAATATAGCAAGAGATCAAGGTATTGTGTAGAAAAGATGATCTCGTGCTTCCGGTTCGTTTGCATTGGTTATCGGTATTCGCCTGAGGCCGCGGAGCAGCGTAGCCTATAGTATTGTATTGCGAGATTCGCATGGAGGCTGTGGACTAGAAGTTTTCCTCTCAAAGCTCACAGGAGGAAACTCCTGCCTATCTTTTCGCGTTTCGAAGCTGTGAGTCGGCCAGGGCCGCAAGCTATCGATGTGCGCGTACCCAGTCGCGCCATTGCATGAAAAGATTCAGATCAAGGGCAGCAATGGCTGAGCGCTGCCAGAGGGGCTCGGTCCAGAAATCATCTTCGTTCAAACCGCACATGTGACCGCCTGCTTCTTCCAGAATCAGGCTGCCTGCGGCATAGTCCCATAGTTTCTGACCGCCGTGCAGATACAGGTCAAAGCGTCCGGCAGCGGTGTAACACCATTCCAGAGCACAGGAGCCGAAGTTGCGCTGGGAAGAAAACGGCTTTGCCGTAGAGACTTCCTGGGCTAGCCTGCGGCCGAGCCGTTTCAGATCCACGCTCGCAATAGCCGCACAGAGCGGCGGTACATCTTCCTTTATCGGCAATTTTTCCCCATTCAGGAATGCGCCCCTGCCTTTTTCGGCATAGAACATTTCATCCGCCACTGGATTGTAAACCACTCCCAGAACGCTTCTCCCCTGTCGCATCAGTGCCACAGAAACGGCAAAGTAGGACAAACCATTGACGAAATTGGAAGTTCCGTCTATCGGATCCATGCACCAAAGTCCCGCCTCGCCTTCCCGCCAGTGTGCGACCTGCTCGTTTTCCGTCATTTCTTCTCCAACCACTGGACCGGGATAGATCTTCCTCAGCTCGCGCGCGAGCGCTTCCTGTGTGGCAAGATCAGCTTCCGTGAACAGGCTTCCATCGACCTTGCGCTGGCGCGCAACTTTCATATAGCGCGGCAGAATTTCCTGCTGGGCAACTGCTTTGACGGCAGCGATAACTGCATCAATCACCGGCTAATCCGCTCGCCATTTGATGGAGCAGCCGATGCTGGGAATCTGGTCCTTCGGACCACCGCCGGTGCGGGCCACCTGAAGCATTCCTTCGAAAAGGTCGCGCCGCGCATCCACCGGCGCGGCTTCCTTCCGGGAAGCATCCAGGCGGCCGCGATACTGCAATTCGAGCTTGTGATTGAAGCCGAAAAAATCCGGCGTGCAGACTGCGCCATATGCCTTTGCTACTTCCTGCGTTTCATCCCAGACATAGGGAAAGGGGTAGGCATATTCCCGGGCTACGCGCCCCATGTTTTCAAATGAGTCCTCGGGGTAGTCCGATGGATCGTTGGACATGATTGCGATAGCACCGATACCCTGCTCACGCAATTCCTTGACGTCGCGGATGATGCGTTCGCGCACGGCCTTCACATAAGGACAATGATTGCAGATGAACATCACCAGCAATCCTTTTTCACCCTTGACTGAGGCCAGATTGTAATGTTTTCCATCTACTCCCGGTAAATTGAAATCAATTGCTTTCCAGCCGAAATCACAGACTGGTGTTTCCAGGCTCGCCATATTTTTCCCCCAGATTTCATTTCCTTATAACGAATACCAGATGTCGTTTCCTGCGCTATTCGGGCAGAAGCCGAGCAGTGTCTTTTCGCAGAAGCTTGTCGTGCGGATATAATTGAAAGCAGCGCGGCCATCTCGACAGCGTTTGTTCAAGCAGGACTGCTGAGACCCAATACTATCATGAGAAAGGCGCATTGATCGCTCCACCGTCCGATACTGAATATGCAATGACGCTTCCCCGCTTTTACTGCCCTATCGAAATTCTTGCGGGACAGACCCTGGAATTGCCCTCAGCAGTTGCGCATCATGCCGCTCGCGTCCTGAGACTCGAGGCAGGCGATGAAGTCGTGTTGTTCAATGGCGACGGTGGAGAATTCACGTGTGTCATTTTGCGAGCCAGCAAGCAGGGTGTGGATGTTGTCGTCGAAAGGCATGTACAGGTCGAGCGCGAATCCCCGCTTACCATTCTGCTTGCTCAAGCGGTGTGCATGGGTGAAAAGATGGACTGGATCGTGCAGAAAGCAGTGGAACTGGGTGTAACCCGGATTCAGCCTCTCATTACCAAGCAGAGTGTCGTGAGACTTGGCGGCGAACGCGGGGAAAAACGCGTGAGCCATTTGCAAAAAGTCGTTATCTCCGCATGCGAGCAATGCGGCAGAAACCATGTGCCGGAAGTGCTGCCGCTCGCGACCCTCCGGAACTGGCTGGGTAGGCAAACCGAAGCACGCAGAATGTCCAGTGACAGTCTTTCCCCCGATGCTTGCTTCATGCTCTCGCCTTTTGCAACAAAGGGTTTGCGGGATTTCAAGCACTCTTCGAATATCGGCTCGATCATTTTGCTCGTGGGGCCCGAAGGAGGGTTTACCCAGGATGAGGAAGCGGCTGCAATGGTTGCGGGTTTCATTCCATTGCGTCTGGGTCACCGCATACTGCGAACGGAGAGCGCCGCACTGGCGGCAGTGGGAGCAATGCAGGCGCTATGGGGTGATTATTGATCATGGATTTTGTGACCTGGTTCCGGTCGGTAGCGCCTTATATCAACAGCTTCCGTCATAAAGTTTTCGTAGTCGCTTTCGGCGGGGAAGTCGTTGCGGACGGGAAATTCATCGAACTCGTACACGATCTCAATCTGCTCGCCAGCTTAGGCGTACGTCTGGTGCTGGTGCACGGTGCGCGCCCACAGATCGAGTCGCGCTTAAACGAACATGATCTGCAGACGACATATATACGGGGTATGCGCGTCACCGATGCGGCTGCGTTGCAGTGTGTCAAGGAATCGATAGGGCGGGTACGTGTCGAAATCGAAGCGCTGCTGTCAATGGGTTTGCCGAATTCACCGATGGCCAACGCTGCAATTCGCGTCGCCAGCGGCAACTTTGTTACTGCACGGCCAATCGGCGTGATAGAGGGTATTGACCTGATGCATACCGGAGAAGTACGCAAGGTGGATATTTCCGCCATCCGCTCGCGGCTCGAGCAGGGTGAGTTGGCATTACTGTCGCCGCTTGGCTACTCCCCTACCGGCGAGATCTTTAATTTGACACTGGAAAATGTCGCAGCTGAGGCTGCAATCGCTCTCAAGGCCGAGAAACTCATATTTCTGATGGATACCCAGGGGATCGAAAAGAGCACTGCAGACAGCGAACAGGCGTTGCTGCTGCGGGAACTGACGGTGGGGGAGGGCAGGAGCCTACTTAAGGAGTTTGGGAGGAAAATGGTACAACTTGCCGAGGATGCGCAGCTTTATCTGCCTTTTGCCCTGCACGCCTGTGAACGCGGAGTATCGCGCGTCCACCTCATAAGCCGGCACGTGGATGGCGCTATTTTACAGGAGCTATTCACCCACAGCGGCATCGGGACAATGATATCCGAAGGTCCGTTGCAAAACCTGCGGGATGCCCGAATAGAGGACGTGGGCGCGATTTTGCAACTGATCGAGCCTCTCGAAGCGGACGGGACGTTGGTGCGGCGGAGTCGCGAGTTGCTGGAGATGGAGATTGATCGTTTCGTCGTGATCGAGCATGATCGCATGATTGTCGGCTGTGCGGCGCTCTATCCTTTTCCGGACGACATGGCGGGCGAGCTCGCCTGTCTTACCGTTCATCCTGACTATCGTAGTGCGGGCTGTGGAGATGCGCTGCTCAAGGCTATCGAGGCGAAGGCGAGATCCCAGGGCAGTAAAAAACTGTTCGTCCTTACCACCCGGACAGCCCACTGGTTCGTCGAGCGCGGCTTCCTTTCAGCAGACGTCAGTCAATTACCCAAGGTGAAGCAGGGGCTATACAATTATCAACGGCGCTCGAAGGTATTTATGAAACCCCTTTAACCAGCCCTCAGATTCTGGCTGCTGGAGCGACTATCCTGTCGCGTAATCAAACGGTGCGGCGCACGGCGCTCTGGTGGTCTGCCTTTTGTTATATTTCGGAGACAGCAATGGGAAGAACCGTAAATTGCATCAAGCTCGGGCGGGAGCTGGAAGGTCTGGATTTTCCGCCTTATCCTGGCGAGCTGGGAAAGCGTATTTTTGAGAATGTCTCGAAAGAGGCATGGGCGGGCTGGATCAGGCACCAAACCATGCTGGTCAACGAGTATCATTTGAATCTGTCGGACATCAAGGCGCGCAAATATCTGGCCGAACAGCTGGATGCGTATTTCTTTGGAAGCGGTGCGGAACAACCTCGCGGCTATGTGCCTCTTGCCAAATAATGTCGGAGAGCACGGCAGCTTGAAGTGATTGCATTGGATATATTCAGAGACGGCATGACCGATTCCAGAGCTTCCGGTCAATTCCTCAATCGAGAGGTTGGCCAGATTGAATTCAACCGAAGGGTGCTTGCCCAAGCGGAAAATGAGGAAACCCCCCTTCTTGAGCGCCTGAAGTTTCTTTGCATTGTCAGCAGTAACCTGGACGAGTTCTTCGAGGTTCGTGTCGCGGGGATCAAGGAGCAGATCAAACTCGATACACGCGGTTTTGATCCAGCTGGCATGCTACCGCATCAGATATTCAAATTGGTGAGCGAGCAGGCGCATGCGCTGGTGGCGCGGCAGTACGCGTTGCTGAACCAGCAGATTTTGCCCGGCCTTGCCAATGAGGGAATCCATTTTCTGCGGCGCGCGACCTGGAATGACGCACAGCGCACGTGGATCAAGTCTTACTTCTTTCGCGAAATGATGCCGGTGCTGACTCCCATCGGTCTTGACATTTCACACCCCTTTCCTCGAGTGCTTAACAAGAGTCTGAATTTTGCAGTAGAACTCGAGGGCAAGGACGCCTTCGGGCGTAATTCCGGAGTTGCCATCGTGCAGGCCCCGCGCGTGCTGCCCAGGCTGATTCAGTTGCCGCCTGAAATCAGCAGCAGCACTTATAATTTCGTGTTTCTCTCTTCCATCCTGCATGCACACGTAGGGGAATTATTCGCCGGGATGAATGTGCTCGGCTGCTATCAATTCCGCGCCACGCGCAATAGCGATCTGTTCGTGGATGAGGAAGAGGTCAAGAATCTGCGCATTGCGCTACAGGGTGAACTGCCGCAGCGCCATTTCGGCAACGCGGTGAGACTGGAAGTGGCGGACAACTGTCCCCCGCATATGTCGGCCTTTCTGCTGGAGCAGCTCGGCCTTGCCCAGGAGGATTTCTATCAGGTAGAGGGGCCCGTAAACCTGGCGCGGATGATGCACGTCTTCGAACGTATAGACCGGCCTGATCTGCGATATCTGTCTTTCATCCCGGGTTTGCCGCTGACGCTGCAAAAGAAAAAAGCGTCCGACATTTTTCAGTTGATTCGCAAGAACGATATCCTGTTACACCATCCCTATCAGTCGTTTCAGCCGGTGATTCATTTTCTCCAGCAGGCTGCAACCGATCCCGATGTGGTCGCCATCAAGCAGACCGTATATCGTACCGGTGCCGATTCCCAGGTCATGACCGCCCTTATCGCCGCTGCGAGCAGCGGAAAAGAGGTCACCGTGGTGGTGGAGCTGCTGGCCCGGTTTGATGAAGAGGCCAATATCAACTGGGCCAGCCGGCTGGAGAATGTGGGGGCGCATGTGGTGTATGGAGTGGTAGGCCATAAGACACATGCAAAGATGGCAATGATAGTGCGGCGTGAGGAGGGCAGCCTTCGGCGTTACGTGCATGTCGGCACCGGCAATTATCATGCCAGCACCGCCCGGCTTTATACCGATTTCGGCTTGTTCAGCTGCCAGGAGGATTTCTGCGCCGATGTGAACGAGGTTTTCACGCAGCTTACGGGACTGGGCAAGGCGGGAAAACTCAAATATCTCTGGCAATCTCCCTTCAGTTTCCATAGCCAGATGATCGCCTCCATTGAGAACGAAGCCCAGAATGCGAAAGCAGGAAAGCCTGCCCGAATTATCGCAAAGATGAACGCATTGCTGGAACCGGGGGTTATCAAGGCCCTCTATGCCGCTTCCGAGGCAGGCGTAAAGATCGATCTCATTGTTCGCGGGGTTTGCGCCCTGCGGCCCGGCATCAAAGGGCTCTCGGAGAACATTCGGGTACGCTCCATTATCGGCCGCTTTCTCGAGCACAGCCGGATTTTCTATTTTCGCAATGGCGGTGCTTACGATATCTACCTTTCCAGCGCCGACTGGATGGATCGAAACTTTTTTCGAAGGATCGAGATCTGCTTTCCGGTTCTGGAGCCAAAGCTGAAAAAGCGCGTGCTCGAGGAAGGTCTGTATGTATTTCTGAAGGACAATTGCCAAGCCTGGGAAATGGACAGCGAGGGTCGTTATCATCTGAGGCAGTCCGGTCAGCGCAAGAAGCAAAGTGCTCAGGAGACGCTGCTGATGGAACTGGCCGCCGCGCAATAGAGGCGGTAGTTCTCAGGAATTTGGCGTTATGCCCTGGCAGTAAATAGCCGCTCCGATAATCGGAAAAAACCATGCCGCTCGAAATCGAACTCAAATTAAGATTATCACCCGAGGACGTCGGCCGGCTTCGAGGTGATCCGTTACTGACATCGCTTACTGTCTCCCGCCCCGTTAGCCAGAAACTTTTCACTGCCTATTACGACACACCTGATCTGTATCTTCAGAGGCATCAGATGGCGCTCCGGTTGCGACATATCGGAAGAAAATGGATACAGTCCATCAAAGGAGGGGGGGAAGCTGCTCTTGGATTGCATCAGCGTCACGAATGGGAATCCATGGTGCCGACAGGGCGACCCGATTTCTCTCAAATAACCGATCCGTCTCTCATCCGCCTGTTCGACGGTGCCGAATCGCACGGTCAATTATGTGTTCTGTTTACGACCGACTTCCAGCGCAGCAAGCGCGTGTTGCGCCTGGTGGACGGAAGCGAGATCGAATTTTCGCTGGATCGGGGAGTGATCAGAACGCCGGCTGATTTTACCAGCGAGATTTGTGAAATCGAGCTCGAACTGAAGTCGGGAAGTGCGCAGTCGCTATACCAGTTCGCGCTGGATATATTGCACATCGTTCCTTTCAGATTGGAAAACACAAGCAAAGCCGAGCGGGGCTATAGACTCGTTACCGGCTTCAAACCCACGCCCATCAGGGCGGCAGCTGTTCGACTCGAAACGGAAATGAAATTGGGCGAAGCCATCAAGGTGATCGCTTGGAATTGCCTGGATCACTTGCATGGCAACGAGGCAGGCATGCTACAACACCAGGATCCGGAGTATCTGCACCAGATGCGCGTGGCATTACGCAGGATACGTACAGCCCGCCGTGTTTTTGCCCGGGCATTTGCTGCAACCGGGTTTGCTTCTGCCACCTCGGACTTGAAATGGCTATCGCGTTCCCTCGGGGGGGCGCGGGACTGGGACGTATTCGTATCGGAAACATTAAGCGAAGTGAGGAATTACTTTCATGAGCGCCCCGGTATTTTTGCCTTATGGGAAGAGTGCGAGCAGATACGGCAAAACCACAATGAGGCGGCATGTGAGGCGGTAGGATCTACCCGATACACGGAGGCAATGCTGAGGCTGGGGGCTTGGCTGAACGCTGAAATCCGGCTTCTGGCACCTGATTCGCAGCAGAGTGAATTGCGAAAGACTGGGTTGGAATGGCCGGTGAAGAAATTCGCAGACAGTGCGCTGTCGCATGGGCACGAAAAATTGAAAAAGTATTACAAAAGGGCGGAAGGGCAGAGTTCAGAGGCGGTACATGCCCTGCGCATTGCGGTGAAAGAACAGCGATATACCGCTGAATTTTTCTCAGACCTGTATCGCCGAAAAAGGGTGAAGCGCTACATCAAGTCTCTGACTGGGTTGCAGGAAACGCTGGGCGCGGTAATTGATACTACCGTGACCGAACGATTGCTGAATGAAGTCGGAGTTGCTGAAGGCAGGGACGAGAATGACGGCATGTGCGAGGCAAGGGGTATTGTCCTCGGTTGGACCGTCCAGCGTGGACTGATGAAAAGAAGTGAGCTTGATGAGATATGGGGGGATTTCGCGAAAAAGGAAGTGTTCTGGTAGCCGCCCCAGCCTGCCGGGGTGGTGATTGCAAGTGCAAGATCGGGGCCAGCCGGCAGCTCTGGAAGTTCGAGCAATTCGACCGGGCACTTTAGCCTCCGGTAATAAAAAGGCGAACCGTATCGGCTCGCCTTTTATCCCGTTCGAATTCCAGTTGCTTATAAAACCAGCGCTGGCGGTTGAACTGGTGGAACTGTCAGTTTGCCTGATTACTTGATGACGGCTTTCAATTCCCCCTTCGCGTATTTGCCCGCCATGTTGTCCAGAGCAATGGGTTTGATTTTAGCCGCCTGTCCCGCACACCCAAACGCTTCAAAGCGCGCCTTGCAAATGTCCCTGGCTGCGGCAGTCGCGTCCTTCAGATATTTACGCGGGTCGAATTCGCTCTTGTTCTTGGCAAGATGACGCCGTATCGCACCGGTCATCGCCAATCGGATATCGGTATCGATATTGACCTTGCGTACGCCGTATTTGATCCCTTCCTGGATTTCCTCGACTGGAACACCATAGGTTTCTTTCATCTCTCCACCGTATTCACGGATGATGTCGAGCCAATCCTGCGGCACGGAGCTGGAGCCATGCATCACCAGATGAGTATTGGGAATGCGGGCATGAATTTCTTTTATGCGCTCGATGGCGAGAATATCTCCCGTTGGCTTGCGCGTAAACTTGTAGGCGCCATGAGAAGTGCCGATGGCGATTGCCAATGCATCCACACCCGTTTGCTTGACGAAGTCGGCCGCCTGTTCCGGATCGGTCAGCAGTTGATCATGGGACAGCTTGCCTTCGGCGCCATGGCCATCTTCCGCTTCACCCATGCCGGATTCCAGAGAACCGAGACACCCGAGTTCACCCTCGACGGAAACACCCACCGCATGGGCCATTTCCACCACCTTGCCTGTGACTTCAACATTGTATTCATAGGAAGAGGGCGTCTTCGCGTCCGCTTCAAGGGATCCATCCATCATGACGCTGGAGAAGCCGCTGCGAATGGCATTGACGCAAACCGCGGGCGAAGCGCCATGATCCTGGTGCATGACGATGGGAATGTGCGGATAGGCCTCTACGGCTGCGGCAATAAGGTGGCGCAGAAAGGGTTCCCCGGCATATTTACGCGCCCCTGCTGAGCCCTGCATGATCACCGGGCTGTCGCATTCATCCGCAGCCTGCATGATTGCGTGAATCTGCTCCAGATTGTTGACGTTGAAAGCAGGCAGGCCATAGCCATTTTCTGCCGCGTGATCCAAAAGTTGACGCAATGATACGAGTGCCATTAGAACCTCCTCAAAGTTAGAATCAGTGTATATGGTAAAACATCACAGGCAGTGAAAAGATCGAGACGAATATCTGCACTGCTCAGGATTCCACCTTCCGTTCCTGTTTTCTGTGCTCGCCGACCTTCACTATTTTCATCGTATTGGTGCCGCCTGCCTTGCCCACCGGTTCACCGATGGTCATGATCATTAGGTCGCCGTTGCGTACCGCGCCTCGTCTGAGCAACTCGTTTTCGGCATGATTCAGGATGATCTCCGGGTCGTTCGAGCCTCCGCCGAACTTGACGGGGTACACACCCCGAAATAACGTCATCTTGCGCCGTGTATCTTCCTGGGGACTCAGCGCGAATATGGGTACGGTGGAACTCCTGCGCGACATCAGCAACACGGTCCTGCCGCTTTGTGTAAGCGCCGCAATGGCCCTGATCTTCAATCCTCCTGCGGTGAACATGGTCGCACGGGCAATTGCTTCCTCGATATTGTCGGGCAGGCCGCCCTGCAGCCGTCGGTTTTCGCTGCTTACCAGGTATTCCTTTTCCGCCTCCAGGCATACCCTCGCCATCGCCGCAACCGCTTCAACGGGATATTGGCCGGTGGCCGATTCCGCTGACAGCATCACCCCATCAGTGCCATCCAATACCGCATTTGCTACATCCGATACCTCCGCGCGGGTAGGGATGGGACTGCTGACCATGGACTCCATCATCTGGGTAGCTGTTACCACCAGCTTGTTCTTGGTTCGGGCAGTGCGAATCATTCGTTTTTGCAATGCCGGCACCGCTGCATCGCCTACCTCTACCGCAAGGTCTCCGCGCGCAACCATGATCGCATCGGAAGCCTCCAGAATGTCATCCAGCGCCAGGATGGCTTCCGATCGTTCGATCTTCGCCATCAATAAGCTTTTTCCGCCCGCCTCGCGCATCACATCGCGTGCCCAGCGCATATCATCGCCAGAACGGGGAAATGATACCGCCAGATAGTCGGCTTTAAGCGCTGCGGCCGTTCGGATATCTTCCACGTCCTTGCCGGTGAGGGCAGGAGCACTCAGGCCGCCGCCTTTGCGGTTGATTCCCTTGTTGTTGGACAGTATCCCACCTTGCTCAACCACGCAATAAACCTGGCTTCCCTTGACTTCGGAAACGCCGAGCACGATGCGTCCATCATCCAGGATCAGTGTTGCACCGGTCTCGACATCATTGGGCAGTTCCTTGTAATCCAGGCCCACCCGTTCCTGGTTTCCAAGCTCGCATTCGGCGTCGAGTATGAATTGATCGCCCGTTTTCAGCAGAATTTTATTATTTTCAAATTTGCCGATTCGAATCTTGGGTCCCTGCAAGTCCGCCAGCACACCTACTGCGTGGCCAGCGGCACGTGCGAGGGAGCGCGCCAACTCGGCGCCTTCGATATGCTCTTCCCTGGTCCCATGGGAAAAGTTGATGCGTACTACATCAACGCCGGCGTTTATCATTCGCTCCAGCACCTTTGCATCTCGGGATGCGGGACCAAGTGTTGCTACGATTTTTGTTCTTCGAATCATTCTGATGAGGGCACGCGTTGAACCGGCATATCAAGCCGCATATTCGCTACCTGGACCTATCTGCTGCCGGCTGCGCGCTGTTCGAGTATTTCCACGGCAGGTAACTTCTTGCCTTCCAGAAATTCCAGAAAGGCTCCCCCCGCAGTGGAAATGTAAGAAACCCTGTCATAAATATCGTATTTCTGGATAGCGGCAATGGTATCTCCCCCCCCTGCCAGGGTAAAGGCATCGGTATCGGCGATAGCCATGGCAATGGTTTTGGTGCCTTCACCGAATTGATCGAACTCGAACACTCCGACGGGGCCGTTCCATACTACGGTACCGGCTTTCATGATGATGTCCGACAACTCGCGGGCACTCTTCGGGCCGATATCGAATATCATATCGTCATCTGTTACCGCATCTGCATTCTTCAATACCGCCGGTTCACTGGCGTCGAATTTTTTCCCGACGACAACGTCAACGGCAATTGGAATGGTCGCATTCCGCTTTGCCATTTTTTCCATGAGCATTTTGGCGATGGGAACCAGATCATCTTCGCACAGGGATTTTCCAACGTTCTGTCCCGCCGCTTTGAGGAAGGTATTGGCGATGCCGCCCCCCACCACCAGTTGATCCACTTTTTCTGACAGGGATTCCAGAACGGTCAATTTTGTCGAGACCTTCGAGCCTCCGACGATCGCCACCATGGGGCGGGCTGGATTCAACAACGCCTTGGTCAGCGCGTCCAGCTCTTCTGTAAGCAGAATGCCCGCGCAGGCAACAGGAGCGTATTTGGCAATGCCATAGGTCGATGCTTCGGCCCGATGCGCTGTGCCAAACGCATCCATCACAAATACATCGCACAGCTTTGCATATTTCTGGGCCGTTTCATCTGCATTTTTCTTTTCCCCCTTATTGAAGCGGCAATTTTCGAGGATGACCAGTTCGCCTTCGGCCACGTCGAAGTTGCCGTCCACCCAATCCTTGATCAGGCGCGCCGGCTTGCCGAGACGTTCGGAAATATTGTCGGCTACCGGTTTGAGCGAATTTTCTTCTGACCATACGCCCTCTTCCGGTCGTCCCAGATGGGAGGTAACCATTACTTTGCCGCCTTGCTTCAGGCAGTAGTCGATGGTACCCATGGAGGCGCTGATGCGTGCGTCGGAGGTAACTTTGCCATCTTTCACGGGCACATTGAGGTCGGCGCGGATGAACACGCGCTTGCCTTTCAGATCAAGGTCGGTGACTCTAATGACAGACACTGGGGAACTCCACGTTTTAAGACATAAGGAAGTCTAGGGATTCCTTATGATGAATTGAAGAGAAGGACAGGGATCAGGGGGAAGAAAAACGATTCCGAGTTTCTTCCCCGTGTGACGAATTGGTCCTCTGCTACTTGCCTGCTACAACGCGGACCATCTCCAGAATCTTGCTGGAATAACCCCACTCGTTGTCGTACCAGGAAACCACTTTTACAAAATTCCCGTCCAGGGCCATTCCTGCTTCCGCATCGAAAATCGAGGTTGCGCTTTCGCCCCTAAAATCGGTGGAAACAACCTTCTGGTCCGTATAGGCCAGCACACCTTTCATCGATCCCTCGGATGCCTTCTTCATGGCATTGCAGATTTCTTCGTAGCTGGCTTCCTTTTCCAGCTCAACCGTAAGATCCACCACCGAGACATCGGAGGTCGGTACGCGGAAAGCCATACCGGTAAGCTTCGTATTGAGTTCGGGGATAACCTTGCCAACGGCTTTTGCCGCGCCGGTGGAGGAGGGAATGATGTTTTCCAGAATACCCCGGCCACCGCGCCAATCCTTGTTGGAAGGACCATCCACGGTCTTCTGGGTTGCGGTAGCAGCGTGAACTGTCGTCATCAGGCCGCGTTTGACGCCAAAGGTGTCGTTCAATACCTTTGCAACGGGAGCCAGGCAGTTCGTGGTGCATGAGGCATTGGAAATGATCGCCTGACCGTCATACGAGTCATTATTCACTCCATATACGAACATGGGCGTATCGTCTTTCGACGGCGCAGACATGATGACTTTCTTTGCGCCTGCGGCAATATGTTTCTGGCAGCTTTCCTTGGTGAGGAAAAGCCCGGTCGACTCAACCACGACTTCAGCGCCGACCTCTCCCCATTTCAGTTCAGCCGGGTCTTTAATCGCTGTCAGCCGTATTCTTTTGCCATTGACAATGAGCGTACTGTCTTCGATCGAAACATCCCCCTTGAAGCGGCCATGCACGGAATCATGCTGCAGCATATAGGCGAGGTAGTCGGGTTCAAGCAGATCATTGATGGCAACGACTTCAATATCCGGAAAATTCTGTACCGCCGCGCGGAAAACCATTCGCCCGATCCGGCCAAATCCATTGATACCGACCTTGATTGTCATGTTTTACACTCCTTGGATAAAAAAAGAACCTCGGACGCGGAGAAAATTTTCTCCGCGTTTCGGCTGGCAATTGGTCAGAATTAAATGACGCTGTTTACCGCCTTTATCACATTCTCTACGGTGATGCCGAAGTGCTTGAACAGCTCTCCAGCCGGCGCGGACTCGCCGAAGGTATCGATACCGACCACTGCTCCCTCCAGGCCTACATACTTGCGCCAGTAATCCGTCACGCCTGCTTCCACCGCCACGCGCCCTATACCCTTGGGGAGCACGCTGCTTTTATAATCGACATCCTGGCGATCGAATACGTTCGTGCAGGGCATCGAAACGACGCGCACATGAATTCCCGTTTCGGCCAGCGCTTTTTGCGCCATCATCGCCAGGCCGACTTCCGAACCTGTGGCAATGATGACTGCCCGCGGTTGATTGTCGGAGGCTTCCGACAGGATATAGCCGCCCTTATCGATCAGCTTGATCGTATTCCCTTCGCGTTTCTGAAAGGGAAGGTTCTGGCGGCTGAAAATCAGTGTGGAGGGGCCATCCTTGCGCTCGATTGCCCGTGCCCAGGCGACGGTCGACTCGACCGTATCGCACGGACGCCACACATCCATGTTGGGGATGTAGCGCAATGTGGCGGTCTGTTCCACCGGCTGGTGGGTAGGACCATCTTCGCCCAAACCGATGGAATCATGGGTGAATACGAACAGGCAGCGTATTTTCATCAGGGCGGCCATGCGAAGCGCATTCCGCGCATATTCTGAGAACATGAGGAAAGTGGCGCCGTAAGGAATGATTCCGCCATGCAGCGCCAGCCCGTTCATGATGGCGCTCATGCCGAATTCGCGCACGCCGTAATATACGTAGTTGCCGCCATCCTGCCGGGCGATGCCTTTTGAACCCGACCAGAGGGTAAGGTTCGATCCGGCCAGATCTGCCGAGCCGCCGACCAGTTCCGGCAACTTGGGTGCCAGTCCTTCAATCGCATTCTGCGATGCCTTGCGGCTTGCAATGGTTTCTTCCTTTGCATGAACACGTGCAACCAGGCCATCCACGTGCTCCTGCCACCCCTCCGGCAGTTCACCTGCCATCCGCCGACTGAATTCGGCCGCTTCAGTCGGATATTTCGCAGCGTACTCTGCGAACTTGCGATTCCAGCCGTCTTCCAGCTTTTGTCCTTTTGCGCGCGCATCCCAGTTCTGGTAGACATCCTCGGGGATCTCGAATGGCAGGTGATTCCACCCGATATGCGGGCGCGCAGCGGCTATTTCCAAGTCCCCCAGCGCCGCGCCGTGCACCTCGTGAGTATTTGCCTTGTTGGGCGAGCCCATTCCGATCACGGTCTTGCAGCAGATCATGGAAGGTTTGTCCACGGCCTGCTTGGCAGCTTCGATGGCGGCCTCTATCGCTACCGGATCATGTCCGTTGACATTCGGCACAACATGCCAACCATAGGCTTCGAAGCGTTTGGGCGTGTCGTCTGTGAACCATCCCTCCACATGCCCATCGATGGAAATGCCGTTGTCGTCATAAAAACAGATCAGCTTGCCCAGCCCCAATGTGCCTGCAAGCGAGCAGGCCTCATGGGAAATACCCTCCATCAGGCAGCCATCGCCCAGGAATACATAGGTATGGTGATTGACGATATCGAAGCCGGGACGGTTGAATTCCGAGGCAAGTATTTTCTCTGCCAGAGCCATTCCCACAGCATTGGTGATCCCCTGGCCCAGCGGACCTGTGGTCGTCTCGACGCCGGGTGTATAACCATATTCCGGATGGCCGGGAGTCTTGGAATGAAGCTGACGGAAACGCTTGATTTCCTCCATCGGCAAATCGTAGCCCGTGAGGTGCAGCAGGGCGTAAATGAGCATGGATCCGTGCCCATTGGACAAAACGAAGCGGTCACGGTCGGCCCACTTCGGATTTGCCGGATTATGGCGTAGGTGATGTATCCACAATACCTCAGCGATCTCAGCCATGCCCATAGGCATTCCCGGATGGCCCGAGTTGGCTTTTTGCACGGCATCCATCGCCAGTGCACGGATGGCGCTGGTCAGGTTCTTGAATACCGGCGCTTCAAAATCTCGAAATGTTCCCATGAACATGAACTCCCTAGCTCAACAATTTATACGCACACAAAAACACCGCTCAAATAGCGGTGCGGGTCGGCAAAACCATTATTATCTCTTAAGATAGGATGCCAGACAATATGACAACTCCGATTGTAGAGAATGAATCTCAATTCCCGCGCAGCCTGATGCCGAGCAGTTTGAGCTTGCGGTACAGATGGGTGCGCTCCAGGCCGGCACGTTCCGCCACTCGGGTCATATTGCCGTTTTCCTGTTCGATAAGCTGTTCAAAATACGTTTTTTCGAACATGTCCCGCGCTTCACGCAACGGTATGTCGAGCGGGATACCCGCCACTGCCTGTGAAGGCGAGGAAGGGACCAGTATCTGTTTTACGTCTTCTGCCGATATTTCATCGCTGGTGCAACTCAGCGCAAGGGTATGCACTGCGCCCGTCAATTGTGCGAGATTTCCGGGCCAGTCGTGATTTCGCAGGCAGTTGAGGGCAGCGGTGCTGAACTGTCGCAACGGAACGTCTCCTGATTCGATGTAACGCGAGAGTATCTGGGTCGCGAGTTCGGGAATGTCTTCCCGATGCTCCCTTAGTGCGGGCACGTTGATGCAAAGTCCGCTCAGCATCTCATACAGCTTGGGGTCGTAGACCCCTTGAGCTGCCAGGCTGGCAAGCGGCGTGGAGGTCACGCATACGAGCCGGACACTGTATCTTTCCAGCTTGCCCAGCAGCAGCAACAGTCCTTTTTGCGCCAGTTTGTTGAGCTCGTCGATTTCCTTGAGAAAAAGCAATCCTCCTTTTGCTTGTTCAAGTAACTCAAACGGAGCATTCGACAGGGTGGCGAGAGTATCGGGTTCTACCCAAGGTGTATTTGGCTCGTGCAGAAAGCGGGCGCACAGATCCACGCCCGTTCCCGGTTCACTTATGAGGAGCACCGGTGCCGTGAGGCTGGCAACCTGTTCCAGCCGTCTTTTCAGGTCTGTAATCAGCGCCCCTCGTCCCAGGCTTGCCAGGGGAAGTGTCATGCGCGGCTTGGCCTGCCCGCTGCGCAACGCCCGGCCGACTGTGCTCAGCAGTTTTTGCAGCGGTACCGGTTTCTCGAGATAGGCCGCTGCCCCCATGCGCGTGGCTTCTACCGCTGTGTCGATTGTGCCGTGGCCCGACATCATCACCACCGGCATGGTGAGAAGTCCGCTGCTGACCCATTCTTTCAGCAGAGTGATGCCGTCGGTATCCGGCATCCAGATATCCAGCAATACCAGATCGGGGCGAGCCTGTTTCCGCCATGCGCGCGCCTGTGCGGCATTTTCTGCCAGGGCGACGCGATAACCCTCATCCCGGAGGATTTCGGACAAAAGCTCACGGATGCCGATTTCATCGTCAACGATCAGTATCGTATTGTTGCTCATAATTCCAGGAATAGATTTGCTTGCCACGGAAATGAAATTGAACGTCAAGCTTACCTCTTATTCTTTTGACTGCAGTTCACAGGAAAGTGAAAGCGCTGGCTCTCCCGCGATCGGTCGGAACCATCCATCTTTGAGAGAAACCACGAGTTTGTCCGGGGAGAGGGGGAGTACGATTGAAATACGCGCGCCGTGCGGTCGCCTATTTTCAATCTGTATCGTTCCCCTGTGTTCTTCGATTATCTTTTTTACAATGGGAAGACCCAGTCCGGTCCCTTTCGGTTTTGTTGTCACATAGGGTTCAAATACCCGTGCTCTCACCTGTTCAGGAAACCCCCCGCCGTTATCGCTGACGGTGAAACGTATGCCTGAGGGCAGCGTTTCCGTTTTTATCATGATTGCGGGCTGAGGCAAACCCGCCAGCGCATCCTGCGCATTCTGCAGGAGATTGTGGATCACCTGGCGCAGTCGCGCGGAGTCACCTTTCATCATCGGCAGGTCGGGCACCAGAACCAGATCGATGTGTGGTTGCCGATTATCCGGCGCTGCTGTGGCTGGACTTTCATATAAGGCCAGTACTTCCCGTACCAGTGCATTGAAATCCAGCAGGTGAAATTCGGGTTCAGGCGCACGCGCGTATTCGCTGAATTCATTGACCATTCTTTTGAGCGCTTCCACCTGATTGACGATCGTTTCGGTGGAACGATGCAGAATTTGCGCGTCATTGTCATTCAGCTTCGCGGCAAGCTTGTGTTGTATGCGTTCAGCGGACAGTTGTATCGGCGTCAGAGGATTCTTTATTTCATGCGCCAGACGGCGCGCCACTTCTCCCCAGGCTGCAGCGCGCTGAGTCTCCAGCAGATGGGTGATATCGTCGAACACGACGACGCCTCCCCCGCCCGGCACATGCGCCAGCCATGTTCCCCGTAGCAGCAGGACCTGACGCGTGCCCTCCCTCGTTCGCTCTACCTGGCGCTGCCACTCGCCCTTTGTTTCCGAATGAAATCCTTCCAGAATTCCATATGCGAAGGCATGCAACTCGGATTCACGCATCGCGCATTCCTCGATCGTCAGCCCTTCCAGACCGGGCAGCGGGACGTTCAGGATTTGCTCCGCGCTTAGATTGGCTGTGCGCAAGTGCAGGCTTTCATCGAATACCAGGACGCCCGAGGAAAGATTGGCCAGGATGTTTTCCAGATAAGCCCGCGCGCTTTCCACTTCCTGTTGATTGTGCTGGGCAGTTATCCGCGCTTCCTCCAACTGTTGGGTCATGAGATTGAATGATTCGGTCAGTACGCCCAGTTCGTCGCGGCTCCGTACCGGATGGCGCCTGCTGAAGTCGCCCTGCGCAACCGCTCGCGTGCCCTCCGCCAGCATTCCCAGAGGTGCGCTGAGCCGTTCGCTGATCAGGAATGCAGCGGCCAGGGCAGAGAAAAGCGCAAGCAGCAGCGCGAGCGTCAGGGTCACCCCGTAGAGGTGTTTGAGACCTTCGCGTGACAGCAGCAATTCCTGGTAGTCCCGATAGGCTGCCTGTACTATTTCCGCGTCTTCCGCCAGTTGTGTCGGCACGGGCTGCGTCAACTGCAGAATCCGCGTATTGTTTCTTACGCCGGGAACATCGATAGGCGACCATACCTTCAGGTACAAACCTTCGCCGGCAATCGACTCGATCGTGCTGTATCCGTTCTCCGTCCTGATCTGATGCAGTGAAGTTGTACTAAGTGCGTCAGGGACGGTTTCACTCGTGTCCGCACGTGCAAATGCAACGACGTTACCTTCGTGATCGAACAGGACTGCTTCCTGCGCCTGCATTTGATGGACGAGTTGGTTTAATACCGGTGGCAATGGTCCCGCCTGCTCGGATAATGCAAGTGCGGCGAGATCGGCTTCCCTGTGCAGATCTTCCAGCCGGCTGTCGAGAATGGTGCGCCCCAGTTCCAGCCCGCCTTCCAGAGCGCGGTCCACTTTTACGTCGAACCACGATTCGATGCTTTTTCCCAGAAACTGGACCGATATGCTATAGACCAGGACGCCCGGGAGCACCGCCATCAGCGAGAAGATCAGCAACAGGCGCAGCGCCAGTCTGGAACCGAATACGCCCGCCTGAAGCCTGCGCCTGAGCCTCCATAGCAGGTATCCGACGATTGCCATGAGGAACAGCACCAAACCGGCGTTGAGCCTGATCAGCAGTCTGTATTTGCGGTCGAAGAGTCCGGTATCGGCGCCAGCGCTCGCGAGCAGGAGCAGCATGATCGCCCCCAGCGCCACGCCGGCGATGATGAGGTATTTCATCATTTGCTGTTGTCCTGCAGCTTCTGGGAGGGTAAGCGGGTATTCCACCGCAAAGTACCGGAACCGAGATCCCATTCCCGGGAGCCGAGCGTTTCCACCTGGAACGGCTTGGGCAGCGCCGCTATATCGAGACGCGTGCGCAATTCCACGGTATATTCCGCGTTCGGGATCAATTCTTCACTCGCGTTGATCGGCCGGTCCCGCACGCGGCTTAACGCCTGCAATGCATCGCTGAGCGAACCGAAGTTCTGTGACAATGCCCCCCGCGTCAGGCGATACTGACGAGTGAGGGCGTAGTAGCTCAATCCTTCGCGCACCCGGCTATAGCCTACTCTTTCATCGAACCAGTACCAGCGTGAATTGACCAGGCTGAGTTCGGTGACAAAATAAAGCACAATACCCTTCTCCAGGGCATGCTCCAGTTTGTGATTGAGAGTGATCTGGAAATCGGCGTCAAACTCGTAGGCGCCTTCCACGGGTTTGATTCTGACCGACTTGATCTCTATGCTTGCTTCCCCATGTGCGCTGGATGCCTGTCCTATGAGCGCAAGCAGCAGCGCTGCCACAGTCATGCGCAGGAGACGGGGCAGGAAATCAGAGCTTTTCAAGCAATGCATAAAAAAAACCGTCGTGATGGAGGTCCGGCAACAACTGGCCCTCCACGATTTCCGGCACGGAAAAGGGCAGTAGACGAGCATCCGGATGATGATTCAGGAAGCTTTCCACCTGAAGACCGTTTTCCTCTGCGAATATGGAACAAGTGACATAGAGCAATTTACCGCCTTTGACCAGGGTTTGCCAAAGGGCATCGAGGGTTTTACGTTGTATCTCGGCAAACTGCGCCAGGTCGCTTTCGCGTCGCAGCCATTTGATGTCGGGGTGACGGCGCACCACCCCGGACGCAGAGCAGGGGGCATCAGCCAGGATACGATCGAATGGCCTTCCATCCCACCACTCCCCCGGGTGCGTGGCGTCGCCGTGAATGATGCGATAAGGCTTGAGGCCGAGACGAGTGAAATTCTGCTTTAGCCGTTCTAACCGCTCGCCATCATTGTCAACCGCGGTCAGTTCCAGATCGGTCAATTCAAGCAGATGCGCGCTTTTCCCGCCCGGGGCAGCGCAGGCGTCCAGCACCCGCATTCCGCTCTGGGGACAGAGTAGCGGCGCTGCCATTTGAGCGGCCACATCCTGAACTGATACCAGTCCTTGACCGAAGCCCGGCAGTTTTTCCACCGGGACCGGGTGAAATAATTCAAGCGCCTCTTCTGTCCACTCGTTTTCCGGTCGCCGGGCATTCAGTCCGGCATTGTGCAGCAGCTTCTGATATGCTTCAACGTTTGTCCTCCGCTGATTGACTCTGAGCGCCATAGGTGGTCGTATATTGGCTGTCTCCAGTACAGCCTGATAGCGGGAGGGATATTGCGCACGGAGTTTGTCGATCCACCATTGTGGATGGGAATACCTTCCTACTTCGGTTGCCGCCGTTTTTTCAAGCAGGGCGGGACGTTTGCGCAAGAAGTTGCGCAATATCGCATTGACCAGTCCGCCTATACTTTTCGCATGGCGGGGATCCAGCATGTTCCTGCTATTCCTGCCATCGATCGAGGGGCTGCAAGAAGCGGATACTGCACTGTCCACCACGACGTGCGGCGCCGTTTTGCTGTATTGAAGCTGATACAGTCCCACCAGTAGCAGGTAGCGCAAACTCTGGTCCTTCAGGGGTTTGTTCAGCAATAAGCCAAGCAATATGTCCAGTTGACCATAAAAGCGCAGTACGCCATAGCTTAAATCCTGAATCGCACCGCGCTGCTGGTCGGAGAGGCCGCTGTGGCTGCGCCAGGTTTCCTGCAAAACCGTTGTCAGACTTGCGCCACTCACCACTCTTTCAACAGTGGTGGCGGCGAGACGCTGCGTCCTGATCATTCCCCGCTTTCAAAACGATCGTGCGGGTGCAGAGAATGCCCCAGGAGGAATTCAGCGGATCTTAATTTTTTACCTCCGGATTTTTGCACGATCTTCAATATCAAGGCATGCTTGCCGCATGCAACGACAATTCCGTCCGGTCTTATTGCAACGATTTCCCCCGGTTTTTCATCTGTCTCTGCGATATCTACGCTGGTCTGCCACACTTTCATGGAAATTCCATTCACGGTGGAATGCATGCCGGGACGAGGATTAAAGGCCCTCACTGCGCGATCGATATTTTCTGCATCCATCCGCCAGTCAATTTCGGCTTCCGTCTTTTCCAGTTTGGAGGCGTACGTGGCCGCCAGATCATTCTGGGGAGTGGCGATAATTTTTCCTTGCTGCAACAAAGCCAGCGCTTCTACGATACAGGCTGCTCCCAATTGTCCAAGCTTTTCATGCAATGTTCCGGCAGTGTCATCCTTTGCGATTGTAATACTTCGTACCAGCAGAATGGGGCCGGTATCGAGACCGCGATCCATTTGCATGATCGTAATTCCTGTTTCCCGATCTCCCGCTAGAATCGCCCGTTCGATTGGAGCCGCTCCGCGCCACCGGGGCAGTAATGAGGCATGAATGTTCACGCAGCCGAGTTTTGGGATATTCAGAACAGAGAAAGGCAGAATCAATCCATACGCAGCGACAACCATGATATCTGCCCTGACGGCCTCGAGTTGCATGTGTAACTCGGGTTGCCTGAGGGAGGGGGGCTGCAGTAGACCAAATCCCCGCTTTTGTGCAAGTAACTTTACTGCGCTGGAAGCATTTTTCATGCCTCTTCCGGCAGGTCGATCCGGCTGGGTCAGCACCAATGCAATTTCGTGGCCAGCATCTGCCAGGGCTTCAAGCGCGGCGGCGGCGAAAGGAGGCGTTCCGGCAAAAATGATTCTCATGGGGATGGGCAGGGGTAGGCGCGTGACGGCAAGAAAGGATGGTCAGTATCCGCATCCCGTTCCCGGAGCACCGGTCACCAAATTCTCCGGATAATCTCCCCTTGCGGTTGCATCGGTTTGCTGTGGAAACAGGGAATGCGCCGTGGAATGGACCAAGAGCGTGCAAGAGACGGATAATAAAGATATAAATTTTTACATGGTCTGCTACATTACCTTTCGGCGCTGCTTCCGGAATTTTGCCTGAATCCTCGATTGCTTCATCCGCGACCAATACTCCACAAATACTCTTCCCAGCAGGTGATCCATTTCATGCTGGATACACACCGCCAGAAGCCCGTCCGCATCCAGCGTGAAGCGCTCGCCGTCCTTGTTCAGGGCTTCGACGGTAATCTGCGCAGCGCGCGGCACCTTGCCAAATATGCCAGGTACGGACAGGCAGCCTTCCTCATAGTCCGATTCCCCCTCGTGCGTGGTGATTTCCGGATTAATCAGCACAAGCAGCTGATCATGGGTATTGGAAACATCGATTACGATAACACGCTTGTGCACGTCCACCTGCGTCGCGGCCAACCCGACTCCCGGCGCGGCATACATGGTTTCCGCCATATCCTGCACCAGGACGCGTATTTCATCGGTGACTTCGGGAACCGGAGCCGCAATGGTGTGTAACCGTTCGTCAGGATATTGCAATATTTTCAATAGCGCCATAAAAAGGCTTGAACATAAAAGAAACTGAATGCAAAATTCAAGGCGACGCCTGATAGCGATAGTCCGTCGCACCTTCGCAGGATTCCTGCGGATATATTATATCCTGATTTACCTGCAACCTTCTTTTCTCCGACTTTCAATCACTGCTAAGTTCCTATATTTCATCAGATTGTCTTGCCATGACGGTAACCGGGGATTTGGGCTCCAGGTTTATCACCGTGAGTTCCGCAACGGTGAAGGGATGAAGTCCGCCGGATGCGGTTACGGGATGAAAAGACCATGTCATCAATACCTGTCCAGGTAATTTCGCAGCGGAATATCGAACCCGATATCGCATCCTGGCTCGCCCTGGACTTGATCGATGGCCTGGGTGACGAGTCGATGAGGTGTTTGCTTGCGACTTTTGGCAGCCCCGCTGCAATTCTTTCGGCCAGCATGACTTCATTGGAGCGCGTGGTTAAAAGGAAGGTGGCGGACAACATTATCGGGGGAGCTGACCCGCAAAAGCTGAATGCTTCGCTCAAATGGCTGGAAGACCCGCAGAATTCCGTCATCACCCTGGCAGATCCGGATTATCCCGCACTGTTACTCCATATCCCCGATCCCCCGCCGCTTCTCTATGTCAAAGGAAAGCGCGCTCTGCTGAACGCGCCAATGCTTGCCATTGTCGGCAGCCGGAATGCTACGCCCCAAGGTCTTTCCAATGCAGAAGCCTTTGCCGAGGCGGCGAGCAATGCAGGATTTTCCATCGCCAGCGGCATGGCTCTTGGCATTGACGCCGCAGCGCATCGTGGAGGACTGCGAGGAAGGGCCAGCAGTATTGCCGTGGTGGGTACCGGACTGGATCTCGTTTATCCCGCAAGCCATCGCAAGCTGGCGCATGAGTTGGCGGAAAGGGGCGCGCTTGTCTCCGAGTTTCCGTTGGGCACGCCTCCCATCGGCAGCAACTTTCCGCGTCGCAATCGCATCATCAGTGGCCTGAGCAGGGGATGCCTTGTGGTCGAGGCCGCATTGCAGAGCGGTTCTCTTATCACGGCGCGGCAGGCGTTGGAGCAGGGACGGGAAGTATTCGCCATTCCGGGCTCCATCCACTCGCCCTTGTCCAGGGGATGCCATGCACTCATCAAGCAGGGTGCCAAGCTGGTGGAAAGCGCAGGAGATATTCTGGAGGAATTCGGTTGCCCATCTGGCATCCCCATCCTCGTTCCGGAAGGGGGTGAGGCTGCAAGAGAAGAATTTTTGCTGTTGAAACACCTCAGCCATGACATCATCGATGTCGATACCCTCTGCCTGCGTAGTGGCTTGACGGTAGAAACGGTATCGGCCATGCTGTTGACGCTTGAACTGGATGGCATAATCGCCAGTCTTCCCGGCGGGCGTTACCAGCGGCTCCGATAGGTGGCGGTGTCCGAGGTATGTACGGCTTTCGTATGATCACCCCATCCGGAGGGGGTAAGAGGGGATAACGTGGGACCGGAAGAGATTGCAGGAGTTGCAGCGACCGGTACGGACGACAGGATTCCGCGGGGAGAAGCATGCTGGTTTTCTGCTGAGCTTGCCTGCCTTCGGGGTCCTATCATGATGATGTTTTTGGTTGCAGGTCGCTGGCAGTGCTATCTATTTTTGCTTGCCCCCTGTTATGCTGATAAATCACACGGGGTGGTGGGACATTTACAGGAATTTCATGGGTAAAACCTTAATCATTGCCGAGAAGCCTTCTGTTGCCGCAGACATTGCGCGTGCCTTAGGGGGATTCACGAAACATACCGACTACTTCGAGAACGATGAATATGTCGTGTCGTCCGCCGTAGGGCATTTGCTTGAGCTCGCGGTCCCTCCGGAACACGAAGTCAAGCGAGGGAAATGGAGTTTTACGAATCTGCCCGTCATTCCACCGCATTTTGACCTCAATCCCATCGAGAAAACCGAATCGCGGCTGAAGCTTTTGACCAGACTCATCAAACGGAAGGATGTGGACGCGCTGATCAATGCTTGCGATGCAGGCCGGGAAGGGGAACTGATTTTTCGCTACATCACTCGCCATGTCGGAACCAAAAAGCCGGTTAAACGGCTATGGCTGCAATCGATGACGCCCGCTTCCATCCGGGAGGGTTTCAATAAGTTGCTGGATGATGAGGACGTGTGGCCATTGGCGGAAGCAGCGGTAAGCCGTTCAGAAGCTGACTGGCTGGTGGGCATAAACGGCACACGCGCCATGACCGCATTCAATTCACAGGAAGGCGGCTTCCATAAAACCACAGTGGGACGTGTACAAACTCCTACATTGGCGATTCTGATCGAGCGCGAAGACATCATCAAGAAATTTGTCCCTCGCAGCTACTGGGAAGTGCATGCAACGTTTTCCGCCCGCGAAGGAAGCTATAAGGGTCGCTGGTTCGACGAGTCGTTCACGAAAGCCAGGAAAGACAATGAGCAAAAAGCAGAGCGGTTATGGGACCATGCGACTGCGGAAGCTATTCGTGTCAAGTGCCTCGGTAAATCTGGGGTCGTCACCGAAGAAAGCAAGCCTGCTACCGAAACCTGCCCTTTGCTCTATGACCTTACCAGTTTGCAGCGCGATGCGAACGGCCGTTTCGGCTTTTCCGCCAAGACTACCCTCTCCCTGGCGCAGGCATTATATGAAAAGCATAAGGTATTGACTTATCCGCGCACGGACTCGCGGGCTCTGCCGGAAGATTATATTGCCACCGTCAAGGAAACCCTGGGTTCTCTCCAAAACTCTGGATACGGAGCATTTGCTGCGCAGATTCTCGGAGCAGGCTGGGTTAAGCCCAATAAACGTATATTCAACAATGCAAAAATCTCCGACCACTTTGCGATCATCCCTACGACCATTGAAGCCAGGGGGTTGAACGAGGTGGAGTCAAAACTGTACGATCTTGTTGTCAAGCGTTTCCTCGCGATATTCTACCCGGCGGCTGAATTTCTCGTTACCACCCGTATCACGCGGGTGGAGAACGAGCCTTTCAAGACGGAAGGAAAAGTTCTGATCAATCCCGGCTGGCAGGCCGTTTACGGCAAGGAGGCGCAGCCTTCGGGTACGGAGGACAACTCGACCCTGGTCAAGCTGGAGCCGGATGAACCGGTGACCGCCGAGGAAATTGAGGTTGCCTCGCATCAGACTCGCCCCCCTCCCCGATTCAATGAAGCCACTCTGCTGTCCGCGATGGAAGGCGCGGGTAAATGGGTGGAAGATGAAGAACTGCGGGAAGCCATGAGCGCAAAGGGACTTGGCACGCCGGCGACACGCGCGGCGATTATCGAAGGCCTGGTATCGGAAAACTACATCCAGCGTGTGGGACGGGAACTGCATCCCACTGCCAAGGCCTTTTCCCTCATCACCTTGTTGCGCGGGTTGAAAGTACCGGAACTTACTTCGCCTGAGCTGACGGGTGACTGGGAATACAAGCTGCGCCAGATCGAACAGGGGAAGCTCGAACGCAACAAGTTCATGGCTGAAATCGCGGAGATGACGAGCCACATCGTGCAACAGGCAAAAAGTCATCGCGGCGAAACCATAAGTGGAGATTTTTCGACGCTCAAGTCGCCCTGTCCGAAATGCGGCGGTGTGATCCAGGAGACATATAAAAAATTTCAGTGCCAGAAATGCGATTTCGCGCTATGGAAAATTCTGGCGGGACGACAATTTGAAACAGCGGAAATGGAGCAGCTCATTACCCGGCGGGAGGTGGGGCCTCTCCAGGGCTTTCGGAGCAAGATGGGACGGCTGTTCAACGCCAACATCAAACTGACGGATGAGCTCGAGATGAAGTTTGATTTCGGTGCAGACGGGGAGCAGGATACTGAAGAGGTTGATTTTTCCGGGCAGGAACCGTTGGGAAAGTGTCCCCGGTGCAGTGGGCGGGTATTCGATCATGGCATGAGCTACCTGTGCGAAAAATCGCTCGGTTCTGCACACACATGCAGCTTTAAAATAGGGAAAATCATTCTCTCGCGGCCGCTCGAGCGCGAGCAGGTCATGAAATTGTTGCAGACCGGCAAAACGGATTTGCTGACAAAGTTTATTTCGAAGAAGGGCAGGCCGTTTTCAGCCTATCTCGTTGCGGGCAAGGACGGAAAAATCGGGTTCGAGTTCGAAGTGAAGGAGGCAAAGGTTAAAACCCCGGCAGAGACGGAGGAAACAAAGGTGGCGAAGCCGAGGGCTGCGCCGATGAAAAAAACCCTCTCCGCGAAAACGAGGTAAAAAGGGCAGTGGAGCGCAGCCTGCTTCTTGAAGAAGACCCGTTCGGGAGATCGGGGGACTGCGAGAATGGGAGAAGAGGGAAAGGGCGTGATTGCGTAACGCCTCTTCCTTTATTGGGGGGGCGCCGATGGCTGATGGGTTTCGATGTAGGAGACGATATCCCCTACGGTGGTGAATCCCTTTGCTTCCTCGCTATCGAAATTGATGCCAAACGCATCTTCAGCGTCAAACAGAAGCTGTATCGTATCCATGGAGTCGAGTCCAAGTTCTTCAAATTTTGAAGAGCGGTTGATAGTGGAAGCATCGAGATTCTCGACTTTTGTGGCAATGAATTGTATGACCTTTGCTTCAATCTCCGCTGTGTCCATATCTAGTTCTTCCTTCATGCAAGGGTTGTGAAAAGAATGCTCGCATTGTTGCCACCAAATCCGAAAGCGTTACACAAGCCGGTGCGGACACTTCTTTTCTGCGCAACGTTGGGGGTGTAGTCGAGGTCACACTCGGGATCGGCCTCATCAAGATTGATGGTCGGATGAATGGTGCCGGTATGAAGCGCCATGATGGTGGCGATACTGCCGATTGCTGCCGATGCGCCGATGGAATGCCCTACCATCGATTTGGTGGCGCTGATGGCAATGTCAGCAGCACGCGCTCCAAAAAGATTTTTTATTGCCCGCGTTTCGACTGTATCCCCCAGCGGTGTGGAAGTCGCATGCGCATTGATATGCTCAATGGAATCCAGCTCCATTCCCGCATCACGGATGGCTTCCTGCATGGCAGCGATCTGGCCTTCCATGTCGGGCATGACAATATGCGTTGCATCACATGCCTGTCCATAGCCGGCAAGCTCGGCATATATTTTTGCTCCCCGCTGGCGGGCCTGCTCTTCCTTCTCGAGGATCAGTATTCCCGCACCCTCTCCCATGACAAAACCATCGCGGCCTTTTGCGAAAGGACGCGAGGCTCTGGCTGGATTATCGTTGGAAGTGGTGGTCAGGGCGTGCAATATCTCAAAACCGTTGATGGTGAGCGGCAATACGCATGCTTCAGCACCGCCGGCGACCACAACGTCCGCTCTTCCTGCACGCAGGAGATCGAGTGCCGCACCGATGGCATTGGCTCCCGAAGAGCAAGCTGTACTGGAGGTCAGGTTCATGCCTTTGAACCCATGCCTGATCGCGATCCAGGCCGCAGCGGAGTTGGCCATTGTGCGTGGTACGGTGAAAGGCGGGACCGGCTGACTCCGAAACTTGCGCAGCGCGGACGATTCAAAGGTGGAAAAACCACCCATTCCCGAACCTATGCTCACCCCGATGCGGCGAGATTCATAAGCCTCAAGGCCGCCGGCGTCCTCGAGGGCAAGACGCGCAGCAAGCAGGGCAAGCTGGGTGAACCTGTCGGTTTGCTCGATATACTTTTGAGAGAGGAAGGTTGAAGGATCAAAGTCCGTCACTTCTCCTGCAATTTGGGAACGCCTGCTCGATGCATCAAAGCTGGTTATCCTTTTTATTCCGCTCACACCCTTGACAGCGGCTGACCAGAACTGGTCAACCCCGATACCAATGGGGGAAACAACTCCCATTCCTGTAACGACTACACGCATACAAAACCGGAAATAATCATGGGAATCTGCTCGACCTCATTATGGGGAGGTATTCAATGCAGCGAACAGGTGAGCGCTCGTTATGTAATGGGCAGCCTAAATGAGCAGCGGAGTCCGCCCGGAATCGTTGACCGGCCATTGACTGAAGGCTTCCGGGTCTCACGGTTGCGCAGGACACTCGTATTGCTATTTTGCGTTGAATATCATTGGGAACAGGTATCTCAATATGCCTCCCATAATCCAGATGACGAGTAATAAACTCGAGATGACCGCTGCCCCTTCGATAAGCGCTGACACGAGCGTTGCAGCCAAGCTATCGAATTCCTGTTGCCCGGCTTCGTTGCGCCGGCGCTTGCGGCGGTTCCTTACCCATACTTGCAGCCCGATAACGACAGGAATAAGGGCGAGAGACACTAGCAGGTTATACTCAGAACTTTCCATCGATAATCAACCTTCCGCAAATAATCGTTACAGAATCCATTACCAGTCGCTGTTTTTTCTTTTACTTCATTCGCTATACTGCACCGCTCGTTTCCGGACTGAGTGCGCGAAGATCGCGGGGATAAATGCTGAAGTCCGCCCTCAGTTAGCAGACCGGCAATTATAATATCACACGTCAACAAGGTGTCATCGAGTTAACAAGTTAACATATCCGCCCGGTATGGACGATTCTGCCGGGATTGGGTAAAGCAGAAACCGTTTCGATCTTCAACTCATTTTCGGGGCGCAGTCTTTCAAGGTACAAACGTTTCCGGTCTCCGGAGGCAATGCGACCGTGGAATATCCACGTCCGATCATCACTTGGCCAGTTTTACATGAAAAAAAAGATTAGCGGCCCGCACTTCCCGGAAGTCATTGTCCGTCCGGTCAGAAGCTATCGGGAAATGGGAATTTTTATCGATATTCCCTGGAGTATTTACGCTGACGATCCCATGTGGGTGCCTCCTTTACGGCTTGAGCGGCGACTACATTTTTCGAGATTCAATCCCTTTTTCAAGCACGGAAAATGGCAGGCCTGGATTGCATACAGGGATGATCAGCCGGTGGGAAGGATCAGCGCCCAGATCGATCAACTGCATCGGGAACGCTACGGCGGTCATACCGGACATTTCGGTCTGTTCGAATGCATAGATGACAAGGAGGTTTCAGCCGCCCTCTTCCAGATGGCTGAGGCATGGCTGGGGGCGGAGCAGACGAGACATGTGACAGGCCCCTTCAATTTATCGATCAACCAGGAATGCGGCATATTGGTGGACGGTTTTGATAAGCCGCCAGTAGTGATGATGCCCCACTCCCGCAGATGGTACGGTCGCCTGCTGGAGGAACAAGGGTATCAACAGGCAAAGGATTTGCTTGCCTATTGGATAGAACTCGATTTCAAGGTGCCGCGGCTGATGGACGCCTTGATCGGTAAATTTGCGGATCAGGTGCACCTGAGAACTCTGCGCCGCGACAAGTTCAACGAGGAACTGGAAGTCCTGCGTGATATATTCAACGATGCCTGGTCCGAGAATTGGGGTTTCGTTCCTTTTACCCAGGCGGAGTTCGCGGAACTTGGCGCCAGCCTTCGCTTGCTCGTACCCGATGATTGTATCCAGATTGCGGAGGTCGACGGGGTGCCCGCTGCGTTCATGGTGGCATTGCCAAACCTCAACGAAATTTTTGCCGAGCTGAACGGACACTTGTTTCCGTTTGGCTGGACCAGACTGGTCCGGATCAGATCCAGGGGAGGAGTGCGTACCGGTCGCATCCCATTAATGGGAGTACGCAGGCGCTTCCATAATACTCCGCTCGGTATGGCGCTTGCCTTCATGGTCATCGACGCGCCGAGGGAACTCGGACGAGTCATGGGAGTGAAGGCAATGGAATTATCCTGGATACTCGAGGACAACAAACCCATGCGTGCCATTCTGGATAGTTTGGGCTGCAGGGAGTATAAACGTTACCGGATTTACCAGAAGATGCTGTGAATGCCGGATGGAGCAACTGAAGAACCGGAATCGGTAAAACGATGCAATGAAAAAGAATGATCTGTTTACCGCCGTGGTGCTGGCAGCGGACCGCACGGCCCGCGATCCCATCTCCTTGGAAACGGGAGCACCCTGCAAGGCGTTCGCGCGCGTCGGAGGAATACCGATGATCATCCGCGTACTGGATGCGCTGGAAGCCAGCGGCATGGTGAAGAGCATCATTTTGTGCGGGCCGCCCAAGTCCTTGCTGCCCGCTTGTCCGGAACTGCAGGAACGTATTCGCAATGGGCGCGTAGTCTGGCTGCCAAATCTCGATTCTCCCAGCCGCAGCGCTCGCAGCGGCCTCTCCCACGTGAATCAGGAGGCCCCGGTATTATTGACCACAGCCGACCACGCGTTGTTGACACCGGCCATCGTGCAATATTTTCTTCGCAACTCCCAGGCGTCGGATTGTGATGCTGCTGTCGGGGTCGTCAAATATGAAGATGTGGCAGCTGCATTTCCCGGGGCAAAGCGAACGGTAATAAGGTTAAAGGATGCGAATATTTGCGGCTGCAACCTATATGCCTTTCTCAATGATCGCGGCCGCGGCCTCGTATCATTCTGGCAACGTGCGGAAGATCTGCGCAAGCGCCCGGTACGCTTGATCATGGAGACTTTCGGGTTTGCGACTGTCTTCTATTATCTGCTGGGGTTATTGACGATAGAAAGGGGATTGAGAGCAGTCAGAAGGAAAACCGGCATCAGGGCCCATCCGGTATTCCTGCCCTATCCTCAGGCGGGGGTCGATGTGGACAAGGTTGCAGATCTGGTACTTGCGGAATCGGTACTAGCGCGCAAGGCGCCGGCTGCCGGAGGAGGGTCCGATTTGCACGGACCCACTCCTGAAATGTGAGAGGCTTGAATTCCGATCAACGCGACAGGCAACGTGAAAATAATAGAACGATATATCACGCGGGAACTGCTGATACCGTTTATGGTAGTCACCGTAATCCTTGCGACATTGTTTGCAAGTTTCAGTATGGCCCGTTTTCTTGCCGGAGCAGTGACAGATTCGCTTGGCCTTATCCCCGTGCTCAGGCTCGTGTTTCTGAAAACGCTGATCGCACTGGAAGTGCTGATGCCCATTGCCCTGTACGTGGCTGTCATCATGGGACTGGGTCGCCTGCACCGGGATCAGGAAATAGTCGTTTTGCGTTCCGCTGGGGTCAGCGAACACCGCATTATCTATGCGGTGCTCATCGTTGCGATTCCTATGGGGCTTATCAGTGGTTTATTTTCCATTTTTGCGCGTCCATGGGCGTATGAGGAAAGCTACCTACTCAATGCCCAGGCAGAGGCAGAGTTGAATACGGATCGGTTCCGCGCCGGGCGTTTCTACGGCAGCGAAAAAAAAGGCCGGGTGATTTATGTGCAGGCCAAGGATAGCTCGGGCAAGCAGATGGGAGAGGTATTCCACTATCTGAACAAGCATGACAGCAGCGAGATCATTCTTGCCAAGAAAGCTCACCAGCCTGAGCTTGTGTTCGGCCAGCGCCCCCAGATACATCTGCTGGATGGCTCCATTTACCGGCTATCGCACACCGGAAAAGGCGATACCGTCGTCCAGTTTGAAAAGCTGGTTTATTTCACGGACAGCGGAAACGTAACGGATTACAGGCGCAAGGCTGCCTCTACCGCGGCATTGATGCAATCTGATCAGCCGCGGGATACTGCCGAGCTTCAGTGGCGGCTGTCGCGCCCGCTGGCAACGATCCTGCTGGCGCTGATAGCGGTGCCCTTCAGCCGCGCTTCACCCCGCCAGACAAAGGGAGATAAGACTTATTATCTGGCAGCTCTGGTTTTCGCCATTTACTACATTTTGAGCGGATTGGCCCAGACTTGGGTCGAGCAGGGCACGATCGGGAGGGTGCCGGGTGTGTGGTGGCTCTATGCTGTCATGCTGCTGTTTGCAATCTCGTTATTATCGCCTGGTTTCTGGCGGAAGTTGCCTTTGCGCAGATGACAATAATTTACCGCTACCTGGGGCTCCAGGTTTTGATGGGTCTGGGAATCGCTACCGCGGTGCTTCTGCCGCTCTTCGGTTTCCTTGATTTGCTGGATCAGCTCGATGACGTGGGAAAGGGCACGTACAGCGTCAAGGATGCGTTTCTTTATACGGCTCTACTGCTGCCGCGACGGTTTATTCAACTCGCGCCTTTCATTGCATTGATGGGCAATGTAACTGCATTGGGAAGGCTTGCCGTCGGATCGGAACTGACGGCATTACGAGGAGCAGGGGTATCTCCGCTGGGCATCAGTCTCGCGCCGGTTGTCGTTGGAATAATTCTTTTACTGTTTATTACTGTACTGGATCAGTTCGTGGCGCCGCAATTTCAGCAGAAAGCCATTTCATCCCGCGCAGCCGCGCTCGAGAAGAGCGCCGCGCTTGGCCAACAATTAGGGATATGGACGCGGGATGAGCGGAATATACTGCGAATCGGAGAAATGCTGCATGCGAGAAGGGCGGCGAACATCGAAATAATGCATTTTGACGACAATGGCTTCCTGTTACGCTATACGTATGCCAAGTATGCTGATATCATAAACGAGGGGTTGTGGGAGTTAAGGGACGTCGTCATCAAGACATTCAACGGCAATGCCATGGAGATCGTAAGCAGAGAATCGGTACCCTGGGAACCCTTCCTGAAGGAGGAGGATATCTCGACGTTGACCAAATCGCCGGAAAGTCTCTCACCCGCCGAGTTATTTTTGCATGTGCATTTTCTGCGCGCCACGGGTCAGGAATCGGGCGCTTATGAGCTGGCGTTGTGGCGCAAGGCGGGTGGTGCCCTGACGACCATCGCGATGCTGTTGCTTTCGATTCCCTTTGTTTTTGGATCGGTGCGGGCAGGGCTCGGCAACCGACTCGTGGTTGCATCGATGCTTGGAATCAGCGTCTATCTCTTCGACCAGATCACTGCCAATGCCGGCTTGTTACTGCATTTGAATCCGGCGCTGAGCGCACTTCTTCCAGGAGGGGTGCTGATCGCCGTAGCTTATTTCTGGTTACGGCGAATTTTTTAACAAACCCCGGATTTGTTCACGATTTTCTTGACCTGAATGCCTGCCGCAATCTCGCGGAGCACTTGCAAAACCTATCAATTGACAACTCCAGACACAGAGATAAGCAAGCAGCTGGCGGATTCGTCGATGCCTGTTTATATCCACATCATTGGCGACAGCGAAACCGATATCTGGGGCTTGAGTGGCCGGGAACGCCTGCAGCGCATGTTAAAAGCATTCGCCGGGACGAGGCTGGTTGACAATCCAGCACGGATTCCCGCTCCTGCCTCGGCACTGCTTTTACGCGGGGATTATCTTTTTGACGCTATCGTGCTGGACGCGCTGCTCAAAGCAAAAACAGATCTTATGCTCGTCAGCGATGAGGATAAGCCAGTCGCAGTGCGGATTTCCGGTGAGAACGTGCATCAGGTGCTTGCCGAATTTGCAGGCGAAGGACAAAATCTTTCTTCCTTGCGGCGTTATGAACTGGGAGAGCTCGGTCTGCCAAATCTACGCCAGAACCTCAAGAAAAGAGATGCCCCTTACGTTTTACCGATCAGCAGGAACAGCCGCTGCAATCTGGAGTCAGAGCTCTTCAAACGGTCTTACAAAGGGGTGACCGACTTTGTGACAAAGTGGCTTTGGCCAGCGCCTGCATTTCATGCGGTACACTTCTGCATCCGTATGGGTCTGCGCCCCAACCATATTACACTGCTCAGTCTTTTGTTTGCTGTGCTGGCCGGGGTTGCGTTCTGGTATGGTTTCTATGGGTCGGGACTGGTGATGGGATGGTTCATGACCTTCCTGGACACCGTCGACGGCAAACTGGCACGGGTAACCGTTACTTCCAGCCGCTTCGGTGACGTGCTCGACCACGGCCTGGATATCATTCATCCGCCGCTCTGGTACATTGCCTGGGGGGTGGGGTTGTCCGCCGACTATTCCTTATCCTCGCATCTGCCCCTATTATTCGCGCTGATTCTTATCGGTTACATCGGCGGACGGCTGTGTGAGGGAGCATTCCAGTTCTGGGTCGCGTCATTCGATATTTTTATCTGGCGTCCACTGGATTCCTTCAATCGGCTCATTACTGCCCGCCGCAACCCCAATCTTGTTCTGCTGACATTCGGCTGGCTGGCGGGAAGGCCGGATATCGGCCTTTTGTCCGTCGTGATCTGGCACTTGCTTTCGACCGGTTTTCTCTTGGTGAGAGTGGCGATGGGATGGGTATCGCGCCGGTCGTGTGGACCCTTGCATTCCTGGTTTGAGGAGATCGTTGGGGGACAGGATGAAGGAAAGCTGGCCGTTCGTATTTTTGCACCTTTAAAATCACGTAAATGACAGAAAGATCACGGGTCGATAGATTGAAGTCTGGAACAGGATCCGTCGGATTGCTTTTCAATCCGCTCAGTGGGCGCATCCGTAAGCGGAAGGAGGCGATCCGGCGGGCGGCGGAGGAGATTCCCGGTGCTTGCAGGGAAGTGACGAATGCTCGAGAAATCAGCGCGTCGGTGGATACGTTCGTGAACGATGGCACGGATCTCCTGATCATTATCGGCGGGGATGGCACGGTACAGGGTGTACTGTCCCATCTGTTCGCCACTCAGCCTTTGGCAAAGTGGCCCGTCCTGACGATAGTGCCTGGCGGTACAACCAACATGACCGCGCTCGATCTCGGCATAAGAGGGAGCCCGGAATCCGTCCTGCGGCAATTGAGCGCCTCCTTTCAAAAAGATTTCCCCTCCGCGCTCGTGGAGCGTCATGTTCTTTGCATAGAACAGGCCGGCGCGGAGAAGGTTTATGGGATGTTTTTCGGCGTGGGACTCATCGCCCGCGCCGTGATCTTTTCCCAGAGCAGGATAAAGCGGTTGGGTATTACCGGAGAAATCTACTCTGCTCTTATCACCTTCGGTTATGTTGCAGGCTTCCTGCTCGGGCGGCGTCAGGGAGCATGGGCCCCGGTCCGGATGACCATTACCGAGAAAACCTTATCCCGGCCCCATGGAACCTACGCGTTTCTTTTCGCCAGCACCCTCGACCGTCTGTTGTTCGGCATGAGGCCATACTGGGGCGGGCAACCGGAGCCGCTGCACGTCACATTCGTCAGGCAGCAGCGGCAGCTTCCCTTGCGTTCCGTGCTCCGGTTGTTGATAGGACGTGGAAACGATCTCAAGGACAAGGATGGTTATCATAGTTGCAACACCGATGAACTGGAGTTGCTGATCGATGACGATTACATCGTCGACGGCGAGTCTTATCGTGCCACCAGTCAGGGTGGACCCTTGCGCATTACGCCTGCTGGCCCGATCATCTTTCTGGCGGCGGAGAGGGCGGCCGCAAACGCAAAATCATGAGTATTCTTCAAGGGGCTGCAACAGCAGATCCGCCGCTTCCCGAAGGTTTGATTTCGGAGATGGCGACACTGAGTTCAAATACGGTATCCGCGGATTTTCTCGTTTTGCTCGAGGCGTTGAAATTGCGCTTCGGTTCAGCCCTCGACGCTGTGCTTCTTTATGGATCGTGCCTGCGCGCGCGTGAGATAGGGGATGGGGTGGTCGATTTTTACGCGGTTGTGAGCAGTTACAGCAGTGCTTACCCGGAGCGCTATCTGCGCTATTTCAACACATTGCTACCTCCGAATGTCTTTTATCTGGAGGTATCCCAAGAGGAGAAAACGTTTCGCGCCAAGTATGCGGTGGTTTCAATGGCTGACTTCGAGCAGGGGACCCGTCGCTGGTTCCATCCTTATCTCTGGGCGCGTTTTGCTCAGCCCTCGAGGTTATTATTTTTCCGCGACGAGGCTGCTCGCAAGCGAATTTCGGAGTCTCTAGCCCATGCGGTCGTCACTTTTCTCGGATCCACCCTGCCTACCCTCGATTGTTCCGGGACCGGAGCGACTACCACCGAAATGATCTGGACCAATGGATTGACCCAGACCTACGCGGCGGAATTGCGGCCGGAGAGAGCAGGGCGCGCGCGCCAGCTCGCACAGATGAACCTGGAGGTCTATTCACGCCTGACTACCCTGGCAGTACCTGCACTGGCAGGAAAATTGATGCCCCTCCCGGATGGAAGTTACGAATCTCTGATAGACGATGCAGGACGTCGGAAGTCACTTTGGCACTGGCAGCTGCGGCGTTGGCAGGGAAAAGTCCTGTCCGTGCTGCGGCTGTCAAAGGCGGCTTTTACCTTTCATGACAGCATTAGCTATGCGGCCTGGAAAATCGAGCGCCACACCGGTATTCGCGTCGAGGTGACTCCTATGCTACGGCGCCATCCCCTGTTGTGGGGTTTCAAAGTTTCCTGGCGCCTGCTGCGGCGTGGCGTATTACGCTGACAGTGAAGCAATCACGAGCGGAATTCGACATCAAAAGCCGGGATTGAGCGCGGCACACGATATAGCGTCCGGTATGCGTAAACAATTCTTCCAGGCGGATCATGAGTACGCTTCCGCTTCAGCGGAGTCATGTCGTATGGTTTCTCTTGATCGGAGAATCAAGTCGCATACCTCGCGAACCGCGCCGTGGCCACCCGAATATTCACACATATAATGGGCCTGCCGCACGACCAGGGGGACAGCATCCGCCGGGCAGAAGGCAACGCCTACGCGGCTCAGGCATTCCAGATCGCTGAGGTCATCACCCACATACCCGATATTTTCCAGAGGAACCCCCCAGCGTTTGGAAAGCTTTAGGAGGAGAGGAAATTTATCGCTTATGCCCGGGTAGTATTCGTCGATGCGCAATTTTCTCATCCTTGCTTCAACGGAAGGACTAGTCTCGGTGGTGATTACGCAAACCCCGAGGCCATGTTCACGCAACCGTTGCAAACCATGGGCGTCGCGAGTATTGAATTTTTTCAAGGCTTCGCCGGCGGGGCCGTAATACATTCCCGCATCCGTCAACGTTCCGTCCACATCGAGTACCAGAAACTTGATTCGTGACGCGCGGGCTTGGACCGACCCCCGTTCCTGCTCCCGTAAAAGACGCTCCACGATGTTCCAGCCAGCCTCTCCGGTGATCTCGATCGCAGTTTCGGGCGCCATCTCGTGAATACCCATGCGTCCACCCAGATAATGATCGTTGTCTCGAAGTAATTTTTCATGTGTCAGATAGAAGGCGCCATTTTCCAGCAGGTATCCCTCCGGATTCGATGCATCGCATGACGCACGGGATTTTAGCGGGTCATGACCGACGGGTTCTCCCATCCTTGTCCACAGAAACCGTCTGGACGGCGCAGCTGTCAGAAGCGAGTCAAGATTTTCCGAAAGAAATTTGCGCTTAGCGGCACGAAAATCTTCAGCACGCGTGAGGGGCGAGGCTGCCTGTATTGAACAGACGACGTCGAAGGGGATCTTCTGCTGAAACGTGTGTAGGAGACTGGTCCAATTCTCTACGCCCGTACGGGTTGCGCCACTGCAATCGAGAATCTCGATTATCGTGTCGGCTCGCGAAAATTCTTCCACTATCCGTTTTCGAATGACAGGCGGGTCGGCAGTTACGTAAATGGTGTCGAAACATCCCGATATGACGGCCTGCTCCAAGCTCCAGGAAAATAATGGCCTTCCCGCCATGCTGCGTGCGCTGCTTCGGGAAACCGGCCCGAAATTTCCATGCAAAGGCGCGAAAGCTACCCAGCGCATCAGTTAAAGTGAACCCCTTGTACGCGCTTGAGTTTGTCGCGTTGTGCAAGCTCGATTTCCGTCATGTCTCCCTCCTTGAACTTCAGGGTCTTGCAGACATTGCGAACATCACGGACCAGCCTGCGCAATCCGTCGGGCTCCAGCGAAGCGGCATGATCGGTTCCCTTCCAGGTCCGGTCCAGCGTGAAATGACGTTCGATCCAGGATGCCCCCAGGACCACAGTCGCAATGTCGATGGCAATACCCAGGTGGTGGCCGGAAAATCCAACCTCCTTGACGCGCGAGCCGAACCTGTCCCTCAGTGACTGGATTTCCAGCAGACAGACTTGGTCGAACGGAACTGGATATCCGGATGTACATGCGTAGAGGACGACTCGACCAGCAGCACCGTGGCGTTCCATCCATTGCACGACCTGCTCCTGTTCGGCGGGAGTGGTCATGCCGACGGATATGTGAATATCCCCGGCGTAATCGGTGGCAAGATATGCCAGCATGGGGAAATTGAGGTTGCACGCCGAAGGTATCTTGATGAACTCTGGGTTGAGGCGGGCAATCTCCTTTGCCGAAGTCAGATCCCAGACCGACGTCGAATAACCGATCCCAAACTCTTGGCACCATTGCTGCAATTGGCGGTGCTGATCCACATCAAACTCGAGGAATTCACGATGAGCGCCGTAGCTGTCGCCATAACTGTTTTGAGGATTTGGATGGTGCGCGTTATATTCCTCGGGCGTCAATAATTCCCTGTTCGAACGCTTTTGAAATTTCACGAAATCGCATTTGGCGAATGTCGCGGCGATTCCGATCATCTCTCTTGCAATTTCGATATCCCCTTTATGATTACAGCCGATTTCAGCAATGACTCGTGGTGTCTTCATAAAAATGCGATCAAACCCCTGAATAAAAGAAAATGAATATGACTCCAGCCCACCGTTTGCGAACCCTCCACTATAGCAAAGCTTTCTGAAAAGGAAGATCTGGAATCATTTTGGACTCTATGGCTGCTACCCATTGATCCTGAACAGATGCTTGGAGTGCTGTTTGACCCGGATGGCACCGAACCGATTCAATAAGCGGCCAAATCGCGCAATTTTCTGCTCGATCTGCGCGACCGAAATCTCGGGAAACCGATGGTCATGGTAGGATAACCGGTTGGGTCCGGGCCGACGCATGTTCAGGCTGGTTAATGCGGTTTTCAGGTTGGTAAGTGCCCATCCGCCGATGTACGTCCCGGCAGGACTCGCCGGCGGCTGGGTCCTGCCATAGCCGCTGTCTTCCAGAACATCGACGATGCGTTCGCACGCCAGGCGACCATTTTGCGCCGCCAGGTAATAATCGATGAGTGTCCTGCGCTCCTCGCCCCCCGCAACGCCCAGTTCGCCATGCAGGATCCGGGATAGAGTATCCTCCAATTCATCGAAATTAAACGACTGATAACTGAGTTTGGTGGGCAGGCCCTGAAAATCATAGTCGTAGTATTCATTGAAGGTGGCTAGGTAGGAGATGGCCGGCACCCCCAAGGCATAGGCTTCCAGCCCGGTCGTGCAGCCGTTGTGCACCATCGTTTTTGAAGCCAGAAGCCAGGGAATAACATTTCCTTCATTGGTGACCTTCACACGCCGGCATTGGGCGGCGATATCGTCGTACACTTGGAAATTTTCGCTCGGATGCGGTCGTACGACGATCGTGACATCCGGGAATGCCCGTTCCAGTGCCGGAATGAGCTGCTTGAAATCCTCCAGTATGGCTTGCTTGTGATGCCACAGCCCCTCAGCGAATTCATTGCTCATGCCTATTCCGGCTTGTCCGCGCCGAGATTTTTTTCCACCATCCTTCGGGGGAATGAACAGTCCAATGCTCGGGATGAAGGGATTGACGTCGGTGAAATTGGTATTGACGAGGATGAAATCACCGTAAAGGCCGCGTAGTCTTTCCACCTCTGCTGCAAAGTAGGCACGCATTTCGGGTCTCAGAATGTCTCCTCGCGGATTACCGGTGACGTGGATAGGCATGCCTGCCGGAAGCTGTGGATATTGCTGAAGCAGATCGACATTTTCCTGCCCCCAGGCAAAAATATGAGAGACTTTCCTGATCGTGATGGGAGACAGCCGCAGTGTGAAATATGTGTCGGCCGGTGGGTGAACCAGCGCCTCTTCTTCCCATGCGACAATCTCGTGCCCGAGCATGCGGAGAATCCGGAACATCGAATTGCTCAGGCTGCGCATGCTTTTCGCTAGGTATACTCCACGTGGAAGTGACGCAACCTCGAAATGAATGAAGGCCCGAGAACCAATGACAACCGGAAAACCACGTTCCGCTGCCACGCAAGACAAGAGGAGTTTCGCATCCAGTTCGCGAACTTGATTTTCAACGGGAATGATGAGGGTTGACGCAGATGTTGCCATGTTTTCCAAGCTTCGGGTTAGCAAATCCAGCAACTCATTATCGCATTATCAGTCGAAGTAATCATTCACAACCGCTAACGAAGCAAGTTGGAGCATTCCGACGCGAAGACTACCCTGAACGGGTCCCGCGACTGAGGGCTTTCGGAGATCGGGAACACAAGGGATAGGGGTATAAGGGATACAAGAATATGGGTCATGATTATGACATAGGGCACGGGGAGACGTCCGGGGGGCAGTCGGGGAATCGAATTTACTCTCAAGCGATCCGAAGACAAACGGGGGTAATTATATCCAGTTCTACATTGGTTTAGGACTCACTGTCTGGAGAACCACTCGGGTATGGCATAGAGCACGGGTTTGTAAGTTCACGCTGCTTGACAATGACTTATCCCCAGCGCATCATTCGGGCACGCAAACTAGGCCACAAATCAGCGGGGTCATCAAGCCTGCCGAATGAAGCAGCGCAGACTCCTGGCAGCTTGTGGACTTGAGGGAAATCGGCTGCAAAAGGATCTGGTTGGTCCATATTTTGCCGCTCTTTTGATCAATAGAAATAGAACGACTATTGACCTGCAAAATCGTCAATTCTGTCCTCACTCAGCCAATTTTTTGCTTCGATTCTTCAAGTCCGACAGAGACTGCTGGCCGATGTTGATTTATTCGCTCATTCCCGCGAGGGGAGGATCAAAAGCCGTACCCCATAAAAATATCCGGCCTTTGCGGGGAAAACCCCTGATCGCCCATTCGATTGAAGTCTCCCTCAAGTGTCCTTCCATTCGAAGGACTTTTGTCAGCACCGACTCGGAAGCCATTGCCGGGCTCGCGAGAAACGCCGGCGCCGAGGTACCCTTTCTGAGGCCTGCTGAGTTCGCGCAGGACGATACCCGGGATCTGCCGGTATTTCGGCATTTTCTCGAATGGCTGGAACAAAACCGGGTTCCGCTTCCCGACGCCATTTTCCAATTCCGTCCGACTTCCCCCTTGCGCAGCGTTTCAAAAATAGAAGAAGCGGTTGAGCTCCTGGAAAAAAATCCCGAAGCCGATTCGGTTCGCGGGGTCACGGAGCCGGGACAGAATCCCTACAAGATGTGGACTATCGGAGCGGATGGTTTCATGCGAGCCCTATTGAACGTCCCGGGCATTCCCGAGCCCTTCAACGAGCCGAGGCAAAGCTTGCCCAAGGTCTACTGGCAAATCGGTTATTTGGATCTGATCCGTACCCGGACCATTCTGGAAAAAAATTCGCTCACGGGCACACACATCTTGCCGCTCAAGATCGACAGCAGGGACTCGATCGATATCGATGACGAATTCTCGTTTCAACTGGCCGAGTTTCTGATGGAAAGACAGGGAAGCGTCATTTGAAGGCTCTGGTAGTTGGCCTTGGGTCCATTGGCGTGAGGCATCTCAACAACCTGCATGCACTCGAGGTTCGCGAACTCGGCGTGGTGCGAAGCCGGAATTTCCCACCTCCTACAGAAATCGTCCCCAAAGACATTGCCGTCTTTCAGGATATCGATCTCGCGCTCAGCCGGAAATTCGACCTTGTGGTCGTGGCCAACCCTACCTCTCTGCATCTGGAAACACTCATCAAAGCTCTCCGGGCCGGGTCCCATGTTTATGTCGAAAAGCCAGTCGCCCATGAAAAACGGCGGTTGTCCGAGCTTACGCGTTACGTTTCCCTAGATGGGCCCCGGGTTCTGGTGGGGTGCCAGTTCCGCATGCATCCGGGGTTACGGAAAATCGAAGGGTGGATCAGGCAGGGTAAGCTCGGGAAGATTCATTCGGTGCAGGTCGACCTAGGCGAATACCTGCCTGGCTGGCATCCTTGGGAAGATTACCGGCAGAGCTATGCGGCCCGGGCGGATCAGGGCGGAGGCGTCGTGCTGACGCTTATCCACGAGCTGGATTATCTGCACTGGCTTTTTGGAAAACCCAAGAGTGTGTTTGCTATCGGAGGTCATCGAACGTCTCTCGACATTACGGCGGAAGATACTGCACTCATTACGTTCGAAACCGAGCAGGACATCTGCGTTCAGCTCCGGATGGATTACTGGCGCAAACCGCCTGTTCGCCACATGAACATTGTTGCGGAAAATGCCATCGTCGACTGGGATTATCCTACTCGCCTCACTACTCTGAGGCAAAACGGACAAGTCCTGGATGAGATGGTACTGGTTCCGTCCTGGGACCGGAATGAGCTGTTTCTCTCCATGATGAAAGAGTTCATTGAGGGTATTCCCCGGGGATCAATCCCGCGCGTGACTTTACGAGACGGCATCGAGGTGTTGAAAACCGCCTTAGCGGTTAAAAAATCTCTTCAAACCCATCGGAAGGTTGCGCTATGAATCAAGCCTATAAAGGAACACCCTTCGACCTCTCTGGACGGGTGGTGCTCATTAGCGGCGCTACCGGACTTCTCGGCACGGAATTCGCCCTCGCAGCCGCGTCGGCCGGTGCGAATCTGGTATTGGGGGATCTGGACGGGGGCAGGCTGGAATTACTGAAAAGTGAGATAGCATCGGCGTATCCCGACACGCAAAGCTGGGCTCAGGTGTTGGATGTTACCCGCGCGGATTCCTGTCGGTCTATAGCGCAGTCATGCGAAACCCGGTTCGGTCGCATCAATGCCGTGGTCCACAGTGCCGCGATCGACCCGAAATTCGAGCAAGGTTCCGATACGTCGCATTTTTCAAAATTCACCGAGTTTCCGGGAGAGCTCTGGCAATCCTCTCTTGATGTCAATTTAACCGGCGCTTTCCATCTCGCTCAGGCCACCTGCAGGGTGATGGAAAAAACGGGCAAGGGATCCATTGTTTTTCTGGGCTCAAATTACGGGCTCGTGGGTCCGGATCAGCGCATCTACAAAAAGGCAGGGCAGGAGGAACAGACCTATAAACCTGCGGTGTATTCAGTGTGCAAGGCGGGTCTGCTGGGATTGACAAAATTTCTGGCTGCCTACTATATGAACACATCCATCCGTGTAAATATGCTCACGCCCAGCGGCGTCTGGAATCAGCATGGCTCCGAATTTGTCGATAATTATTCGTCGCGAACCATACTGGGGCGCATGTCGGAAAAAAATGAATACCGGGGAGCGATCATTTTTCTGGTCTCGGATGCATCCAGTTATATGACGGGCGCAAATCTGGTCATCGATGGGGGATGGACAGCATTATGATTCCTCATCACCCCTGTGTCTGAAACTGCTCCCGGAGCAATTCACAGAATTTACCGGATCACGGATTCTCAGGACCCTGCAAGCAGAATGGAAGTTTATACTGCGGCAGGAATATGTCGGTTCATGAGAATTCCTTGCATTTTTTCCTCCTCGCGTCAGCATTTTTCATTTTCCAATACCTCCCAGCAGTGTGCGAGAACCTGAAAAATCAGGGGGTTGCTGGAAATAGCGGCAATTTCATGGTTCAGCCAGAACGAGGGTTTGGTCCAGTTGAAGCTCCCAAAAATCGACCAAGCGTGATCGCCATCCTCCACCAGCACGAATTTAAGGTGCATGGGAAGCCGCTCGGGATTCCGGATACGCCTGAACCGGATTCCGGCGGAAGCCAGCCGTCGTTCCACTTTAGGCGTGACGCGTCTATGCGTCGACTCCGCGAATATTTCCAGTGTAGTGCCCCGCCTGGCAAGCCCTGCCATAACGTCAACCGCACTTTCCGTCCTGATATGTGATGCGACGACACGTATACGGGCACCGCTGTTGACCCGGCTCAGGAACTGCACGACGGGATGTGGACTGACCCGAGGCCAGAAATGAATTGTGGTATCCGCGCCATGGATGATGCGGCTTGCATGGGTCGAGAACCGATAGAAGAGGCCCGGCGGCGACCGGTGAATCTGCCTTGCATGATTCACCAGTCCCTCGACCAGTACCGGATCGTTGAGTCCAACCAACGCATTGTAGCCACGGTCCTGATCACCGATTTCCCGAATGAGCTCGGGATCGTCTTCCGGCATATTGCCCGAGGGATTGAAGGATCCAATAAAGGCAACGGGTTCTGGATGTGAAAAACAGTAGAGTTTCTCGTGTAACTGGGGCTTCCACGATTTTGTCGCGGGTGACGGTACGCCGGGGATGGCTATGATGCGAAATGCATCGCCCAGTCCTCCGGGTCCCGAGAGCATTTTGATCACCGCATCATTGGCGTGAGGAATGCGCGGCCTGCCTTCCAGGCTCAGGGTGACCTGGACGCCCCGCTTGCGCGCCTGAATCAGCGCTTCCGCCAGACGGAGGTCACGAAAATAATAGGTTACCCAGTCAATGGATCCCCCGGAGGGAACAGCTGTGATGTGTGCGGCCAGAACGTCGCGCAGATGACCCGGAGCCTGATGGGGACCGCCAAAGTAAATCTCGACCGGAACGGTCTCCATTTCGCTTAGCAAGCCTGAAGAGGGCGGTCTGGGGGAATGTGCAAGCGACTTGCTCAATTAAGGGATGATCCTGAGGGTGTGATTCTGGTATTCGATGTTTTCATGCCAGCCTGCGGCTTTGCGGATGAGCAGATTCTACTGTAGTTCCGGTGCGTGTCTGTTTCCTGGAAGTGGACGCTATTACGAGGCGGAAGAAATCAACCAGTTCTGGGACATGATGATCGAATGTGAACAGGTGCCGCTGCTGCCAGACCCGCTCACGCGTCGCTCGCAACTGCTTGCAGTCGCGCAACTGTGCGGCGAGCTCATCCACGGTATCAAAAAAAATTCCAATATCAAGCTGCTTTGCTAATGTACGAGTGGCGACGAGAGCATCCTCATTCGCCTTCTGCAGCATCGGCAGGCCGGCCGCTGCAAGGGTACTCAGCCTTGCCGGGTAGTTCAGGTCATCCCAGTTTGCCCGCCTGATTTCCCCTCTGTTGCTGCTTTCGAAGAGATGCAGCCAGCCCGCGTCATATTGGGAGAACTCGGCAGTCCAGTGACTTTGATCCACGTTCGGGTGTAAATGCAGGTAGTCTGGCGCGATTGCTTGGGTTTTTTCAATCCATTGCAGCCATTGTCCATGGGTTATCTCCCCATAAAAATGCAGATGAATGCCATGGTGGGCCAACTCCGCAACATGATGCGGATGCAGCCCGATGGGTCGTCCGGGTGATACGGTATGAATATCCCCTTCGCTTTCAGAACGCAGCGGCGCACGAGGCTGATCAAACCAGTCACGCTTCGGCAGGTCTCCATCCAGCACGTGGGTGGGTTTATCCAGCGACAAACCGGGAATGATGGTATCAAACCAATCCCGCATTTCGGGGCTGGAGAAGATTTGGCCGTTCGAATACCGGTGCAGGTCGATCAGTTGCGGCCAGGTTCCCTTTTCAAGACAGATGAAAGGACCTTCCTTGAAATGCCAGACGAAAGGAATGCCGTGCGTGGCCATCAATACCTCATGTGCAAACGGCACTGCCTGCCAGTTGAGCAATGCATAGATAACATCAGGCTGCACCTGCTTCACTGCTTCGCGCCAGTTGTCGCGCGGCAGGTCCTCCACATGCCCAAAAGGCATCGGCCCTACCGTGTTGTACCAGTACGGGTTCTGCATCCACAGGCCATACAGCTTGTGTCCCCGCTCTTCCAGGGCAAGCACGCGCTCGGCGTTATAGGCCAGTTCTCCTACCAGAAGTATTTTCAACCCGTTGTCGGCACGAGGAGTATCCGGCCGTTCGCGCATTTTTCGGTAATGGTCCGCTTCATCGATCCGATGGCCTACGGTTGTATGAAAGCGCAGCGGTTCTTTGACCCGATAATGGGAGCGAAACGTGTTGATGCCGCCTTCCGGTTCCTGCATGATCTTGTGGCGTTGCATCGGGTGGGAGACCCACTCGCAGGTAAGAGTTCCGCTTTCGGCAAAAGCGCCGAGGGGCCGCAGCAGGCTCCAGTAGAGGCGCTCAAGATCATCCGACTCCAATTCTGCGCGCTCCACCCACCGCACCGGCATTTTCCGATGCATGCACTGCACCAGTTGCAAAGGAAATTCCGGAATTTGCCCAATGGCCTCGCGGTTGTAATGGTGGCGAACGCCTGAACAAGCCAACACAGCGCCTTTCTGCGTCTCGAGGCATGTTTTCAGGCTGCCCAGGTGATCGCGGTAATAAACATCATCGGTTGGCAAGTAAGCGATGAGCGGCGCTTTTGCTTTGGCAATGCCTTCATTCAGGGTGCGACCCAACCCCCGATTTTCGGGAAAGCGATAGTAATGAATGCGGGTGTCGCCCAGGTATGCCGATACGACTTCGGCTGTAGCATCCCGTGAACCATCGTCGATGACGACTGCTTCCCAATCCGTCAAAACCTGCGCCTGCAGGCTGTCCAACGCGCGGCCAATGAATCGTGCTTGCTCATAAGTGGGAACTACTACGCTGACTGAGGGAGAGTATGTCTGCGGCATCATGTTTCCTTTTTATCGTTGTGTACCTGAGGCCGCGTTAACCCTTCGCGGATAAGCAAGTTTAATTATAGAAGCAGAGCCAGTATTTTTTAAGGTTCAGTCACATGAATACCTTTTTCACCTGTTTTCAATTCTCGATGCCTGAGCTTGTGTTTCAAGCAGTGTCACATAACGCGGCAATACATCGGACCCGCCCACGTGAAGCATTTCGTTGATGAAGCGTTGCCGGTGTTCCTCTACATAGAATGAATCGCAGCCATTGGAAAGAAATCCGTCGATTTTCCGGTATACATCATCCCGGCACTTCAATTCCGTCTCCGGCATGAAATGCGCCAGGGTAGAGCGACCGGCGTGCAGGTAGTCGGCAGCGAGCACCGGTTTTTTTCCTTTGACTGCTTCAAATACTACCGAAGTGGCAAGATCGATAATGACATGGGCCCAGTTCATCAGATGAACGGAATGGATTTGGTCGGGTGCCACGCTCACATTGGGGAGGTCACGCAACGAGGTATTTCTGGTCAGGGGTTGTCTCCAGCCGCCACGGGTATGAGGTTTGATCACCAGTTCCACATTCGGAAAAGCTGCAATCATTCCCACAATTTCCTCGACCTCTTCCCAGAAGGTCGTAAAGTTACTCTTTCTCAGGAATATCAAGACTTTAAGGCCTTTTGTTTTCGTGGACTCCTTCACTCTTTTTGGCTCCTTCCCGGGGTGGATAGCAGGCGGGGCGGGAGAAAGTTCTGCCAATTTCACCAGCCACTCGTCACAGTAGCGAGGGGAGCCGAGGACGGCGATGGATTGATCGTCCAGGAATGGGCGAAAACGTTCCGCGCATAACTCGTTGGGGACCACCAGCTTGTCGAATATGCTTGCTGCGGAGTAGAGGGAATTCGGCTTGAGACTCCGCTCGTGATGCCGTATCAGCTGGCTGGCATGCGGACTGTCTCCGTGTGGCAACGAAACCGTGCCCAGACCCTTGCTCCGCGCGAGGGAAACAACCACTTCGACCCATTCCACCGAAACAGGCGAATCCCTTGTGATCCAGTCAAACACCACTACGCCTCTGTCAGCAGCGGTGAAGCTGCGTTCCAGCAATCTGCCGGCAGTGCTGCGCCAGATCGATTGACGCCGGTCTACCCTGTACGCGCGAGCAAGTGCATCGACAAGCGGACCCATTATCGATCGTCGCAAGCGGCTGGCCAGAAGCAGTGTCTGTAGCCGCCACCCTAAAAATTCCCAGGAGGGCAGGAGATCGCGAATATGGGCAACACGCGCCCCCTCCAGTGTACCCAGAAATTCAACACGGTAATCATTACGGAATTTCGGATTGCCTATCAATACAACATCGCACCGGTGACCGGACTCGAGCCATTTTGAGATAACCGGTGTAATATGGTCTATATCATTGTAATGTCGGAGAAAAAAGAGCGCTTTCATATAGGAATTGAGGGAAAGGCTTGCGCCGGAAAGTTGTTTTTTGCCATTACTTCATAGCAACCATGCATAAAGACAGTACAGCTGTTTCAGATCGTCAGTTGTTGCTGCACTTCCCTATGGAAGTTGTTGTCGCAGTTTCTTATGTTTGGTATCGCACGGCTGGTTTTATTCCCGATCATTAAATTTATATGTTAATGTAATCGCGCAAATTCTTTAGCGATTTTCAAATTCAGTGACGGAAGTCATTGCCGCTTTTCCATGAGTGTATTACTTTACTTATAGACTATTCGTACGTCCAACAGATCAAGGAACACCATGATAAATAAGGAACTGGATGCGGGATACCAGGAAGGTAATATTGTGCAGATGCTGACGATAGAGCCGGGGGCCGACCTGAGGGCACCCGAGTTGCAGCGTGCGGCAATCGACATGTTGGAAGGGGGTGGTGTCATCTATCTGCCCAAAAGTGGATTTGAGTTGTCCTGCCATGAGAGAGAGCTGATTTCGGATACGGCGAATATCCTGTCTCGAACGCCAGATGTCGAGGATGGACGTCCAACCATCATTTTTGATCCAGAGCGTGGGCGTATCAAGAAGTATCATTATGCCCAAGTGCGGGGAAAGATGATGCGGGCTCAGGTCAAGAACACAGCCCGTCCCCAGATCGAGGCGATGATGTCGCGCTACAGCAAATGGACAGAGAGTGTCATCACTCAATTGTTTCCCAGCTATCAGGGAGCCTTGGAGCGGAAACGCGTTACTTATCGTCCTTTCCCCCGTAATAACATCCAATCCCTGCACATTGATTCAAGCTACGGCTATCCCACCCAGGGACGAGGCATGCTGCGTGTGTTTTCCAATATCAATCCCACTGACAGGCTGCGTATCTGGCAGCTCGGCGAACCGTTTGAACCCTTCGTGCGGCGCTTTTTGCCTGCCGCGCACCCGAGTGAGCCGAGTTGGATCACCTCTATCCTGGGTCGCCTCGGCATCATAGACGGCCCCAAGACCCGATACGACCGTTATATCGCAACGCTGCGTTCGCTCGGCATGCGCGACAAGGAGTACCAGCGGACGGCCCCGCGCAAGATCATGGAATTTCCTGCAGGCGCGAGCTGGATTGCGATCACCGATCTGGTGTTGCATGGGGCCATATCGGGGCAGCATAGTCTCGATCAGACCTTCTATTTGCCCGTGGAGGCGATGAAGGATTCCTCGCGCTCATCATTGCGCATTCTGGAGAGGTTGGCGGGCAAGGCTTTGGTTTAAGCGTGAGAGGTGCCAGTCAGAGGTGACGCAGCCCCGATAAAATCATGCGGACAATCGTCGGATAAAAGCATCCAGGCGATCAGTTGGAATGAAACTGGGACAAAGTCGCGGGAACGTGTCGGTGGCCATCCATCTGAATCGGTCATAACCTTATCACCTATGCCCCAGACATTTGGCGCCAATACCAGAATACAATGAGTGCCTGGAGTCTCGACAGAATTACGCAGGCATTGAGTGGTGCAATGTGGACGTTTTCCTCTCTGCCTGAGGACAACTCGGCCGCCACTTTCGTCCATCGATGTTTCCGGCGGGAAAGCTGGCGAGGTGCCGGGTTTCGCGAACGCACCCTCATGTATGCAGCCTTACCGTTTGCGCCATTCGTCACCCTGGTGTTGGCTATCGCCTTCACTGCGCTTAACGGACAGGCTATAAAGAAGCGGACCGGAAAAGGGATAATCCGGCAAATCCGGGAACAGTTTGAGATTGCGCTGCGATACGCGATTTTGCCCCCCTGGTATTATATTTTTGAACTGCATGACGGCGACAAGCGGCGGCGCGCTTCTGAATACATCAACCGCTTTGAAGTAAAAACCTGCCTCTACCGCATCCTCCGTGACTACAATGGCGGCCTTCCCATCCCTGCAGAGCGCAGTACCTTCTGCATCAAGGACAAATTATGCTTCCTGTCACGCTGTCGCAGGTTCTCTATTGCCACAGCTCCTGTGTTTTTGATTGTCTCGAAGGGGGAGATCAAAGCAATTGATTGGGGCGGGTCCCTGCTCCCGGAAACCGATCTGTTCGTGAAACCGCTCCAGGGGGAGAACGGAAGGAACGCGGTACGATGGGATTATCTGGGTTCGGGGCAATATCGGCGCAACGATGGTAAACACGCCACCGCTCAAGAGGTGCTGGAGGGGTTATGCAAGGCATCATGGCGCAGGTCTTTCCTGGTGCAGCCCCGGCTTATTAACCATAGAGAAATTGCCGATCTTGCAAATGGCACCTTGGCGACGATACGGGTAATGAGTTGCCGCAATGAGCGGGGCGAATTCGAGGCAACCAATGCGGTTTTTCGAATGGCGCAAAATGAGACCGTAGTTGTCGATAACTTTCACAGAGGCGGAATCGCAGTCAATGTCGATCTTCATACCGGCAAATTGGGAAGGGGCGCCTGCGGAGCGTGGGGATCCACAGGAGGAGGATGGTACGAGCGACATGACAAGACGGGTGTGCAGATTCTGCACCGCGAGCTTCCGTGCTGGCCCGAGTTGCTCGCGATGGTTCGATACGCCCATGGGAGCGCCTTCTCCGACCAGGTGGTAATCGGCTGGGATGTTGCCCTGCTCGACAGCGGGCCGTGCATGGTTGGAATCAACAAGGCCCCCGATCTGGACATGATCCAGCGGATAAGCCGGCGTCCGCTGGGTAACGAGCGGTTCGGAAAGCTTCTGGCATTCAACCTGGAACGCACTGTCGAGGCTGTGCATCAATCTTCTTAAGCGGGTCGGAAGAATCGAAACCAGTGTTCGATTATGCTGGCCAGAACGGGAAGGGATTCGAGCCAAGTATTACCTCGATGACGCATTTGTAACCTTGTTTAGATTTCCTAGGTGGTGCTGGCTGGCCAGCCCTGATTTCTCGGCCGGTTATTTGCCTATACTCCCGCTCTCCAGCTTGTTTATATTGCCTGCATGAGCCCTATTCGATGAATGAGAAAGTCACAGTTCCTTGCAGTCCGATATACGAAGCGCGCGCGTGGCAAGAGGTCGCCGCAAAGTTTGTGCTGCTGTTTTTCGGCATCGCTTTATGGAGCAAATGGCTGAGCCTGGGTACCGGTATCCTTCTGACCTTCATCTGGATTCTCGATAGCGGCCCTCGCAGGCTCGGCCAGATCATTAGAGAGCCACTCGTGCTGGGAATACTCCTTCTGTGTGCGGTAGTGGCGGTGGGACTCCTTTGGGCAGATTATCCGGAGGCAGGGCGAATGAAATGGAGGCGATATTTTGGCTTCCTGGTTTTCATCCCGTTTTTATCGCTTCTCAATAGACACCGCTTGCCTTGGGCGATTGCCGGCCTGCTCACGGGTTACATCATTGTCCTGTTGTCAGGTGTTTACCAATGGGCTGTTTCCGGAGTGCAAGGCATCCCCCCACTTAACATCAGCTATCTCGTGTTTTCCTCCCTGCTGGGGATCGGTGTCATTCTTTTACTCTACCTTGCCACGGCCATCGGCGAGATAAAATGGAAATGCGTCTTGGGGCTCGGGAGCTTGTTTTTATTGCTGATCCAGTTTGGGCAATATGGACGCGGTCCCTTGCTGGCCACGCTTCTTGCCGTTTTTTTGATGGTTTTCCTGACTTATAAAACGGAAAGAAAAGCACTCCTGGGTATCATTGCATCGCTGACTATTGTGGTTGCGGTTCTGGTATACGGCAGTAACAGCTTTCAGGCCAGACTTGAGCAGGTGGAGGTCGAAGCCAAGTTGTCCCAGCAGGGAAAATACGATACCAGCCTGGGCTACCGGCTGGCTATGTGGGATGTCGGCCTGCACGGAATTCTGGAGCATCCGTTCTTTGGCCATGGCACCGGGATGCCGGAAAGCTATTTCGAAAAAACCGTGGCAACCTATAAGGGCGGAATTTACAGGGATTTACCCCAGTATGTAGGAGCGTCTCATTATCATAATGACTGGATCGAGATTGGAATGCATACGGGCGCACTGGGAATTCTGGCTTACGGCTTTTTCCTGTGGAGCTGGTTTCAGACACTGAGAGCGCACCGTCTTCCAGTTCTAGGGGCGGCTTTGGTGTTCTTCATCTTCCTCTCCGGTTTGACGGATACTTTTGCCCTTTACAGCAAGATTCCTACCTTTCTCGTGGTCATCACCGCCATAGCCATAGCCTGGCAGAAGGAAGGAAATTGGCGGAAAAATCAGGAAGCTTCATTCAGCAACTCCCTGCCCGCCCGGTCTCCCGGGCCTGAACGGCTAGAGAATATATGACATGGCGCCGGCTAGGTATGCTTTTCCTCTGCGCACTTGGGCGAGATTTGCCGATATTCCTTGCCCAGGTATCCATGTGCGATGCGATAGTATACCCCCCGCAGCGATTTACCGTTCTCCGTGATGGCTAGGCTCAGGACTCATTAATTGAGATAGAAGATGACAGTTGCGGCGATACAGATGGCAGAGAAGAAGGTATGGGCACAGCGGTCGTAACGCATGGCGATCCTGCGCCAGTCCTTGAGCCGAGCGAACATGTTCTCGATCCTGTGCCTTTGCCTGTAGAGGGTCTTGTCGTATTTGATCTGGATTTTGCGATTCCTTTTTGTCGGTATGCAGGGCGTCATGCCTTTGGCACGCAACGCTGCCCGGAACCAGGCAGCGTCATAGCCGCGGTCTGCAATCAGGGTTTTGGCTTTGGGCAATGACGGCAGCAGCACACGTGCTCCCTTGTAATCGCTCATCTGCCCTTCGGACAGGAGCATGGCCACAGGCTTGCCCTGACCGTCGCAGACCACATGAAGCTTCGAGTTCAGGCCGCCCTTTGTGCGACCGATACGGCGGGGAACATCCCCTTTTTTAGCAGGCTGGCTGCCGTGCGGTGGGCCTTCAGATGCGTGGCGTCGATCATCAGCCTCTCGGGCGTTTCCTCTTTACCGGTCAGTTCCACAAAGATGCGGTTGAACACGCCCAGTCGGCTCCAGCGCACGAAACGGTTATACAGTGTCTTGTGCGGCCCGTATTCCCTGGGGGCATCCTTCCATTGCAGGCCATTCCGAATGACGTAGATGATCCCGCTGATCACCCGCAGATCATCAACACGGGGAACTCCGTGGGACAAGGGAAAATAAGGTTTTATACGGTTGAACTGTGTTTCCGACAGGTAAAACAAATCTCTCATGGCAGCACCTCCGCCATAAGTGAATCACATTTGATCCTATTCGTGAATCATGAAATTAATAGGTCCTGAACCTAGTTGCCGAACCGGATCAGGATTGGCGAGCATCTTCCCGATCTCGATGCTGTCTCGGACGCATTCGAGATTATCCTGCCACATGCCGACGAGAATGACGGGTCGCGTCGTAGGGGATTCCGACGGATACCAGAGATCGTACATGGCGCCGCTGTCGCCGAATATGTTGCGCGAACGTATTTCCATGGGTTTGCCCCGATTATAGAAAGTGACGATGCTGGCCACGGACCACTTGCTCATGCCCACGACGATGGGCTCCTGGCCGGTTTGCCGCCGCGTATCCTCTACAATCTGCTCGATGCCCATCGTTGCCTGGCGCCAGAAATAATGCTCGGGGAAACCTTTATATATGCCCTGGTAGGGAATGCCTGGGAAGCCGAGAACGAGGTAGTGCAGTGCAATCGCATAACAAACCAGGCATGCCAGAATAGTGGGCCTCCAAGCTGCCATTACCCGATCCGCAATCGTCGGGTTACCAGAGAAATTTCGCATTTTCCCCATCATCGAAGCCATGGCAGGCAGTGCCATAAGCCATAGCGGCCCGGTCCAGTGGAACCGCTGGGTGTCGAAAATGCTGAGAATCAGGAAGATCGCCAGCGGCACGCCGGTGAATACCATAATGAACAGGCGGCGCCTGCAAATGGAGACGCTATTATTCTGCCGGGTGCCGGGCAGCAATACTAGCGCGGCAGCGAGCAAGCCGGTCGGCGTAAGCAGTACGGCAAAATGAAGAATCAATTCGAATAATCCGAACTCGTCATCTCCTACGCCCCTGACGCGGCCGGACTGGAACAATATCGACATCCAGCCATGCTCCATGTTCCAGATAATTACGGGGGAGAACAAGAGCAGTGCAAGCAGTACAGCGAGGTACGGATAAGGATGGCGCAACCAGCGGCGTGCAACCGGGTCGATAATCACAAAAACCAGTGCGGCAATACCCACCAAACCCAGGGTATACTTGGAGAGAATGCCCAGACCGAAGGCAATGCCCACCCCGAGCCAAGCCCGCTCCCGCTGGGCGATCAGGGCCTGCTCGAGATAGTACAGAGTTGCAGCCCACGCGGCCACGAGCGGCGCATCTGTCGTCATCAATGCGCCAGTAGCAAAGAAAAAGGGAAGAATCGCAAGCAGCAGCACAGCGCGAATCCCCGTTGCGCTATCGTATAGATTGCGTGTGAGCGCAAATAAATACCCCATTGTTATCAAGCCGCACAGGAATGCTCCGACCCGGACGCCAAATTCGCTGTTTCCAAAAATGGATGTGCCAAGCCATATCAACCAGGCAACCATAGGTGGGTGATCGTAGAAACTCAGATCCATGTGCTGGGCGTAATTCCAGTAATATGCTTCATCAGGAATCAGTTGCGCCACGCCAATGTAGATGAGGCGCAACAGGATGACAAATGCGATGATCCCGAAAGAGGCGATGCGCCAGTCTGCCTCAGGCGAGGGTAGGGCGTTCCCGCTGGGGATCACGTAGAAAACAGATCCCAGATACAACATTACGGCTGTGGCCGCGATTGCAGGGAGTATGGCCGCAGCCGGCGGTATATCCCAGGCCTGGATTAGCACCGCTAATAGGCCGCCGCGCACGGAAAGCGCCAGCACACAGATAACCAGGAAGCGGCCGAGCTCAGTCCATCTGGAATAGCCCGCGAGGTCGTATAAAAGCCGCGGTCTCGAAATAAACCAGTAGTGCAAGGTCGCAGCCGCGAGGAAGCCCACGATATGCGACAGGGCGAGGTTTGCCCCATAGCTCATCAGCGACTCGAACAGCAGTCCGTCGAGGAACGCGGCCAATAACCCTGGGACTGCAAAACGACTGTGATCCGGAAATAGGGGACGTCGCCCAACTCCAGCCAGCTCAAGCATTTTTTCCTGCTCCTTTGGAAACCATATCAAGTTGACTTTGTTCTGTTTTTCTCGCTTGTGCCGATTTTATCTATTCTGCTCTCGGATAAGATAGAAGATAACTCTGGAATTCATTTTTGTCCCCCTCATCTTGTAGCACAAGTTCGCTATACGGAGGCTTGCAGACTCTGATTCAGCTATCATTCCGGCGTCGTCGGAATACTGGCTGCGTCTTCTGTTCACCGCTCAACCTGTATGGCCGGTCAATCCGGTGTCTGCGTAGTAATGCCGGATTGGATGCAGGTTATCGTCAAGCTCATAGATCAGTGGACGACCAGTGGCCACTGACAATTTTATGAGCTGAATAATGGATAGGCCATCCAACTGCATTATCAACCCTCTCAGGATATGCTTGTGGGCGACAATGAGCACTCGCTTGCCGCGCTGGATTTCCGGGGTGATTGTTTGCTGCCAGTAAGGCAGCATTCGCGCGAAGGCTTGTCGCATGCTCTCACCAAGCGGCAGTTCCCCAGGATCGATGGTTGCATAGCACGCCTGGTTTCCGGGAAAACGGATATCGGCAGGATCAAGTGGGGGTGGCGGAGCATCAAAACGGCATTGCGAACTGAGAATAGGGCAAAAGCCGTATTTCCTGATTGCCTTCCAGCGATTGATTCCTTCCAGAGCCCCATAGTGGCGTTCATTCAAGCGCCAGTTTCGTTGCACCACCGGTTCATCCTGCCCCATGACCGATAGCACGATGCGGAGCGTGTCATTCGCGCGGCTGAGCTCGGAGGTGAAGCAGATATCGAACTTGTGTCCTGCTTTTTTCAAGAGATTGCCCGCCTGCTCTGCCTCCCGCTCGCCTCGGGGCGTCAAAGGAGCATCCCCCCACCCGGTAAAGCATCCGTCGCGGTTCGAGACGCTTTCTCCATGTCGCAGCAGAACGAGTTGTGTCATATAGGGTTTGCTTCTCGATTAGGGAATGGATTCGACATGGGCATGCTCCGGGGGGGGACAGCATCTCTTTTGCATGAGGGTGTCATTTGATCTGAAATTTCGATGATATGTAAAACATAGACAAAATACCGGGAAAAAACTACCCCAGTTCGCGATGAAGGCGGGTGCCAAATAACCCGGGTCGGAACAGATATCTGATCGGGGAACGGGGAATGTGGCAATAGCCCAGTTTCCCCAGGTTTTCTGAAGAGGCGCACATTATCAGGGTATCAAGGCCAACAGGAGATGAGCTGCTCCTTTATCAGCCGATTGGTGTCGGCATCCGTCTTTGTAGCCTTGTTGAAGTCTGGCGGACCCGGCCAGCCGGAATCGATGAATTTCACGCCGTTGAAATAGCGGCCTTCCCCATATCGCGGAATGACATGAAAATGTACATCCGGATCGACCATCATCAGCATGAGGTAGTTGAGCTTGTCGTAGTTGAATGCTTTAGCCAAAGCCGATTCCAGCTGGCCCGTTATTTTGTGAAGCTCAGTAAAGCTTTCCTGACCAAGCTGGGAGAAGGAGCGGGCTGGCTCATGCGCAGCAAGAACGAGAGAACCCAGGGTCACCTGGATTGGACGCAGCATGACGATCCAGTGCTGAAATTGATGAATGATTGTCCCCGGCGCGCCGAATTTCCGCATCGTGGGATTTAGGATTGCGGTACCGGAGGGGGTGGGAGTCATTTAGCACCTTCTAAACGGGGGGTTTTGCTGATGGGTTGAATATGTGGACCATGCGGATCGGCCCAATGGAGGCAGCATCAAAAGTTTTCCAGAATAGCATGAACCCATGAATAAATCCCTGCAGGCGCGAGTATGACTTTACGGGATGATCATGGAAAAACAACCCCGGTTATGTGCGCTGGCACACATACACTTTTACTGCCGAGTGAAAGAATTTTGCTGATCCGAAAAAACGCTGCCGACGATCGGCTTGCTGCTTGACTGCCATTCAGCCACGCTTCAAGAGCCTGCTCACGCGCGGGCTTGCCCGGGGTTCTTCAGCGAGCATGACAAAAACTAGAAATACATTGCTCTTCCCATTTTTTGACATCTCGTCGAAGGAAGCTGAAAGACCATGAAGATTGTGAATGATCTGGGTATCGACAGGATCACCCGGGACTTGAGCGGTGCCATGTGGATCTTTGGTCGCTTGCGTGAAGACGATAGCTCCACGGCGACTTTTATCCACCGCTGCTTCCAGCGCGAGATCTGGCGCGAGATCAGGTTACGCGACAGGATCGCGATGTGCGCAGTTTTGCCAGCCGTACCGCTCGTCATCATGGGGGTGACCGCTGTCTTCACCGCGCTCAACGGATCGGCTATAAAGAGACGCACGGGAAAAGGAATCATCCGGCAGATTCGCGAGCAGATCGAACTTGCGCTCCACTGTGCGATCCTGTCTCCCTGGTACTACATCTTCGAGTTGCATGACGATGACAAGAAGCGGCACGCCGGAGAGTATCTGAATCGCCTCGAAACCAAGGCCGGACTTTATCGCTTCCTGCGCGATTACAATGGCGGTCTTCCTGTTCCTGCTGTGCGAAGCACTCCCTGCATTTCCGACAAATCGTGCTTCATGGCTCGTTGCCGCGAGCATGGAATCATGACAGCCCCTGTATTCTTCAAGATCATGGGAGAGAAGGTCACAGCAGTGGATTGGAATGGCACCGGCCTGCCGGAGACCGATCTCTTTGTAAAGCCATCGCATGGGCGGGGCGGTAGAAATGCGACTCGCTGGATTTACCTCGGTTCAGGGCAGTACCGGCGCAACGATGGCGAGATTCTGACCGGAACTCAGTTGCTGGAGCGCTTGCGACTGGAATCACGGCAAAAAGCTTTCCTGATTCAGCCTCGGCTTCTGAATCATGAGGATATCGCAGATCTTGCCAATGGTACGCTGGCGACAGTGCAGGTAATGAGCTGCCGTAACGAGCGGGGCGAATTTGAAGTAATCAATGCAGTTTTTCGGATGGCCCGGAAAAAATCCGTGATAGTGGACAATTTTCACGCTGGAGGAATTGCAGCCAACGTCGATATTCGCACCGGTGAATTGGGGAGAGGAACCGGTGGCGCGTGGGGCGCCACTGCTGATGGATGGTACGAGCGCCACTGCGAGACGGGGGTGCAGATCCTGCACCGGAAGCTTCCATGCTGGCCTGAGCTGGTCGATCTCGTGCAATACGCTCACGCCAGCGCCTTTTCCGATCAGGTGGTAATCGGATGGGATGTTGCCCTGCTCAACAGCGGACCGTGCATAATGGAGGCCAACAAGGCGCCTGATCTGGACATTATTCAGAGAGTGGGAGGCGGTCCGGTTGGCGAGCAGCGACTGGGAAAACTTCTGGCATTTAATCTCAGACGAACCGTCGAGACTAAATACAACAGGCCTGCCCCCTAGCGCTGCAAAGTTACGCTTCTACTCAGCTTCTTCTCGCTGAAGAGCTCTTCTGCCTTTATCAGATCAGCGGGAAAATCAATTTCACACCAGGAGCTTTCCGGTACAAAACACGCTTTTACCAGTTGTCTGCTGGCAAGGTTCTCTATTATGGAGAGATACCAGGCTTTGAGTCCACTCTGATGTCGCAGCGCTTCCTCCAGGGTATCGCGAAAAAGCAGCGGTCCACGTTCTCTGAAAAGAACAAGGCCGACAGATTCGGCATCGATCCGATCTGCCGGCAGCGTTTTGCTGACATGTCTGACCCATCCGTTTTCATCCAGTTGGACTTTCATGTCATCCGCATCATAGGCAGGTTTTTGATCTACACCGAGCGTAACAGGCGCTGGATCAGAGTTCAGCACTCTCGCCAGTAAAACTTCCTCAAACAGCGTATCCCCGTTCAGAAGCAGAAAGTCGCGGTCCATGGCCGATCGGGCGATCCAGCAACTCACCAGGTTATCCGTAATACTGAAAAAAGGGTTGAAAACGGTCTCGATCCTTCCATCGTTTCCATAACGCTGTTGCAATAAAGTTTCAATCAGGCAGGATTGGAAACCGGTGATCACTGTCACCAGGTTGATCCCTGTTGACAGCAGGGCATCGATCTGCCATTCGATGATAGGTTTGCCGGAAATTGGCAACAGGCATTTGGGAATACTGGTTGTCAGTGGACCCAGCCGGTGCCCCTGGCCGGCGCTCAGAATAATCGCCTTGACAGGAGGTTTTTCTTCGCTACCCGCCATATTGCAATCCGCTCCCTCGAAATCGAATAAGCTCTGAAGTTATATTTTTAAAGCATTGCCGGGTTTGTATCTGGCCGCTTGACGTGGAGTGAGTGGAGATGCGGCTGAGAATGAGGCTGTATTCAAAGGAGTAACGGGCTCAGGTCGGGCAGCACATCTACATGCGCTGGAAAAGGATTTTGATCGCCAGGACGTACACGGCCTATAAACGCGACATTGTTGACCATGGCGCTCTGATAATCGATCAAGGCGTCTCCGATCATCAGCACGCGCTCTGGCAGGAGGCGATGGGTAGTCAGGATATCTGCGATCAGTTTCTGCTTGGGAGTGGGTGAACCGCGCACAGCAGTAAAATAGGACTCCAGACCACGGCGAACAACGATCGTATTCAATTCGGTTTCCGGGGTACCGGATGCAACAAACAAGGGAATACGCCCCGCTTCACGCTGGATCAGCTCCGCTGCGCCTGGAACCGGGGCGCTGGCAATCACAGCTTCGACCACCAGTTCGGAAAAGCGCTGATCGAGTTGCCGCTCCTCCTCCGCGGTGAGTGGAGGTTTTTCCAGCAGCATTTCCTGAAAGTAACGAAATTTCTGATAGCGCGACATGCCGCCGTTCAGGACATGATATTTCGCAACCTCGACCATTACCTCCTCGCCGTATTCCTGGTAGAGGTTGGCAAACGCCTGTGTCTTGATTTCTCCTGATTCGACCACGACCCCGTCGAAATCGAAAATGATCGCTTGCCATGCAGCAGTCTTCATGCCTTATTATCCGACGCCAGCGGTATGATCTCCTCATTTTCACCCGAATGGTGCATGCTCTGATGAATATCCTGAAGGCAATCCAGCAGCCCCTGGCCCAGATCGACATGCTCGTTCAGAACCAGCTTGCGGCCGATCCGCGGCTGATAAGCATAAGGCGTTACTTCGTAATGATGCCCCGCACGGGCCTCGTCGAAACGCAGATCGACTTTCCAGGGCATAATTTCTGAAATCATTGTCATTACATCCTTGATGTGCAACCGCTCCTGCCCTGTCAGGATCAGGTGACGATTCGCAAACTCCGGTGCCAGCACTTGTACGCTCATGCGCGCCGCATCTTCCACATGAATATATTCCCGAATTGCTTCTCCACTGCCGTGATAAGTAATCGAGTGCTGTTCCAGCGCCTCGTACAGCATGCGGTAGATGCCGTTTCTCGCGTCGGCGCGTCGGCCATAGAGCGAGCCATAGCGCAAAATACTATACTCCAGGCCATAACGCTCGTGGTAGGTTTCGATGAAACGTTCCGCTGCCTGCTTGCTGGCCCGGTAAAAGGAACCCGATTCGGAATAGACGTAAATCGTGCTCGCGAAGACAAAGCGCCGGGCGCCGGCAAGACGCGCTGCTTCCAGTGTATGCATGTTACCCAGCACATTGATGGTCGCCGTAGCGATGGGTTTTTCCTGTGCTTCGTCAATATCTGCAATGGCGGCAAAGTTGTAAACCACGTCAGCACCATGAGCCGCTTCCTTCACCTGCTCAAGATCCATGATATCGCCAATGATCATCTCCTGATCCGCGCGCTGGTAGCGCGATGGAGAGCGGTCGAACAGGCGCACCCGATAGCCCGAGTCGGAGAGCGCGTCGGCAACGTGACTGCCCAGAAAACCGCTGGCGCCATAGACAATGGCAATCTCGCTGGACATCTGCTGTTTTAACCTTTTTCCATTACACCGGCTTCGATCAATCCGCGCACCAGATTTTCCGCGGCTTCCAGTTCCATACGCTGACGCGATTCCTTTGCAAGAGAGCCGATATGGGAGGTCAGTATTGCGTTATCGCATTGCAGTAACGGGCCATGGTAAGGTTCCTGCTCGAAAACGTCCATTGCCGCTCCTCCAAGCTGCCCGCTGTTCAGGGCATCGGCCAGCGCTGCTTCATCTATCAGCCCACCCCGGGCGGTATTGATGACGATCGCGCCAGGCTTCATCCGTGCAAACGTTTTTTCATTCAACAGATGGTGAGTGTCCGCGTCGTAGGTCAGGTGCAGGCTGATGATATCCGCTTCGGCTATCAAGGTTTCGAAGGGTACCAGTTTCACGCCTTCCATTCCCGGAGGCATCTCCTTTACATAAGTATCGTGCGCCACCACCTGCGCTTCGAACGCACGACACAATCGGGCTACACGTGATCCTACCCGTCCAAGCCCCACAATTCCCACCTTTTGGGCAGCCAGCAGACCTCCCTGGGCCCGGGGCCACTGCCCCGCGCGAACCTGTTTATCTGTCTGGCATATCTTCCTCAATGCTGCCATTATAAGGGCCAGCGAGAGCTCGGCAACCGCCTGTGCGGGAGCTTCCGGCGTGTTCAACACCTTGATTCCATGCCGTTTCGCTGCGCCAAGATCGACGCTGTCGAGGCCGCTGCCGCAGCGCGATACGACTTTCAGGCTCCTCGCGCAGGAGAAAACCCGCTCTGTGAGAGGCTCCACGCCTGCGATCATTCCCACCGTATCTTCGCCCAGCAGGGCGATAACCTCATCCTCGGTAAGTTTCCTCTTATGACTGTTTTCGGCAATGGGTATGCCCCTCTCCTGTAAAGGCCGGAGAGCACTATTATGGCTGACATCGAATGACGAGGTGGAAATCGCAAGTTTGTTCATAGAGCTTCCCTGATGTTTTGCAGATGACTGCGGCAGACGGTATCGAGAATGCGGATATCCAGGCCATAGCCAAGAAAACTGAAGCCCGCCTCGATATTGCGGCGCAATTGTTCCGGATTGGGTTCGACTACATGAATGCCGCCTGCCTTGCCCGCGCGTCGCCCGGCATCTTTTACCCGTTCTACCGCAGCCTGGACTTCCGGATCAGCGAGTTCTCCGGGACGGCCGAGCGATCCTGAAAGATCGTAGGGACCTATGATATAAGCATCGATTCCCGGAACGGAAAGAATCGAATCGATGGCATCGACTGCATCGATATGCTCGATCATGGCAATGATGACGGCATTTTCTTCCAGCCAGTGGCGATATTGCTGAAATCGCGCGCCATACCCCTGGGCGCGTGCAAGCCCGACTCCACGTTGTCCGCGTGGAGGGTAATATACTGCGTTTACGGCCGCTTCGGCATCCGCCGCCGTTTTGATCATGGGTACCATTACGCCTGTCGCTCCTGCATCCATGACCCGCTTGATCTGATCAGGATGATTCGACGTCAATCGCACGATGGCGGGACATGCACGGCTGTCGAGCACCTGGATCAGCATCTGAACTTCGCTCAGTTCCAGAACGCTGTGTTCCGTATCCAGCACCAGCCAGTCAAATCCCGCCGCGCCCATGATATCGGCGATGGAAGGATGTCCCAAAGTGATCCAGGAGCCGATGGTCAAGGCGTTGCGCGCCAGTTTTGCTTTTAATTGCACGTATGCACCTTGAGAAATGAAGTGCGTCTGAGAGAATTATGAAGTCCGCATCAGTATGATGCGAGTAACGGGTCTTTCTCCATCAGTCTGGCTACACGCTCCAGGTCGGCCTGGGTGTCGACAGCTTGGGTATTGAACCGGGTTTCCACCATTTTTACACGATAACCATGCTCCAATAGCCGCAGCATGTCCACCGATTCAAGCTTTTCGAGCGGCGTGGACGGCAGCGTGGAGAATTCGAGCAACGTTTTTCGGCGGAAAGGAATGATGCACACCTGTTTAAAGGCCAGGGTATGCGGAAAATCAGATCCGGCGGACAGAGCAGACGCCGGCACAGTCGGAATCGGTTGGCGTGACATGAAGAGAGCGTCGCCACGCCGGTCTGTCACAACCTTGATTGTATTGAAGTCGTAGAAATCCCCTTTATTATCGATGCTCCGCATGAGATTCACGCACCCCAAGTCCGGGTCATGCCGGAACGGATCCACGGCTGCGTCGATCATCTCCGGATGAGTCATGGGTTCATCGCCCTGTACCATGACGATAAGTTCAGCATCCATTTCTGCCACCGCCTCGGCCACGCGGTCACTCGCACGTTCGTGAGTATCCGCAGTCATAATGACCGGTGCACCGAAATTCTCTGCGGCGCGTCGTATTTCGTCATCGCAGGTGGCTATATAGGTTGCATCAAGCGCTTTGCTCAAGGCGACACGTTTATACACATGCTCGAGCATGGTTCGGCCCAGCAGGTTCGCAATGGGTTTTCCGGGAAAACGGGACGAACCCATACGGGCCGGTATAACAGCAATTGTTTTCATGTGGGATTTATGTTAATTGAAGGCGATGAGGCCGAGCTTTTCACTTTGACTGATGACTGCCTTTATTTATCGGGATAGGTTGCCCTTTAAAGGTGCGCATCAGGCATTGGAGGATTATGTGCTGAATTCTGCAGCTATGGTTTGGCGATTGCAGCAGGAGAGCGGCAAAAATCGGGCTAATGGCTAAGTGGTGACTCCATTTTAACAGAAGGCCGGGGAAGTAAAAACATCTGTAATGCTAGTAAAACGGGTATCAGCGCGTGTAGAATTGTAAGATTTTTCCCTGAGAATGTCTAAAGGACCTCAAAATGAGGAGATGCAGCGTATTGCTTGCGTCCAAGGAATAGGTATGCTGGTATGAAAGCTTTATTTTTCCTTCGTCATTATAATGACATCGATCACATTACCCCGGTCATTTACAAATGGACCAGCAAGGGTCATACCTGCGACATCATCCTGATCGGCAACTCGCGATTCCGGACGGATTATCGCATCGGATTCCTGAAAGGCCTCAAGGGTGTGCGGATGGCTTACATTGCGGATGTATTGCCGCCGCTCGACTTTATCAGATGGTTTTTCCAGACGCTGATACTGATCCGTAGCCTGCGCCGCCCCTTCCTCGGGCCGATCATGAAAAAACTGGAGGAGGTTTATGATGCCAAGCGGCGCGAGCCTGTCTGGCAGCGCACCGCGGAGTGCTTGTTGACCCGGAGTTTCGCAGCGAATGAGGAAGGCGTGGTGGTGTTTGACTGGATAGAACGCAACTCCTCCATCTGCGTGGAATGGGTCAAGGTGGTATTGTCGACGGCGCGCCGGATGGGCCTGGGCACGGTATCGCTGCCGCATGGAGACAGTCCCCACGCCAGTCAGTTGATCCGGCGGCGCGAGTTGCGCCTGGAGCCGGATACCACATTTGCCAATGCCGGCATTTTCGAGAAGGTTGTGGTGCCGAACGAGTTATGCTCGGTGCGTTTTCGCCCTTTCATGGATAACCAGAAACTTGCGATACTCGGTTCCCCGCGCTACTGCGACGAATGGCTCGCCAAACTGGCAACGTTGATGCCCCCGTCACCGCTGACGCGAACCGGTAGCAACCTCAAGGTGGCGATGTTTCTGAGAAAGAGTAATTTTTCCACTTTCTGGGAAGAAGTGGGAGAGGTAGTGCGCATAGTGGCAGGCTTTCCGGGAGTGGAACTTATAATAAAGCCGCATACCCGCGGCGGCTGGCAGCAATCCCTGACAAAAGATATTTCGCTCCGGCGCTTGCCCAACGTGCGGGTAGCAGGCGGCAATCTTCATTCCATCCATCTGATGAACTGGGCAGATGTCATTATCGATCTTGCCACTTCTGTAGTATTCGAGGCGGTAAAGGTCGGAAAGCCTGTACTGGCGGCGGATTACTTGCACGCCGGTCGGTCGGCTCTTGCTGAATACCTGCCGGAAGCAGAATTGCGCTGTCGCGATGATGTGTATAAACACATGGAAAAATTCCTTACCCAGGGTTGTGATTCTTTTTATATAGAAGAGCATCGTCAACGCTTTCTCAAGGAAATGATCGATGTAGGGGATCCGGACGTGTTATCGCGTTATGTCGCGCTGCTGGAGGAACAAGTGCGGTCAAAGGCAGACCAGAGCCAGCCCGAGCCGCAAGGCAACACCAAAGATTTCGCTTTTGCCTGATCAGCCGGCTTCGCTGGTAGTTTTCTCAAGGAGGTTACTGAGCCGTATGCCGGCGATGCCCCCCATCGATGTGGTGATTCCCGTCTATAATGCACCAGCGTTGACACGGCGCTGCATCGATTCGGTCGTTGCCTGCCTGAGCCCATCCATACGCTTCATTTTCATTCAGGACGACGCGTCGGGAATGGAAACCCATGCCATGCTGGATCAATTGCCGCGCGGGCGCATACGCGTGCACCACGCGCGGGAGAACCAGGGTTTCGGTGCCTCGGTAAACGAAGCAATCAGTCGATCCGATGCATGCTACGTGCTGGTCCTGAACTCCGACACAGTAGTGGGCGAAGATTTTTTACCGCTCTTATACGCGACACTCGTCGCCGATTCCCGGCTGGCAGTCATCATCCCCGCAGGGAATGATTTTGCCGGATATGATTTGAACCGGTATGTGCGGCAGCCGGGCGGCTATGTTCAGACACACCGCCTTCGGGGTCACGCGTTTCTCATCCGCCGGGAGGTATTCCGGGATGCGAACGGTTTCGATCTGGCCTTCGGCCGCGGCTACTATGAAGATGTCGATCTCGGGCGCCGCCTCAACAAACGTGGTTGGCGGGTGGGCGTGCATCCGGATGCTCACATACAACATGAGGGGGGCGGCTCGTTCGGGCGGGGCCGCTCCTTCAAGAAACTGGTCAGGCGCAATCGTAAGCTTTTTTTTTCGCGCCATCCCAGCGCAAAGCGTAATATTCTCCTTCTTTCCGGAGACTGCCCCCTAGCGTATTTTCCATCGAGCCTGCTAGAGGCGCTCGACGAGGTATTTTGCGGAGGAGGATACGTTTACTGGCTTTCGCCCGAAGCGGCAGGCATGCTTCTCTGTTTGCAGATGAGGAGCCTCTTGTCAGGCGTGGACGCTGCCGTGCGGTTATTCTTGTGCAGTTGGCGTGAGGACAAGCGCATTTCGGAAATCTGGATATTGCCCGATGTTCCACGCGTGCGGTATGAGGCACTGACCTTATGGGCGCGTATTTGCGGCTTGCGGATACTGACCTGGGAAAGGGTGCCGACCGAAGAAAATTGTACTCCTAGGCTACTATGAATGCTCTGCGGAGAACGGCCTTCCAGTAAAGGCGATGCATCTCCTTGCAAGAACTGCAAGGCTTCTGAAGTTTAAAAAAATTCTCCGGCTATCCTTTGGGTTTTTGTATTCACGCCGCTACAACCATTTTTTCCAGCGGAACAGTAGCAGCATCGCAATACTGATGACTGCCATTGCGGTCAGTACAATAAAAAATCCCATGTGCCATTCAAGCCCCGGCATGTACGTGAAGTTCATTCCGTAAATGCCCGTTATCAGCGTCAAAGGCATGAATATGGTGGTGATGACGGTAAGAACTTTCATGACAGTACTGATGCGGAAACTTACGCTCGATAAATAAATATCGAGCATGCCCGCCGTGACGTCACGCAGCGATTCGATCGATTCGATAATGTGGACAGTATGGTCGTACACATCCCGCAGGTAGAGCAGAGTATTGCGGCTAAACAGGGGTGAATCTCCACGTTGCAAAGAACTGATTACCTCGCGGAGCGGCCACAGCGCCCTGCGTAAAAAAACGCCTTCACGTTTGAGTCTTTGAATGGATTGCAAGGTGCTCGGCTGCGGACGATCGACCAGTTCCGTTTCCAGCGCTTCGGTTTTTTCGTCGAGGCGTTCAAGAATGCTGAAGTAGGTGTCGACCACTGAATCAATCAGGTTGTACATCAGGAAATCGGCACCAAGTCTTGCGCTTTGGCCTTTGCCGGCCCGCAGGCGGTCGCGGACCGACTCGAATTGAACACCATTCGCTTCCAGAAACGACAGCACGAAATCCTTGCCGAGTACAAGACTGATCTGTTCGGAATATATTCTCTCTTCCTTACCCCTGGTTTCATACCCGAAGGTTTTGAGCACCACGTACAGGTAATCTCCGTAATCCTCCACCTTGGAGCGTTGCTCTGTGTTGAATATGTCTTCCAGTACCAGAGGGTGAAGGTTAAAACATGCGCCGAACTGCTCGATCATGTGGATGTCGCCCAGGCCCTGCAGGTTAACCCACTTGACCCCGGAAGCGTGTTTGATCTTTTCGGCAAGGTCTGCGGGAGCCACCTCGGCTTCACGCACGCCTTCCGGATCGTAATCCAGCAAGGTTATGCGTGGGGACGCGTTTTTCTTTGCCCCGATATGCACCGGCATGCCCGGCGGCAGGCCTGCTTTCTTGGATCTCTTTTTGGAAGGGGATATCACGGCATCCGGATGAGGGTTTTATACAGATGCGGACAACTTGCTTCCGTCGGCTCCGGCCATGCCAAAACGAAAACCAAGGGCATCCCACTGTTCAATTTCGCCAAGCAACGCGTTATATGTCAAGGGATTGCCTTCCAGCCACTTTCTTTCAAGATATAAACTGAATTCCTTGCCTCGAAGGCTGACCTCGAGCCTCGGAAGTGCCGTCTCACAGCGGCTGCGATGAAACAATGCCGCGAGGCGAAGCGCAAACAGCAGGGCGAAATCAGCCCGCTCTATCATGTTTCCACGCGCTTTGCCGATATCGCCCCGGTGGGCGAGCACAAGCATGCTTAAGCGCTCCTGCTCCCTTTGGGAAAAACCCGGCATATCGGCATTACCCAGGATATATGCAGAATGCTTGTGGTAACCGGAGTGGGCGACCGAAATACCTACTTCATGCAGCCGGGCAGCCCATGAGAGAACTTGCAGATGTTCTTCTCCCTCACAGGGAAAGGCCGCCAGCAACTGTTCTCCGAGCAAAAGTGCAGTCGATTCCACCCGCCCCGCCTGCGCGCCATCCACATGGTACCGGCGCATGAACTGCCTGACCGTTACTTCGCGCATATCATGCTTATGGAAGCGCCCCAGCAGATCGTACAGCACGCCCTGACGTAAGGCACCCATGCCTTGCGCCATCCGGGAAATTCCCAGCTCCGCGAACGCGGCGGACATGATGGCGAAACCGCCGGCTATGACAGGCGCCCGATCGGTCTTGATACCCGCGAGGTCGAGTTTTTTGATATCGTCCACCTTGAGCAGATGATTACGAAAATTTTCCAGCCCTTCCCGCGTAATCTCTCCGTTGCCGCTTCCACTGCCGAGCTGGTTCAACTGGATGATATCGCCTAACGCGCGTGCCGTACCGGAGGATCCATATGCGAGCTGCCAGTGTTCACTGGAAAATTCCTTTGCGATCGCCTGAATCTCGCTGCGGGCCGATAGTTCGGCACGGTTCATTGCCTCCCTGCTGATCCTGCCGCCTGGAAAAAAGCGCAGGCTATAGCTGACGCAACCCATATAGAGGCTTTCCAGCTTGACCGGCTTCAGCCTGCGGCCAATGATAAATTCAGTAGAGCCGCCCCCGATGTCCATTACCAGGCGAGCGTCAGGAGAAGCAGGAAGGCCGTGCGCAACGCCCAGATAGATGAGGCGCGCCTCTTCGTGGCCCGAGATGACTTCAATGGGAAAACCCATCGCTGCCTCGGCTTTTTTGAGAAATACAGCCGCATTTTTCGCCACCCTGAGAGTGTTGGTCGCAACCGCACGTACAGCATGAGGAGGGAAACCGCGCAGGCGTTCACTGAAACGCGTGAGACAGGCCAGGGCGCGTGCCTGGGAATCTTCATCCAGGCGCTTGTCGCGAGTAAGACCAGCGGCAAGACGAACCATTTCACGCAGATTGTCCAGCGGATAAAGCTGTCTGCCTTCCACTCGCGCGACTTGCAAACGAAAGCTGTTGGAACCGAGATCTACCGCCGCAAGTGTGGAGTATTCGGGCATGAGGTCTGTTGGGAGGCTTCCAGGCGACGGGAGGACCTACTCCCGTATTTCGCGCTCGATTTCTTCAACGGTGACGTGACGCACATCCCTACCCTTTACCATGTATACCACATATTCGGACATGTTTTTGGCATGATCGCCGATGCGCTCTATCGCTTTTGCAATAAACAGGATTTCCAGGGCAGTCGATATCTTGCGAGGATCTTCCATCATGAAAGTGATGAGCTGGCGCATGATGGAGCGGAATTCCTCATCCACCAGCTCATCTTGGCGCACTACCTGAGCGGCGGCCGTGAGGTCCAGACGCGCAAAAGCGTCCAGCGATTTGCGCAGCATCTCCAGCGCAACGTTGGCCACATGCCGTATTTCGACGAAACGGGGCATGTGCATGCGGTCCGCAGCATAGATGAGTTTGGCCATGCGCGCGATCTTTTCCGCTTCATCTCCGATGCGCTCGAGGTCGGTAATGGTTTTGATGACCGTCATGATCATGCGTAAGTCACCCGCGGCTGGCTGCCGGCGCGCGATGATCTGATTGCAGATCTCGTCTATCGATACCTCCATCGCATTGACCCGATGGTCATCGGCTATGATATTCTCGATCAGACTCTCATTGCCGGTGATCAGCGCTTCAATCGCTTTTTCGATCTGTTCTTCCACGAATCCGCCCATATGCAACACGCGTGTGCGCACCGCTTCGAGATCCGCGTCAAATTGCTTGGATATATGTTCGTGGCTTCCCATTTCTCACCTGTGGATCGATTGAAAGCAAAAAATAACAAAGGATAATATCAGTCCGTTGTGACAATTCTACTGATCTTTGGCCTTCCTTCAGATAGCAATGGTACGAATGCCTCCTTCGTCTCCCAGCAACAGCAAATCCGCAGGGCGTCTTGCAAACAGGCCATTGGTTACGATGCCGGTGATCTGATTGAGTTCCGTCTCCAGTTCAATGGGGTTCAGGATCTGCAAGGCGTGCACATCAAGAATGACGTTACCGTTATCAGTGGTAAATCCCTGCCTGAGCATGGGTTGTCCCCCCAGCCGTACTATCTCGCGCGCCACGTGACCGCGCGCCATCGGGATAACCTCCACGGGCAGCGGAAACTTGCCAAGCACGTCCACGAGCTTGCTCTGGTCCGCAATGCAGATAAATTTTTTCGCCACGGCGGCCACGATTTTTTCCCGGGTCAGAGCTCCGCCACCCCCTTTTATCATATGCAGATGCGGCGTTATCTCATCAGCGCCATCCACATATAACGGAAGCTCGTCGACATTATTAAGGTCCATGACCTCGATTCCATGTGCGCTGAGCCGCCGGGCGGTTGCTTCTGAACTCGCTACCGCTCCATCGATCCTGCTTCTGATGCCGGCCAGTGCGTCTATGAAGTAGTTGGCGGTAGAGCCGGTGCCGACTCCGACAATACAGCCTGCGGGAATATGTTGAATAGCGGCGTGCGCGGCCGCCCGTTTCTGCTCGTCCTGATTCATGATGTTATTTTTTATGTCTGAAAATATTGATTGTTTATGAGCATAATACTATCAGCCCATTTTAACAATGAAGCTGGGCATTTAGCGTTTCGCGACATGTTAAAATGCTCAACCTTTAAAATCGCAACCCCATTTCGATGAAGAACAGTTACCTCGAAAGAATTCTTACAGCGCGGGTTTATGACGTTGCGATAGAGAGTCCTCTGGAGCTTGCGCCGAATCTGTCCACACGTATAAATAATCAGCTGTTCCTGAAACGGGAAGATGTGCAGGATGTTTTCTCGTTCAAAGTGCGGGGAGCTTACAACAAAATGGTCAAGCTTTCTCCCGCGGCGCTCGAACGCGGAGTGGTGACGGCCTCTGCCGGCAACCATGCGCAAGGTGTGGCCCTCGCTGCACAGCGATTGGGGTGTCGGGCAACCATAGTGATGCCTGTCACCACGCCCCAGATCAAGTTGCAGGCGGTCGAGGCACGCGGAGCGACAGTGGTTTCCTATGGGGACTCCTATGACGAAGCCTATGCTCACGCCCACGAATTCGCCGAAAAGAACCAGGTAACCTTCGTACACCCCTATGACGATCCCGATGTCATTGCCGGGCAGGGAACGATCGGAATGGAGATACTGCGCCAGCATCCGGGTGAAATTCATGCGATATTCGCGCCCATCGGTGGAGGCGGGTTGATTTCGGGGGTTGCGGCTTATGTAAAAAGGCTCTATCCGGAAATCAGGATTATCGGTGTGGAACCCGTCGACGCCGACTCGATGTATCAGTCGCTAAAAAAGAACCGGCGTGTCCGGTTGGCGCGAGTCGGATTGTTTGCAGACGGGGTCGCTGTCAAGCAGGTAGGAGTGGAAACTTTTCATTTATGCCGCGAACTGGTCGACGAGATCCTGCTGGTAGACACGGATGCCATCTGTGCGGCAATCAAGGATGTGTTCGAGGATACGCGCGCCATACTGGAACCTTCGGGAGCGCTCTCGATTGCAGGGGCCAAGGCGTATGCAAAGCGGGAAGGTATCCGCGGCAAGAACCTGATTGCCATCGCCTCCGGTGCGAATATGAATTTCGACCGATTGCGCCATGTGTCCGAACGGGCGGAACTGGGAGAGCAGCGGGAAGCGGTCATGGCGGTGACGATTCCCGAGGAACCCGGCAGTTTCAAGAAGTTCTGCGCAATGCTGGGACCGAGAAGTATCACAGAGTTCAACTATCGTTTTGCCGGTCCAAAAGAAGCGCATGTGTTTGTAGGGGTGTCGGTAAGAAACCGGGAGGAAGCGGCGAAACTGATCAAGGATCTGGAGAACAACGGCTTGCGCACCGAGGATCTGAGCGACAATGAAATGGCAAAATTGCATATCCGCCATCTCGTGGGTGGGCATGCACGTGATGTTAAAAATGAAATCGTCTATCGTTTTGAGTTCCCCGATCGTCCGGGGGCGCTCATGCAATTTCTGAACAGCATGAGCCATCATTGGAATATCAGTCTGTTTCATTACCGTAATCACGGGGCAGACTATGGGCGGGTGCTGGTGGGCATGGAGGTGCCCCCGGAGGAGAAGGCGGATTTCAAGGCATTTCTCGCTCAGCTCGACAATCGTTATTGGGACGAAACCCACAATCCGGCCTACAAATTATTCCTGGGATAGGGACGGACAGCGCTGCCTGTTTATCCCCGACAAGTTTGGTGCATCCTCGAAATCGAGCGTTGCGCGGGTTGCAGTGTTAAACCTTCAGTAGTCCAAATCAGATGAATACACTCATGTAAAAAAAACGGTTTTGAAGGTTTCACAGCCGTGTCCGGGAGCTAAGGAAAAAATCAGAATGAAGTGCAGGCGAAAGCGCAGCAGCCGGATTCCGTACGGAGTAGGTTGTTTTTTATTGATCTTCATGAGCAACAGCATTGTTCAGGCGGTTGACATAGCAGGGTGGTTGCGGGAGAACGGTGTAAGGGCGGGCGGGTGGATCAATGCGGGGGCAACCTATAACCCCGGTAATCCCGTCAACGGATACAATGGCCCCGTTACCTTTGCCGACCGCGCAAACCGGTTTCAGTTGAATCAGTTCAATCTATATCTCCAGCGCACGGTAGTCACGGAAGGCGAGGCTTTTGATCTCGGGGGGCGGGTCGATTTCATGTTCGGCACCGATGCGATCTATACCCAGGCCTTCGGCGTTCCGCCATTCGATGTGAATACCGGTCAAGTCTTGAATAGGGGCCACTGGGATCTGAATATATGCTGCTCATCGACCCGGACGTATGGTATCGCGCTACCCCAAGCGTATCTCGAGGCCTATATACCGTTGGGTAATGGCTTGAACATCAAGGCAGGTCATTTTTATTCGCCGACAGGGTATGAAACCGTTCCTGCGCCCGACAATTTTTTTTACACTCACGCCTATACCTTTAACAATGGGGAGCCATTCACCCACACGGGTGCCGTAGGGAACTATACCGTCAACGGGAACTGGTCGGTGATGGGCGGCCTCATCACCGGGAGCGCAACCGGCGATTGGGATGGCGGATTCGACAGAGAGCTGGGAAACTGGGGAGGGCTGGGCGGTATTACCTGGGTCAGCGACGACAAAAGGACTTCGGCCAACATCACGGGGAGCTACAGTGCGACGTCCACCCGCAGCAACAGGCCATGGGGAATGTACAACATTGTGCTGCAACACAGGATCACACCGAAAACCCATCTGGTTCTACACCACGTTCACGGCTATGCCGGCGGCGTTTTGCTGGGAGGGGTGCCAAAGAATGTCGAATGGTATGGCATCAATACCCACCTCTATTATGACTTGTTGGAGGATCTCTCGGTGGGTATTCGCGGCGAATGGTTCCGGGACCGGGATGGTTTTCGCGTCTCTTCGCCCTTTCGCGTGGTAGCGGCGCTCAACCATACCGGAATCAGTTTTGCAGGCGATTCTTCCACAGTGAGGGCGGCCCCTGCGGACTACTATGAAATCACCTTCGGAATGAACTGGAAGCCAGCGAAAAGGTTGCGGCTGGACTGGAAGCCGATGCAAAAGCTGAACGTTCGTCCAAATATCCGCTATGACCGTGCGGACGGCATTGACCATTCGCATCGGCCTTTCAACAACAAGAAGGATCAGATTATATTTTCTCTCGATGCGATGATTCCATTCTGATAGGAAGGGGCGGGCACTCTGGAAGAAACTGGCTTATCGTGGCGAGAAATAAGAGTGGGGCAATAGGAAATAGTCTCACAGCCCGTTATTCCACCAACCCGGACTCCTGGCCATTCCCATGTCTTTGGACTACGTCCAGGGGGCGCGAGTGGAGATCGGACTCGGCCTTTGCCTGCATTTTTCGCGCTGCATCCTCAAAATACTCGCTCAAGGCATCGTGATTGCCGCGCATTCGCGTGTTCTGGATGACGCAGCGCCCGTTCGTGTTCTGAACCGCTTCATGAGGGCTTAACTGCGCGCCACCGGCTAATAAACTCAGGGAGAAGCCCTAAAAAAAGTTCTTTTATTCATGGACACCTCTTTTCACGTGCTCATTACGTACTCATCGGAGTGAGAACAAACACCCAATCTTTAAATTAACTGAATTGTCGATACTTTATCAAGCGTCCAATGTTATAAGTACCTGCTCCTGCCTGCCGCTTCCATCACTTTCGTTCATTCTCCATTTCTTTGTGAGAGAGCAGAATAACTTCACAAATACTTAACAATAATCTAACACTTTCTTTATTTATCTCGTGTTACGTTTCAAACAGAATAACAATTTTCGTGGTAGTGTTTTGCCAAGGGGAGCCCATCATGAAACGCCTACCGAAACGCAGAAGAGGGATGATCTTTGCCTCTGCGGTCAGCCTGTTTACAACTCTCGAGAATCCCGACAGCGCTTACGCCAATACCGCCTTGGAATGGTTCAACGACAATGGCATTAGACTCGGGGGCTGGATCAACGGTGGGGCGACATTCAATCCCAGCCAGCTCACCGGTTTCAATGGGCCAGTCACATTTGCCGATCGCTCCAACAGATTCCAGTTAAACCAGTTCAATATTTATGTGCAACGCCCGGTAGTAGCCGAGGGCAGCACCTGGGATTTCGGGGGGCGTATCGATTTCATGTTTGGAACGGATGCAATTTTTACCCAGGCTTATGGCGTTCCCGCGTTCGACGTGAACACAGGCCAGCCTTTAAACAGGAGCAATTGGGATCTTGATGTGTGTTGCGCTTCAACCCGATATTATGGCATTGCGTTTCCGCAGGTTTTTGCCGAAGCCTATGTTCCCGTTGGGAACGGATTGAACGTCAAGGTAGGCCATTTTTACACTCCAATCGGTTACGAGTCGGTACCGGCGCCCGACAATTTCTTTTACACTCATGCCTATACGATGCAGTATGGAGAGCCGTTCACGCATACTGGTGTGCTGGGCAACTATAAAATCACGCAAAACTGGACGTTCATGGGGGGCGTTACCACAGGTAGTGCCACTGGCGGTTGGGACGGGGGATTCGACAAGCAGTTGGGTAATTGGGGGGGGATTGCAGGCATTACCTGGACCAGCGAGGATATGGGAACGTCGGCCAATATCAGCGGAACCTACAGCGCAACCTCGACACGCAGCGATGAACCGTGGATGTTGTACAGCATCGTGCTGAAGCATAAATTCACCGAAAAGACCCATTTTGTGCTGCAACACGACCACGGGTTCGCGGGAAATGTTTTACTGAATAATGTCTTTTATAGTAACGTGATCAAGGATGCCGAATGGTACGGCATCAACACTCATCTGTATTACGATCTCATGCCGGAATTGACGATCGGAGTGCGGGCCGAGTGGTTCCGCGACCGGGACGGGTTCCGTGTATTTTCACCGGGACGGGTGGCTGCCGCCACCGACAACCGGGGATTCAGTTACGCGCTAGGCCGCAATCAGCTTGGCAACAGCACCAGCAGTCCGGCTGATTATTATGCAGTCACGGTAGGCATGAACTGGAGGGCGGCGAAGAGGTTGAAGCTCGACTGGAAGCCGTTGCAGCAGCTCAATATTCGTCCAAACGTTCGCTACGATGCCGCCGACGGATTACATGGCATCGATTATCGGCCCTTCGGGGGGCATAAAGATCAGGTGGTTTTATCCCTTGATTTTATGGTTCCGTTTTGATTTCCTGATTTCTATTTTCTCCGTCCGCTACAGGGTCTGAGCTGTAACGCCGAAAAGGAGGAGAGGGGAACAGGTTAGCGTTTCAGGGCGTGTCTACCGTTAGCGGCCGAAATTGCAACATCATTTTCACGTGAGGAATTCCAGCATCCAGGAATTCCGGTCCTGCTTGCTGAAAACCAAACTTCCTATAAAACCCGGTTGCGTGTGTCTGCGCGTTCAAGGTAACTGAAGGAAACTGCCGGTTTTCCGCTTCCTTCAGCAACCGATCCAGGAGTGCGCTACCCACTCCTTTGCAACGCCAATTCCTCAACACGGCCATGCGCCCGATCGAAGCATCCGGTAGCAACCTCGCCGTACCTATCGGATTTCCTGAAGGATTCATCGCCAGCAGATGCACGCAAACGTCGTCGAACTCGTCCCATTCGAGTTCCGCAGGTACGCCTTGTTCCCTGATAAAAACCGCCTCTCGTACTGCTCGTAGTGCCACAGCGTCTTCCCGCCAGCTTGCTGCGCGTACTATGTAGAGACTCATACTGGTTCGACCGGTTCTGGTAATCTGCCCGTGTGACGGAGGCTTCTGTTCCTGCACCGTCTGTCCCTCTGTCTAATCGGGCGGCAGGCTTTCCAGCTACTCGAAAGGGTGCCGCAACACGATCGTTTCTTCCCGATCCGGTCCGGTCGATATCATGTCTATCGATACCTCACACACTTCTTCCATACGCTTGAGATAGTTGCGCGCAGCCATGGGCAGTTGTTCGAAATTCCGAATACCCACGGTGCTTCCGCTCCATCCGGGCATTTCCTCGTAAACGGGTTCGCAGGAGGCAAGTTCCTCTGCACCTACCGGCATGATGGCACTAAATTTTTCTTCCTCTCCTTTTCCCATCATTTTATAGCCCACGCCCAGCCGCAGGGTTTCAACCCCATCCATCACATCGAGCTTCGTGACACACAATCCGGAGACGCCATTGATCTGGATGGAGCGCTTCAGGGCGGCGGCATCGAACCAGCCGCAGCGTCGCGGACGCCCCGTGGTTGCCCCGAATTCATTGCCGCGCTTGGCAAGATGCCTGCCGACATCATCATCCAGTTCGGTTGGAAAGGGCCCCGCCCCCACGCGCGTGGTATAGGCCTTGGTGATCCCCAACACATAGTGCAACATCTGGGGGCCGATTCCACTTCCTGTTGTTGCGGCGCCGGCAATGCAATTGCTGGACGTAACAAACGGGTAAGTGCCGTGATCAATGTCGAGCAGTGCTCCTTGCGCCCCCTCAAACAGAAGATTCGCGCCTGCCCGGTTGGCTTCGAATAAAAGCCGCGGCACATCGGCAACCATGGGGCGGATGCGTTCCACCAGTGAGAGCGTCTCGTCCATGGTTTGCTGAAAATCGACGACTGGCGATTGGAAATAGTTCTTCAACACGAAATTGTGATAATCCAGTATCTCGCCCAGCTTTGCCGCGAAGCGGTCACGATGAAACAAGTCCTGCAAACGGACGGCGCGCCGCGCCACCTTGTCCTCATATGCCGGCCCAATACCCCGCCCGGTCGTGCCGATTTTACCCAATCCTCTGGCGATCTCCCGCGCGTTATCCAGGGCCACATGACAGGGTAGAATGAGAGGACAAGCCTCGCTGATACGGAGCCGGCTGAGCACATCGATGCCCGCGCGCTCCAGCATGCCGACTTCATCCAGAAGCGCCTGTGGCGACACAACGACGCCATTACCGATATAGCAGGCGACATCCTTACGGAGAATTCCGGAAGGAATCAGGTGTAGCACGGTCTGCTTGCCACCAATGACAAGCGTATGACCCGCGTTGTGTCCTCCCTGGAAGCGCACCACGCCCTGCGCCTGATCCGTAAGCCAGTCCACGATCTTGCCCTTACCCTCATCACCCCACTGGGTTCCTATGACAACTACATTTTTGCTCATATCGCTTCTTTAACGTTTAAACCTCTGTAATGTTTGAAAGGTAAAGGGAGGAAGAACTTTCCTTCCTAAAGCTGGCTAAGGACTGGCATTCAGATCAGTGCATCCGCTATCGACCACACACCGTTTTCCGATACGAGTTTTTTATCGCAATTGAAGGAGCCGGCGTCATTCTCATGGCCGGGCAGGGCAACTATCACGATCTGGCCTTCGTTACGAAGCTGTTCGATTTTCTTTTCCAGCGCTTTGTCCTCCTTTATGAAAGGGGCCAGAATTCCTCTTGGATGAGAGTCCGAGGACATCAAACCGGATAACTCGCGCAGATCCATGCTGAAACCGGTTGCGGGTCGCGCTCTCCCGAATGCCTTTCCAACTTCGTCGTAGCGTCCACCCACTGCGATTGCATTGGGACAGTTGTCGGTATATGCGGCGAAGACCATGCCGCTGTGGTAATGATATCCGCGCAAGTCGGCGAGATCGAATGCCAATGTATCCACCAGCGGGCTCAATTCGCTCGCTACCATTTCGAGTTCGTCCAGCGCCTTCATGATTCCTGGGTAGGACGGGAGGGCGCTGCGCGCCAATGTCAACACATTCTCGTCCCCGTAGAGCTCGGGTAGCAGCTGGAGCGCCTCCCGCACCGAAGCATCCACCTGTTTTTTCAGCCCGGCGCAGAGCTCCTTCAATGCTGCCTTATCCTTCCCCTGCAAGGCCCCGGACAATTCCATTTCCAGGTCCGGGGAGATACCTGTACTTCTGATCAAGCCGCGAAATACCGCGACATGCCCGAGATCCAGGTGTATGTTTCCCACACCGGCGATTGCGAGAGATTGCAGCATCAAACGCTGGATTTCCAGATCGCTTTCAAGTCCTTGATGACCGTAAAGTTCCGCACCGATCTGCAACGGTTCCCGGGTCCGAGTCAGGCCCGACGGCCGTGCGTGCAGCACGCTGCCCGCATAACAAAGTCGGGTAATGCCCTTCCGGTTCAGAAGGTGTGCATCGATGCGAGCCACCTGTGGCGTCATGTCCGCGCGCAAGCCCATCATGCGGCCGCTCAGTTGATCCACCACCTTAAGTACGCGCAAATTCATTTGCCCTCCGCTGCCAGTGAGAAGCGATTCCACATATTCCAGCAACGGCGGCCCCACGAGTTCGTAGCCATTCACAAACAGCCAGTCCAATACCCGCCGGCGCATCATTTCTATCTTCAGCGCTTCAGCGGGCAGAATGTCCTCAATGTATTCGGGAAGAGCCCATGCACTCATATTCATGTCGGGGTCGTGATCAAGACAGGATAAAGGCGGGTATGGAGGGTATGGAAAGAATTATTTCACAAGATAGAGCAGGAGCAGCCCGACCAGCATGGAGGTCAAGCCGATAAAACGTATCTGGTTGTCGCCGGCTTCCGTCAGTTTCCTGAAAGCCTCACGCCATGCACCCGGCATCAGAAAGGGGAGCAGTCCTTCAAGCACCAGCATCAATGCAAAGGCCATTAACAGAGTGTCCCACATATTGGAATAACCCGAACAGACTGGGCGCTTACCGCATCAGCCGGCATCGAAGCCGGTGTATGCCCAGAAATTCGCTGGAGAAATTGCCAGGAGTTGCCGCTCTATGTGGCATCATTTACCGCGAGGAAAAAAGCTGGAAAAGCGAGGAGCGATATCGGCCCCTGGAATTGCTGTCGGTACCCCCGAAGCAGCCCGCCGTATTCCCGGAAGGCTGCTTCATCCGAATGAGCTATCTACCGGCACATCTATTTCCCTCCGCGCCCCGAATTCCTCATATACTTGAAAAACTCGGAGGTCGGTTCCAGTACCATGATATCGTTCTTGTTTTTGAAGATTTCCGTGTAGGCGTCGAGGCTGCGATAAAAGGAATAGAATTCCGGATTCGACTCGTAGGCGCTGGCATAAATACTCGCCGCTTTCGCATCGCCTTCACCCTTTATTTCCTGGGCTTTCCGGTAGGCTTCGGCAAGAACGACCTCGCGCTGGCGATCCGCATCCGCCCGAATCTTCTCGGATTCGGCGGCGCCGGTCGAGCGCAGTTCATTCGCCACACGTTTCCGCTCAGCCTCCATTCTGCGGTAGACGGATTCACTTACTTCCTGCGGCAGGTCCACTCTCTTCAAACGAACGTCTACGACTTCCACTCCGATTTTACGCGCATCCGCATCGGCCTTTTGCCGCATGATTTCCATGATTTTGTCGCGTTCGCCGGATACGACGTCATGTACCGTCCGGTTACCGAATTCATCACGCAAGCTGGAATTGACCGTTTGCGACAGACGCGTCTGGGCGAGCATCTCGTCCCCGCGCACGCTGACATAGTATTGCTTGACGTCCACGATACGCCACTTCACGAACAGATCCACCAGAACGTTCTTTTTTTCGGACGTTATGAAGCGTTCCGGCTCGGCCGTATCCAGCGTCAGAATGCGCGAGTCAAAGTAGCGCACGTTCTGCGCCAGCGGGATTTTGAAATAAAGACCCGGAGATGTCTTTACATCCACCACTTCACCCAACTGGAACAGAATCGCCTGCTGCCGCTGGTCGACTATATACAGTGACGAGCTTGCCACAAGAAACAGGATGATAAGGACAGTCAATAACATTGGAGTATAGTTTTTCACTTATCTTGTCTCCCGTTCGCGGCCACGAAATGCTTCCCGGGTGCGGGTAGCGGCATCGGCCGTAGGTTCCGGCGGCGACGCAAGCTGTGTCTCCGGCACTGTGCCAGAGGAGGAAGAAGGCCCGCTCATCTGTATGAGCTTGTCCAACGGCAGATAAAGAAGGTTATTGCCATTTTTCTGGTCCACGATAACTTTGCTTGTGTTGGAAAGCACCTGCTCCATCATATCCAGATAAAGCCGGTCACGCGTCACACCCGGTGCCTTGCTGTATTCAACGAGAACCTGCTTGAAGCGGCTCGCCTCACCTTCCGAACTCGCAATCACCCGTTGCTTGTACCCCTCAGCCTCTTCGAGGAGGCGGGCCGCATTACCTTTGGCCTTGGGAATCACGTCATTCGCATAGGCCTGGCCTTCGTTTTTCTGCCGTTCCCTATCCTGTCCGGCTTTGACGGCATCATCGAACGCCGCCTGGACCTGTTCGGGCGGTTGGGCGTTCTGCATCGTCACTTTGCTGATGGCGATGCCAATCTTGTAGCGATCAAGGATGTCCTGCATCAGCTCCGTGGCTTTTGCCGCCACTTGTTCACGCCCTTCATAGAGCACGAAGTCCATCTTGCTCTTTCCGATGATTTCCCGTATCGCGGTTTCCGCTGCTTGCAGCACGGCGTTTTCGGGGTCACGATTGGTGAACAGGAAGTCCTCCGGATTTTTCAGGATGTATTGCACGGCGAACTGAATATCAATGATGTTCTCGTCGTCGGTCAACATGAGCGACTCCTTCAGCACCTTGCTCCGGACATTGTTACGATAGCCGATTTCAACAGTCCGCACCTGGCTTACGTTAACGGGTTCAACGACCTCGATAGGATAGGGCAGATGCCAGCGCAAGCCTGCCTGCGTACTCTCCACATATTTTCCGAACCGCAACACGATACCGCGCTGGCCCTCGTTGACGATATAAAATCCGCTTCCTATCCACAACAGCAGAAGCAATCCGGCAAGCAGGCCGGCGCCCCCACTGTATTTTTTGGGACCGGCCGGGGGGGCGCCTTCACCCCCTCCTGAACTGTCGCGCCTTCCTCCACCCTTGCGCTTCAAAAGGTTGTTGAGCTTCTTGTTAAAATTTCGCCACAATTGATCCAGATCGGGTGGACCGGAATTGCCTTTTTTTCTTCCCCACTGAGGATCATTTAATCCCATGATGATTCCTATTTTTTTGTTTAATGGAGCAGACCATCAAACTCTACCGTGAAAAAACCCGAACCAGATTTGTGGAAAGCAAAAATTCCTGCGTTATTCGACATTCAGTGATACCCGCTCGTTATATCCTGGGCTTCCGACTGATTATCGGGCTCTCGTAAAGCCGCGCGCTCCCCGAGTGCTTCGGACAATGCCAGATTGATAAATTCCAGCCCTTCGCCGGTTTTGGCGCTCAATCGAACTTGTACGATTCTACCATACTCGTCCCGCTGGTAACCCGGAGAGCTTGCCGGCAAATCGACCAGATCTGTCTTGTTCAGAACCAGTATTTGTGGAATGCGGTCAGCGCCGATTTCCTTCAGCACCTTGTTGACTTCATCAATCTGTTCACTGCGATTGGAACTGCTGGTATCCACGACGTGGAGCAACAAATCCGCCTGCACCGTTTCTTCCAGTGTCGCCCGGAATGCTGCCACCAGCGTGTGCGGCAAGTCCCGGATAAAGCCTACCGTGTCGGAAAGTACGAGCGGCCCGCGATCCGCAATAAACAACTTGCGGGTGGTGGCATCAAGGGTTGCGAACAACTGGTCAGCAACATAGGTGTGGCCGCGAGTGAGTCTATTGAAAAGAGTGGATTTGCCGGCATTGGTATAACCGACCAACGAAACGGACATCACTTGCGCACGCCGCCTGGCGCGCCGTTGCAGGGCTCTTTGGCGCTCGAACTTGGCGAGCTTTTCTTTCAGCACCTTGACACGTTTTCCGAGCAGGCGGCGATCGGTTTCCAGCTGTGTTTCACCAGGGCCACGCAGGCCGATACCGCCCTTCTGCCGCTCCAGGTGTGTCCAGCCCCGCACCAGCCGCGTGGCCAGATGTTCGAGCTGGGCAAGTTCCACCTGCAACTTGCCTTCGTGGCTCTTTGCGCGCTGCGCGAAAATGTCCAGGATAAGGCTCGTGCGATCGATGACCCGCCGCCTGAGCCGCTGCTCCAGGTTACGCTGCTGGGCAGGCGAAAGATCATGATTGAAAATAACCAGCGAAGCGCCGGTCTGCTCCACCGCGCCCATTATTTCGTCAACTTTCCCGCTACCCGCGAAAGTCGCAGGGTCCGGGCGAAGCCGTTTCCCCAGCACTACAGCGGAAATTGCAAGGCGATCACTGGCGGCCAGTTGCCGTAATTCTTCGAGATTTTCTGCAGAGTCGCTGTCATTTAGATCGAGACTTACCAGAACAGCAGAATCAACAGCGGCGTGAGTGTCGGGCGCGTTCCCACTAGAGGAATCAAGCATCAGATATAGGGGGCGCCTCAAATGGAATGTTGACGGCTCTTGCGGGGACTACCGTAGAAATTGCGTGCTTGTAGACCATCTGGGTGACGGTATTCTTCAACAGCACTACATACTGATCGAATGAATCGATGTGCCCCTGCAGTTTGATTCCGTTTACCAGATAAATCGAAACCGGAATATGTTCCTTCCGCAAGGTATTCAGAAACGGGTCTTGTAACAATTGCCCTTTAGCGCTCATACGTGACTCCGTGTTTTAATTATTCAAAAAATAAACTCTACTTGATTTTGAAGCGTAAATCCATATTCCTGCTGAGGTCCGTTGAAGGCCGAATCGGGCAGGTATAAAGAGTTATAGGTCAGTTTGCGCCTATTTCCAATATAAATATTCCGCCAACTGTCAGGTATCCCATTGCTGCACTCCATCCGGCGCTGCATACAGCCCGGATAGAGTGCAAGCTTGTTTCTCTGCCGCTGAACAGAATCTCCCGTTGATCAATCGAACGGATGAGGTTTGGGTGTATCCTTGCTCGAGGGGGGGAGAATAGGCAAGGTGAGATGGGGTTGTTTGCCGGTCAATGTCTTCAGAAATGCCACGATTTTGGCATTTTCGTCCTTGGTGAAATTACGCCCCAATTGTATCCGGCCCATGGTATTTACCGCGTCTTCCAGGGTTGCCGCGGCCCCGTCATGGAAATAGGGGTAGGTCAATTCCACATTTCGCAATGTAGGCACTTTGAAGAACAGGCGGTCCTCCTCTTTGCCGGTTACGGCAAAACGGCCTTCAGCCTTGCTCTGGGTTTTATAGGGTTCAAGTACGCCCATTTTCTGAAACGATGCCCCGCCTACGGCCGGTCCGTTGTGACAACCTGTGCAGCCCGCGTCCTTGAACAGTTTGTACCCTTCGAGTTCCGTCTTGTTGATGGCGTTCTTGTCGCCTTTGAGCCATTTGTCGAAACGGGAATCCGGCGTTACCAGTGTTTCTTCGAAGGCAGCGATCGCGTCCGTTGCCATGCCTATATCGACCTTGTCCGAACTGTATATCTGCTTGAAGCGCGCCCTGTACTGGGGAATGGATTGCAGCACGCCCACTGCCAATTCATGGCTGAATGCCATTTCCCCCGGATTGGCAATGGGACCGCCCGCCTGATCTTTCAGGTCCTTGGCGCGACCGTCCCAGAATTGGGCCAGACTCAGGCTGGAATTCAATACCGTGGGCGAATTGATCGGACCCTGGTGCCATTTGTGGCCAATGGATGAGGGGAGATTGTCGGATCCCCCCATACTCAGGTTGTGACAGGAGTTGCACGAGATGAAGCCGGATTTGGAAAGACGGGGATCAAAAAAAAGCATTTTGCCCAGTTCCACCTTGTTTTCATTCTTGGGCTTGGCTGCCTCGATCGGTTTTATGGGTTCGTCGGCGGCAGCCGCCTGGGCAGGCGGAGCGACAATCGTTCCAACAGCTAGCAGCGACGTTATTAATGCCCGCAATATCATCGTAATCTCCTAAAAAGCTCGGCTGTAGTGGCGCAGCCGGTTACGCCTACATCGGAAAACTGAGGGCAGGGCTATCCGCCAGCTGGGGATGAACACAACTGTTCGCGAGTATATCCGATAGCCGCAATATCAATATTAAAGGTAGTGTGCGGCAGCTGGCAGCTTTGCTGTCAGCTGCCTGATACGCATCAGTTCCCCTGCGGCGGCAGCGGCACCTGTGGCGGTGGTACTGTAACGAGCGCGTTTTTGCAATGCGATTGCTTATTCAGACTGCTTGGCGGTGCTGCCTGTAAGGGGCCCGCTGGCGGAATAGTCGTATTTTTCATATCCGCTATACCCGAAGGGAACAGGTGGACGATTCAGCAGACGTGCCAGTTCCGTCAGTGCCTGGCGGTAAACCTGGCGTTTAAACTCGACTACCGACTCCAACTCTACCCAGTACTGATTCCACCGCCATGCGTCAAATTCAGGACGTCCGCTGGTGTGGAGCGAAACGTCGCAATCGCTTCCCAGCAAGCGCAGCAGATACCAGATCTGTTTCTGCCCCCGGTAATTTCCTCGCCAGTCGCGTTTAATCCATTGGGCAGGTACATCGTATCGGAGCCAGTCGCGTGTGCGGCCGAGGATTTGCACGTGCCAAGGCCGTAAGCCTACTTCTTCGGTCAATTCACGATACATTGCTTGTTCCGGACTTTCGCCGGGCTTGATACCTCCCTGAGGAAATTGCCAGGAGTCCTGTCTGATGCGCTTGCCCCAAAAAACCTCGTTCTTCGAATTGAGTAGAATGATTCCTACATTTGAGCGATATCCATTACGGTCGATCATATGATTCACCCGTTTGATCCTTCACGATAGGATTAGATTTTTCCACATTTCGTGCCGGATTGAAAGCTGTCGCTGGTCGGGGGGCATCGGGAGGAGTGGCGACTGCATTATTGTTTGAACACTTTGCTTTTCAGATTCCTCATAGCCAACCTGCGCTGCTTTTCAGAGTAAAATCGGAGATTGGACTTGTTATGGACAGAATATGCGAGCATCAGGTTTTTTCATTTCGACACTCAAGGAAGCCCCCGCCGAAGCGGAATTGATCAGCCACAAGCTGATGCTGAGGGCCGGTATCATCCGGCGGCTGGGGAGCGGTCTCTACACGTGGATGCCCCTCGGCTTGAAGGTTCTGCGCAAAGTTGAAAACATCGTGCGGGAGGAAATGGATGCCGCGGGCGCACTGGAACTGCTGATGCCGGCTGTGCAGCCTGCGGAGCTATGGCGGGAAACAGGGCGATGGGACGTCTTTGGTCCCCAGATGTTGAAAATTAGAGACAGACACGAGCGCGATTTCTGTTTTGGTCCAACCCATGAAGAGGTCATAACGGATATTGCACGGCGTGAAATCAAGAGTTACCGGCAGTTACCTCTCAATTTTTATCAGATACAAACCAAATTTCGCGACGAGGTTCGCCCCCGCTTCGGCGTCATGCGCGCGCGCGAGTTCGTGATGAAAGATGCCTATTCGTTCCACACCGATATACCCAGCCTGGAAGAGACCTATCAGGCCATGCATGTGGCCTATTGCCGGATATTCGATCGCCTGGGGCTGAAGTTTCGTCCCGTCAAGGCCGATACGGGTGCGATTGGTGGCAGCAGTTCGCATGAATTTCATGTCCTGGCCGATTCCGGCGAAGACGCCATCGCTTTTTGTTCCGATTCCGATTACGCAGCGAACGTTGAAATGGCCGAGTCGTTGCCGCCAGCAGGACTGCGGGAGGCTGCGGCGGGCGAGATGCAGAAAGTGCGAACAATCGCCCAAAAGACATGCGAAGAGGTTGCTGCCTATCTCAATGTATCCATCGAGCAGACGGTAAAAACGCTGGCGGTCATGGCCAATGGCGGAATGCATCTTTTGCTGCTGCGTGGCGATCATCATCTCAACGAGACAAAAGTTCGAAAGATTCCTTTTCTTTCCGATTTCCGGCTTGCCAGCGAAGAAGAAATTCGCACCGAAACAGGATGTCTTCCCGGGTTTATCGGCCCAGCCGGATTGTCTCTTCCGGTTATCGCAGACCTTACCGTAGCCACCATGAGTAACTTTGTGTGCGGCGCCAACGAAGAGGATTACCATCTCGTCAACGTCAATTTCGGGCGTGATCTGAAAGAGCCGGATCATGTTTTCGATATCCGCAACGTGGTTTCCGGTGACTTGTCGCCGGACGGAAAGGGTAAGCTGGAAATCTGTCGCGGCATAGAAGTCGGCCATATTTTCCAATTGCTCACAAAGTATTCGGAAGCGATGAAAGCCAATTATCTCGATGAATCCGGGCAAGCGCGTCCCATGGAAATGGGCTGCTACGGGATCGGGGTTTCACGTATTGTGGCAGCTGCCATCGAGCAGAACCATGACGAGCGCGGCATTATATTTCCCGCGGCAATGGCGCCATTTCAGGTAGTCATCATTCCGATCGGGTTGAAGAAGAATGCAGAAGTGAGGGCTGAGGCGGAGAAACTATACGCGACGCTTTCCAGTGTCGGCATCGAGGTTCTGCTCGACGACCGGGATGACCGCCCCGGTGTCATGTTCGCCGACATGGAACTGATCGGTATTCCTCACCGGGTTGTCGTCGGCGAGCGGGGCTTGAAGGAAGGAAATGCCGAGTATCGCGGGCGGCGTGACGAAAAATCGGAGGTCGTCCCCCTTCCCGAGATCGCAGATTTTATAAAATCAAAATTAGCCGGGGGTTGACGAGAGAACCTCCTCAGGTTTGCCGGCCTGATGGATGTTCAGCCCGACCGTAGGCCGATCCGAGGAGGGCAAGGCTGAGGGCTGGAGAATTTTGCTCCGCAGAGACTCAACCGATAACATCCCCTAACGTCCTTTTTGCTGCGCTTTTCCAGCAGGCTGGGAATTCGGAATCTTGTTCGAATTCTCATCCATGAATTCTTCCAACGCTTCGCGGGACACAATCCCGATCTTATAAACGGCTGGTTTGCCTTCGGGATCGAAAACATAGGTAGTCGGCAGCATGGAGACCGGGCCGACTTGGCGTGCCAGTTCCTGGTCACCCAACACGATCGGGTAGGTCACTGAAAGCCGTTTCGCATGTTTGAGCACAACGTCCGGGTTGCGATAATCCATCGCCACGCCGATCACCATTATGTCTTTTTTCCGACTTTCATAGAGGGAGACAAGATCAGGAATTTCCTTCAGGCATGGGGGACACCACGTGGCCCAGAAATTTACCAGCACCCATTTTCCCTTGAAATCGGAAAGGGACAGTTTCTTTCCGGTATGATCGGTAAAGGTAAAACCATAGGTTTGTGCAACCGGCACTGCTGAAAGCATGATCCATAAACAGAACCGATAAAGCAGAATACTCAAATGGCATCGTTTCATCTGACGTCGTTTCATTTCTCCAACAACTCCCCCAATCTTTGCTAAGCTGACATTTCTGCGGGTGGTTCCGGTTCCGCGGAAGTAAAAAGTTGCGACAGCGGAAGGCTCATTTTCTCATCGATCCCCACAGCAATATCATCGAGCAGCTGCTCCAGCCGGGTATCCCCCCCTGCCGTACCCCTTAGTGCTTCGGGACGAAACGCAAACAGGCGGTAGACATCCGCAATGCGGATCTCGGCGGGATCCAGTATTTGAACCCATCCTCCTTCCTGAACCTGTCGCACGAAATTGGCTTTCACCATGAGCTCCAGTATCCGCTCCACTTCTTCGGGACTTAGCATCAACTGCTGCTGCAAGCTGAGAGCGGTTTCAACTTTGCCTGCCTTCAACGCCTCTCCAAGTATCCCCAATAAACGCAATGCATCAAAAAACTGCTTACCCCTGGCGTTCGGGTCGTCACGCCACTCCCGGAAACGCCAGCTTGAAAGCGATGCGGCAATAACCGCTCCGAGCAGCACCATCAACCATGAAAGATAAAGCCATAGCAGGAAAATGGGAATGGTCGCAAAGGTGCCGTATACTGCCTGATAAGTCGGAAACCGGGTGATGTAGAACGCAAAGCCTTCCTTCATTATCTCGAACCCTATCGCCGCCGCCACGCCACCCGCTATCGCATGCCGCCATGCCACCTGACGATTCGGCACGATGAGATAGGAAGCCGAAAAGGCAATACTCGTCAGCACGAGCGGACTCAACCGCAAAAGCATGATGTCCCCCCCCGGGATATCACGAGTAAATCCCCTGGAAGCGGTCATGAGCCAGGACGTAAGCGACAGGCTCGCGCCGATCAATAAAGGGCCAATCGTCAGAACGGACCAATATATCAGGAGGCGATGCAGGAGCGGCCGCAGGCGGGATACTCGCCAGATGCTGTTGAGTGCTTCGTCTATTGTAAGCATGAGCGCAAGTGCGGTTACGCCCAGGAAGGCGATGCCTATGGCAGTCAGCTTGGCCGCATTGTCGGCGAATTGCTGCATGTATACGGAGATGACCTTGTTTGCTGCTTCCGGCACCATGGTGGTGAGAATGAATTCCTTTATCCGGTCCGAGAATTCAGCGAATGCGGGAAATGCCGCTATTACCGATAACCCGATCGCGAGCATTGGTACCAACGAAAGCAAGGTGGTGAATGTAAGACTCCCTGCAATCTGGGTGCAGTTGTGCTGGAAAAAGCGCACAAGGACATAGTGCATGAAATCGACGGGACGTATGGATTTCATTACTTTCGCGACAGGTCGTGAGGATTGAGAGAAAAGCTCCACGCGTAGCCCCGCTTTGGAGGCAGGACAGACAGCCCCGGTTTGTCCTGCCGCGTTCTTCAAGATTTCTACACTTGCGGGTGTGCCCGCTCCAGCTTGCTGTGCAGCTTGTTCAGAGCGCTGAGATACGCCTTGGCGGAGGCGACGACAATGTCCGTATCAGCGCCATTACCATTGACGATACGGCCCGACTTCTGCAGCCGGACCGTGACCTCGCCCTGGGAATCAGTGCCACTGGTGATCGCATTGACGGAGTAGAGCTGCAGTTCCACGCCGCTGTTCAGTATCTTTTCGATGGCGCGGAAAGTGGCGTCGACCGGTCCGCTTCCATCCGACTCCGCGCGCGATTCCCTGCCTTCTTCACCGATTACTATACTGGCATGAGGCGTTTCCCCCGTTTCGCTGTGCGCTGTCAGTGACAGGAGCTTGTAGTGCTCCTGCAAGGCGGCGGCGTCATCGGAAACCAGGGCATGCAGGTCTTCATCGAAAATATCATGCTTCTTGTCTGCCAGCTCCTTGAAGCGCATGAAGGTGGCATTAAGAGTTTCTTCCGATTCCAGCTCGATCCCGAGCTCTGCCAAGCGGCTGCGGAAGGCGTTGCGTCCGGAATGCTTGCCCAGCAGCAATTTGTTTGCCCCCCAGCCCACATCCTCCGCTCGCATGATTTCGTATGTTTCGCGGTGTTTCAATACCCCGTCCTGATGTATTCCGGATTCGTGTGCGAATGCGTTTGCGCCCACAATTGCCTTGTTCGGCTGTACCGGAAACCCGGTGATGCCTGAAACCAGCTTGCTTGCGGGCACAATATGGACACTATCGATGCGGGTATCACAAGGAAAGAAATCCTGGCGGGTGCGCACAGCCATGACGACCTCCTCCAGGGAGGCATTGCCCGCGCGCTCGCCCAGTCCGTTTACCGTGCATTCGACCTGGCGTGCTCCGTTCATCACTGCCGATAACGAATTGGCCACTGCCAGTCCAAGATCATTATGGCAGTGCACCGAGAATATGACTTTATCCGAATTGGGAATCCTCTCGCGGAGGGTACGAATGAGTTCCCCGAATTGCTGGGGCATGGTATAGCCCACCGTATCGGGAATATTCACAGTTCCCGCTCCGGCATCGATGACCGCTTCGAGCACGCGGCAAAGAAAGGTGATGTCAGAGCGTCCCGCATCCTCAGGGGAGAATTCGACGTCATCGGTGTATTGACGCGCAAATTTCACCGCTTTCACCGCCTGTTCCACCACCTGATCCGGGGACATGCGCAGTTTCTTTTCCATGTGAATGGGCGAGGTGGCGATAAAGGTGTGGATGCGCGCCGAGTTGGCTCCCCGCAATGCTTCGCCTGCACGCCTGATATCGCCTTCGATTGCGCGTGCAAGACCGCATATGGTACTGCCCTTGATCGCAGCGGCTACGGCTTTTACCGCTTCGAAATCGCCATTCGAGGCAGCTGGAAAACCCGCTTCAATGACATCAACCCGCATTCGTTCGAGTTGCCGGGCGATCCGCACTTTCTCCTCCCTCGTCATGGAGGCACCCGGGCTTTGCTCGCCGTCACGCAAGGTGGTATCAAAAATGATGAGATGGTCTTTCAATTGTTTCTCCGTTTTTCAGAAAGAATACTCGAACTCTGATAGGGAATCCAGAAACGGATTCCATCGATAAAAACTGGTAAAGACTTGAGGGAGATCGGTAATTAGCGCGCGAGGCGCAGCAGTGGTCTTGCGAGAAGCTGCAGGCGGGGATGAAGGCAGAATGGAATGAACTGAACGAAGTTTGCGAAGTGCATGTCCCAAATATAAAGGGTTTCCGGAACGCGTGCAATAGCGAAATTGAATGCTATATTGAAACTGACCGATATTGAAACTGACCGGTTGACTCTCCAGGAAGGGCTCCTCAAGAATTTTCGATGCTTCTCAATGGGTAAGAACTTTGCCGGAAGCGGGAATTTTGGTTACGACCGGCTCGCGGCGGGTCTTGTGATTGCGCTTGCCATGGGCGCATGCAATCCGACAGAACAAGGACATATAAAGGAGGTCACGGGCCACTTGCCGGATTTGAGTTTTTCACTCAGCTCCGATGAGGGGCAGCCGGTTACAGCCAAAACATATGAGGGAAAAGTATTGCTCATGTATTTTGGATTTACACATTGCCGGGAAGAGTGTCCGATTTCCATGGCGCGTCTTACGCGGGTAATGCATCTCCTCGGGGAAGACGCAAAGCGGACGCATATCCTCTTTGTAACCGTGGACCCGACGCGGGACGGTCCCAGGGAATTGCGTCGCTATCTGGCGCAATTCAATCTCGCGCAGGCGACGGGATTGACCGGTACTGCGGATGAAATCGGGGAGCTTGCAAAACGATGCCGCAACGCATTCCGGCCGCATTTTCCCCCTGGCGGAGATGGCGGCCTCATGCATGGCGATGCGGTCTATATATTTGACGCCCAGGGCCATGCCCGCCTACTGGCAACATCCGCCGATCCTGAAGAGACTCTGGCGGAAGATCTGCGGGATTTGCTTCCTTCCTGAAAACTTCTCCGGGTAGTGACGGACATCAATTGTAATGGAATGGTTTTACTGGCTGGTGCCTTGGGAAGAGTCTATTCTGGTGGTTGCCGCCGCTGGGAGCGCCGCTCTTTTCTTTCCGAGAGGCTGCGCCTCGGTTCGCCCGTCGCTTCATCGCAAATTGTGCTTCTGGGGTGGATTAAGCCTGGCATATCTCGTTTCTCACACTCAGCTCGATTATTACTCCGAGCATCAGTTTTTCATTCACCGGCTTCAGCATCTTGCATTGCATCATCTCGGACCTTTTCTGATTGTATTGAGCAGGCCATGCCCGGTTCTTCTTGCGGGCATGCCGTCAAGGATGAGGCGGGCATTTCGTCTGATGGCGGGATGGAATTCCATTCGATATCCCGCTCAGGCTTTGTGCAATCCGGTCGTTGCAGTCGTACTGTTCAGCATGCTCATCGGATTCTGGTTGCTGCCTTCGATTCATTTTATGGCGATGATCGATTGGCGTCTCTATCGTCTGATGAACTGGAGCGTGTTTCTCAGCGGATTGGTTTTCTGGGGACTGGTCTTGACTCCGGGCCCGGTGTTTGCCGTCAAGCTGTCCCCTGGCTCTCGCATTGGTATGATGCTTGCCATAATTCCGCCTCAAATCGTCATCGGCGCCATCATTTTCTTTACTGCTCATGAGTTGTATCCGATCTACACCATTTGCGGACGTGCTATTGGCGGAATCAACGCCCTTGCCGATCAACAGATCGGGGGCATCATTCTGTGGATACACGGTGCGATGATGAGCGCAGTCGGGATTCTGGTGGTCATCCTGAGGGAATTGATGCTTGCAGAATATCCGGAAGCCGGACAGAAAGTGGCATGAACCTTTGCTTTCCTTTTCTTTCCCGTTCCGGACGGGTAGAAACAAAATTTTTTGCAATTATTCGTTCAGCGCTTCACGCATCAAATACACATCGCGAGTGGTCACAGGCGGAGCCTTGTTGCCCCAGCTGTTACGGATGAACGTAAGCACTTCAGCGATTTCCCGGTCAGTAAATCTTTCGGCATAGCCTGGCATTTTCTCCGGTTTCGGTCCCGTCTTTGTCCGCGGGCCTTTTCCTCCTTCCAGCATGAGCCGGATCAGGGAAGAGGCATTCTCCGAAAGCACGATCGAACTTCCGGATAGGGGAGGAAACTTTGGCGGCTTGCCACTTCCCTCGTTCCGATGACATTTGGCGCAGAAGCCACTATATATTCCCGCGCCGGGTTTCTCGGATCGGCTCATTCCGGCGGGAATGACAGCTGGCGTTCTGCGAGGGTTATACGATGACTTTTCTCCGGTGGCAGGAAGCGACTTGAGGTAATGGGCGACCGCGTCGAGATCCTCCTGGCGCAAGTACTGGGTGCTGTTTTCAATGACAGCGACCATGCTGCCAAATGCAGCGGTATGGCCACTATGGCCAGTCTTGAGAAACGCCGCAATCTCCTCTTCCGTCCATCTGCCCAGACCCGCTGCGGTGTTTCCGGTCAACTCCGGAGCAAACCAGTTATCTATCAGGGCACCGGTCAAATAGTCGGATGAGGTTTCCGAATAGGCCTTTTCCTGATAGGCCAAACCGCGGGGGGTATGACAGGCACCGCAGTGACCGAGCGCCTGCACCAGGTACGCACCGCGATTCCATTTTTCACCCCGATCAGCCCGGGGTTCGAACCGCTTGTGTTCAACAAAGGCAAGATCCCAGAACTTGAGGGTCCAGCGCTGATTGAAGGGGAATGGCAGGCGAGTCTGCGAGGGCGTGTGCCGCACCGGTTTCACCCCGTGCATGAAGTAGGCATATAACGCGCGCGCATCTTCATCCGACATTGCCGTGAATGACGGGTAAGGCATGGCTGGGTACAACCATTTACCGTCCTTCCTGATGCCGCCGCGCACAGCCCGGCTGAAATCCTCATAGCTGTAGCGGCCGATGCCGGTTTCCGGGTCAGGCGTAATATTGGTCGAATAAATGGTACCGAAGGGTGAATTGATCGCCAGCCCGCCCCCAAAAGCCGGATGCGCGGCTCCTGCCGTGTGACATCCGGTGCAGTCTGCGATAGTGGCGAGATAGGCGCCGCGTGTAACCAGTGCATCGAATGCGCTCTCATCCTTCCCGGCAGCCTCTGCGGCATGACCCGCAGCGGCAGTCGCAATGGACACCTGAGTGTCCGTCACGATTGCACCCATGGCAAGCAGGACAGCACTCAGAAGAATTCGAGTTTCTTTGCCCATCCGGATGATCCAGTCGGAAACCGTTCTGCGCGACTTCATGTGCTTCAGATCCAGGCGCTGCATGATCGGATCGAAAGCACGGCGAAAGTGTTGAACAGGATCGCAACGATGAACACAAAGCTTGACATCATCCCCAGCATCGCCAGAAATCGCGCCTGCCCTTCATCTTTCTGAATGGGAAGCTGTTTATTCGACGCGTCTTCGGAGTAGCGGGCGAGGCTTCGCCAGGAGGCAAGAGCGATATAGCCGGAGATTAGAGCGGCGGCCAGGCAGGCAAAGCCTATTGTTGCCAGTATTGCCGTCAATCCGGGCCAAAGGGGGGCAGGAAGCGGAAACTGATGCGGATAGCAGGCATAGGCGGCGATCGGCGGGGTCAACGCCATTTGCGTTACCCAAGCGCCAGGTGCGCCGAAGAGCGCAAGCAATGTCCTGACCCGTGGCGGAGAATGAAGGAAGTGATGTTCTGTGGAAACAGTTTGTCTTGCATCCATTTGAAGATCATCCGCGCTGGAGATAAGGGGACAAATACAAGGCGGAGAAAACGAACAGCCAGACGACATCGACAAAATGCCAGTAAACCCCGCCGATGGTGATTGCAACATGGCGCTTGTGGTCAAAATAACCCATCATGGTCCAGGCGAGCAGGAGCAAAAGCACTCCCAGCCCGATAATCACATGGCACAAGTGAAAGCCGGTGATCGTAAAGTAGAGTGATCCGTACAGGTCGGAGTTGATGCTGAATGTCTTGTTTTTCCACTCCAGAAGCTGTATCGCGACAAAGGCGCTACCCAAAGCAATCGCGGCGATAAATCCGAAAATGCTGGATCGTACTCCACCTTGCCGGATGCGCCGTTCTCCCGCCCAGAAAGCAGCGCTGCTGGCAAGCAGGATGATGGTATTGATGCCTGGAATGAGCAGGCCCGGCAATCCGGTCGGGGGCCAGTCCTGTCCTGTTTGTGCCGCGAGGTAGAAGTAGGTGAACAGCAGGTATCCGAACAGGGAAGCCTCGGTCACGATGAGCGCGATCACTCCCCACCATCCGCCGGAGAGCTTACCAGCGCTTCCCACCGGCAAAGGGGTGACAACGGGGGCAGTCCCGCTCACGGGCCTTTTCCTCCTCTTCGGGCAGAGGCTGGGTCGTGCCTGGCAGTACGCTGACCCAGGTTCCTGCGCGGCCACATCCAGACACTCAACGCGGCACAGCTTAAGGCCGCCATCAATGCAGTGAATGTCCATGAATGCAGCAACAGGCCGACGAATAGCAACGAGACGAACAAACCGACAAGGAAAGGGGTATAGGAATCCTCCGGCATTTTGAGGATGACAACCGGCTTTGCATCGATGGGCGAGGTGCCGAGTGTTTCCCGGCCCCGCATCAGCAGGTAACCTTCTTCCAATCTAGTCCGGGTATGTTCTTTTTCTCCTTCGATCCGCCCCTCCCATAACGGGTGCCGGCTGGCGATCGTAGGAATAGTCGCAAAGTTATAAGCGGGCGGCGGGGAAGATACTGCCCATTCCAGGGTCGGCGCATCCCACGGATTGGCGCCCGCCCGGGTTCCACGTTTCAGGCTGAGGACGACATTGACGAGGAAGATCAGCACGCCAACGGCGAATATGAAGGATCCGACAGTCGTAATCAGGTTGACTTCGTCCCATCCCATGCGGGAAGGATAGGTATAAATGCGGCGCGGCATCCCGAGCAGTCCAGCGATATGCATTGGAAAGAATCCGGCGTTGAATCCGATAAACATGGTCCAGAAACTCCACTTGCCCAGTTTTTCACTCATCATGCGCCCGGTGAATTTGGGAAACCAGTAATAGATCGCTCCTACCACCGGAAACACGTTGATCCCAAGCAGGACATAATGCAGGTGCGCCACGATGAAGTAGGTTTCGTTAAGCTGCCAGTCGAGCGGCACCGCGGCTGTCATTACTCCCGACATGCCGCCGATGATGAACAGCGCGACGAAACCGGCAAAAAACAGAAAAGGGGTCTTGAATACGGGTTTTCCCAGCCAGATGGTCGCAATCCAGGCGAAGACGGCGACCGCGCTGGGAATGGAGATGACCATGCTGGCGGCGCCGAAAATCGACAGAGCCACTGTCGGCAGACCGGTGGCGAACATATGATGGACCCACACCCCGAAACCGAGCAGCATGGTTGCCATGGTAGCTAGCGCCACTGCCGTGTAACCCACGAGCGGCCGGCGACAGAATGTAGGCAGGGCATCGGAAACGATGCCCATTGCCGGAAGCACGACGACATAGACCCAGGGATGGCCGAAAATCCAGAACAAGTGCTGCCAAAGCAATGGCTGACCGTTATTTGCGACATCAAAAAAATGCGCGCCTATCTGGCGATCAAGCCACAACAGAAAGAACGCGAGGCTGACGGCGGGGATTGCGAACAGGTTGGCCACGGACGCGGTGAGCGTTCCCCACACCAGGATGGGAACGCGGTTTATGGTCATGCCCGGCGCCCGCATCCTGAACAGCGTAACCACGAAATTAACCGACCCTACCGTTGTGGAAATTCCGAGCAACACCATGCCGAGCGCAAAGACGTCGATATTGGGTCCGGTGTTGTATACCGGGCCCGAGAAAGGCACATAATTGAACCAGCCCGCATTCGGCGCCTGCCCCAGAGGGAAGCTGATGTACATGAAGAGGCCGGCGAACAGAAAAATCCAGTAGGAGAGTGCATTGAGGCGCGGAAAGGCCATATCCCTGGAACCGAGCAAAAGCGGCCAGAGGTAGTTGGAGAAACCGGACAGAACCGGCAATGCATAGAGGAAAATCATGGTCACGCCATGCATCGTGAAAAGCTGGTTGTATTGCTCCGGTGTCAGAAACGCCATATCCGGCCCGGCAAGCTGGATGCGCAGGAACAGCGCTTCGATTCCGCCGATCACGAGGAAAAGAAAGGCCGTGACGAGATATCGTACTCCGATCGTTTTATGGTCTACTGTGGAGAGCCATCCGCGCCAACCTGGCGCCGTCTCCCAGATCTTCTCCAGACGCGCTTCGATTGGGGACCCCGCGGGAATACGTCCCACTTCCGGGATCCGTTCGAGAGGGGGGTCGATGCGATGCCGGGTGGCGTCGATAGCAGCCATACTCTAGTTCTAGTCCAGTGTCGAAAGATAGGAGGCCAGTGCTGAAGCTTCACTGTCCGATAATGCAATACTTGGCATGCGTGCTCCCGGCTTGAAGTATTGTGCGCGGGTAATCCACTCCATCAGGTGATCCGGTGTATTGGTCAACAGTCCGGCAGCAATGCGACCGCGCGAGTTCAGATGCGTGAGATCAGGACCGTGCAGGCCTTCCGCTTCCGTTCCACGCACCGCGTGGCATCCCCCGCAGCGATCCATGAACAGCTTGTATCCATGCTCATTGTGTTCTGACACTGGGAAAGCCGTGCGGCGCTGGGCCTCTTGCCATTTCTCGAAATCCCGATCGCTTTCTGCAATCACTTCCAGATTCATATGGGCGTGGGCCGCTCCACAAAATTGTGCGCATTGACCGGCATAAATGCCGGGGACGTCTGCCTGAATCCACTTCTGATTGACCAGGCCCGGAATCATTTGAGTTTTTCCGGCGAGTACAGGTACCCAGAACGCATGAATGACGTCCGCGCTTTTCAACTTGAGCAGCACCGGTCTGCCTACAGGTATATGAATTTCATTGGCGGTCACAAAACGTTTCGCCGGATCGCCATGCTCGTATTCAATGTTCCACCACCAGTCGTAACCCGTTACGGTCAGGGTGAGGACTGGAGTTTCGGTGGGCTTGGCAACCGCATTGAGCACGGTCAGGAAATGAACGGTGAGCCCCGCCAATATGAAGGTGGAAATCCCTGTACCGATATAAACCCATTTGAGTCCTCCGCTCTCGGCCCCGATCATGCCGGAGTCGGCAGAGCTGCGCTTGCGAACTATGGCGATTACCAGTAGCAGTATGACGATAAGGGTAATGGCGGAGAGCAAAGCCGTCATCAGCCACCCCAGATGCATTACGGGCGTGGCGGCAGGGCCGTAGCTGTGCAGGAAATAGTTTAAAGGGGTGCTGAGCGTGTCTGCTGCTTCGGATGGTCTTGCAGCGACCATGGATGGCGCCAGAAGCGTTATCCGGAAACGTAGGTTTTTTATTGCCGGCCTGGAATCGAAACCTGACTTGGAAGCTTTCATGGCTTAACCAACTCCAGTGTACGCAGAGATGCAGCGATAAGCGCGATTCCGACTGCGACGGAGTGACCAAAGGCCGAACGGACTGCAAGAGAATATCGAGGTCCGTTAACCTGTGCTGGCGTGCGGTCAGGATACACTTTCCAGCATTCAGGGACCGACGATATCGCAGTGTTTTCAAAGATTCTACGCTGCTCCCTCCATGCTTCTGTGCGCTAGCGTACGTAGAGTTTCAAAAGACCCCTGAACAGGTCAGCACTCCTGTTCAGGGGGATGGTCCCTAATGCTCTTCCAGTTTGCGGTTTGGAGGGAGGCCGGAAAACAGGCGCTACATTGCCGGAACCGACCGGAAACACGGGACCTGAAATGCGATTCAGGTTGCTCCAGCGAGTCTTGACCCACGCTTGAGGCCAATAAAACTGATTACCGCGAGCCCGGCGAGGAGCATGCCATAGGATGACGGTTCGGGAACGCTCGTCGCGAGTTTGGATAAGTCGGCCGTGACAGAAACGCTTGCTTCCAGGCCAGGGATCAGTGTGCCCAGGAGATTGGGATCGGAGTCATCATGGATGCTGACGAAGCCCGGCACGTCGGTAAGCACGATGCGACCGTTCAAATCCTGAATCTCGCGCGAATTGCCTTCCGGAAACAGGGACTTGAAGGCATTGATCTGGCTCCCGGATAGATATAGCGGAGAAGCCAGTTCAACCCAGCTTACTCCTTCTGTAAAAGGCGGCGTCGTCAGAGAACCGGAGTAGCGGAAAGAACCGAGATAATCCGGCAGAAGATTGTTCAGGTTGAAGTGCTCGATATTCAGTGTTTCCTCAGTAGTTTTCGGCAAATCGGAGAAAATGGGAGCGAGTGCCTGGTTCTTGAAGAGACCTTGCTCGATATCCCGGCCGACCACGAGTAGATTGTTCGCAGCATCGCTGAAGACGAGGTGCATTTCCATGGGACTGGCTCGACCGTTTATCAAATGTTCCGAGGGGGTGTGAAAGTGGAATTGAGCAAGGTTCCATTGATGTCCTGACAACATCAAGGTTCCTCCGCCGGGACTGACATTAGCCCTGATAGTACTTTCGTGATCAGGGGAGCCGTTATTGATCACGGTAAGCGCGGTATCGGAATTGAGGTTGAAGTTCAACTTGGGCAAATTTCCGTAATAGGTGCTATTCGAGCGAATATCGATCGGACTTTGTGCTTCCATCAATTCCAGATTGCTCGCCAGCGTACTCGCATATGCGGTATTGAAGCCCAGCAAGAAAAGGACCGCGGCAAGGACGGCCACCCTCAGGGATCGAGATGTTTCATTCATAAAATGACCTCGCGAAAATAGATGTTCATAGGGTTTATAGGATGAAAATTCTAAAAGCTTGAGAAATTCCGAATGATCGGTTCCAGCGCTCGTCAGACGGGAGAGCAGCCGGTTGGAACAGACGGGGAAGATGAGCTGGTGCTTGGCCAGTCGCTGTTGTTATGAGCCACCGAAGCCGGCAGCCGCTCCACGCACGAAACCTGCTGTGGACTCGAAACCTTGCGAAGAACGACACCCGGATGGTGACGGAAGGGCCCTTTTCATGCAGCCGGTGATGTTACGAACCGTACAGGGCCGAATGGCCTGCTTTGTCAGACTTTCGGTCAGCCTTCTATTGCAGACTCTTGTTCAAATGGAAGTTGATACACTTCTTCACGTTCGACTCGTCCGTTATGAGTCCCTCCACTTGCATGGAGGGACTCATAACGGACGAGACTGTCAGAAGGCAATCTGATACTGCAGGACGAATTGATTCCTGTTTGAAATTTTGTATCCGGCTGAGTTGAATATGGGCCGGTTCTGGATATCGAAAGTCAGCTTGCTGTTATGTCCCTTGATCAGCCAGTTTATCCCGCCATTGAATACATTCATCTGATCATGCAGACGGTCAAAATCCGCGCTGATGAAAGAGAAGTAAGGCATCAACTGGCCATTGTTTCCGCCGAGCAGATCCTTGGGCAGCAGATATCCTATCTGCCCGTACCATTGATTGCCTGTGCCAAACATGGGAAAGGCATTGCCGCCGGTACTGGCCGGGTTCACCCCGTTGCCGTTCATGCGCAGATAGTTGGGGCCATAATCGGTATTGAAGTAACCGATATAAGCGGAAATAGCAGTTTCCTTCACCTTGTCTACCGGGGCATCCAGATAAGCTGCAACCGACCACAAATTCATATCGTGAAACTGGGCTGCTGCCTCCGTAAGGCCGGTCCAGGTCGCATTTTTTTGGGTAATGAAACCTCCTTCCAGGTTCAGGATGCTTTTCTTGCCCAGGTAGGTACCCTGCATGTATGGATTGGTCATCGGCTCCTTATCCCAGAAATTCCACATGAAAAACCCCTGGTATTGTTTCCTGTGGCCGGTTCGAGCAAATTGGGCATTTACCGGGGAAATGATTTCAGGAGGAAGCCCGGCAGTATTGATGGGGAACGGGTCACTTGCCGTAAAGCGATAATTGAGGGGACCAATCTGCCCTCTGAGGTAGACGCTCAGCTTACGGTTGAATTGGTCAGTACGATCAGCAGTTGCCTGAGCCACCAGTGGCACATCCATCGTCATGATCGTGCTCACGCTGGGGCTGCTGAAGCGGGAAAGACCATTGGCCATGACAAGGCCGCCCCCCACGATCATCTGATGTCCCTGGGTCAGCCGTAATTCTCCAAAGGCATCGTGAAAGAAGGATTGAAGTTTTCTGTTATCGGCGTTCTGACTCAGGAAATTAAAATTGTTCATCCCGTACTGGGTATAAAAATATACCCGGTCAGTCAATTGCCCCTGTAATACAAAACGCGTACGGCGCAGGCTGATGTCAGTGACATCGTCCACTGACTCACCCAGCACAGTGGAGCCGGGGTTGGTTTGTTCATACCGCGCCCATACCTGATTCAGGAAGCCGAATTTGATGTATTGGCTTCCATCCGGATTCAGGTTGAACTTGAACGGGTCCTTCTCTTTCCAGTTCGCGTATCCATATCCTCCCTGTGATTTTTCCTGGGATTTTTCCACGGATTTCGGGACGTCGCGCACCAGCACGCCCCCCTCGCCCTTTGCCTTGCCGTCAGCAACGACCCCATCCTGGCTCGAGGTGGCCACAGGTTTTGCCGGCTTCTCCGGAACTTTTTCAAAGGACCCCATGCGGACACGTCCTTCTCCAGGCTCGGCATAAATCTGTTTTGTTTTGGTATCGACATAGAGGTCGATGACGTAAGACGCTGCGGTATCGGGCTCTGAAGACGCTGGTTTTTCTTCGGCATACAGCGGAGCTGCAAGCAGGCAACCCGATAACAACACAAGCGAAGGTTTATATTTCATTTGACGCTCCCTTTCTGGTTATGCCAAGTGCTTAATTACCCACATTCAAAAGTGGTAAAGGCTGAGGTTAGGGGGGAAAAATAACATGGCATATGTCAAGAAAATGTCATTCAAAAGTGAAGAAATAGTGAATTTCCTACGAAAAAGCAGGAGAATAAGCAAAATGAAATACAGTATATACACGGCGGAATCCGTATGCAAAACGTCTATGACAAGGTATTTTTGGAAAAGTCGGGTCTCTTGGGGTAAAGAATTACATTGGAAAATTGCAACGAATCCTGGGGTAAACTGATCCGTTTCGTTGGAAATGAGCGAACAGCTGAAGGCTCTGGCGGGGAAAACAGAAGGGCGAGCTGCCGGATTCTGAGGGGGGATGGGACGTAACGACGCGAAACCAGACGCTGGGGAATGAGGGGGAGCATCCCAAAAGCCAAAAGCGGGAATGAGTCCTCGCTCCGCACCCGTCAACAGTAGAAAACAGGCGTTCGGGCCCGATTCCGGCCTCTCAACCGCCGCCCGCACCCCCCGCTGAAATATTGGTATCTACGTCCGGGTTTGGAGGACTGGGGGCAGGCGCCACAAAGAAGCGGAGAATTCTATGCAGGAGGTCTTTCCGAGGCTCGATATCCTGCGGACAGGGAGCGGTACTTTTTTCTGCGGCCTGTCCCTCTTCTGGCGCATTCTCGTGCCCGGCTGCCGCTTTCCCATTCGGAGAGACGGCATTTCCAGAGGTCGCTTCCTGACAGTCGACCTGCACAGCGTTCTGATGAGATGCAATCAGTGTCTGGAAAGCGGATGGAGAGGGGCGTTCATCCCCGGGCATATCGGCAGCGATAGGAGGGGACAGGACAGCGGCCGAAAAAAACAGCAACCCACCGAAGAGGATGGAACGGAAAATGCTCATCAAGCTCAACCCCTCCTTGGTTGGAGCAGGCGCCATCTGCTGCTTAAAACGGAATCAGCCTCCCGCGCCGCCCACGGAAATATTCTCGTCCATCTCTCGATTGGGTCCACGGGGCGTATCAGGTCCATATAGGATACGCACCATTTTGCAGAGAAAATCCTCCTGCTCGGGCGACGCATACTTGCATGAACCGGAGCCCGACTCGGAACCCTGCGCAGGCGCCTCCCATCCCCCGGGAGCATTTGCCCGGTCTGTTGCCTGATCTGTTTGCTGGGGCACAGCAGCTTTATCACTCTCTCCCTTTTCAGTCCTGTTTCCCTTTTCTTCATGGGTCCCCGGGGGAAGCTCCCAACCCAGCGCATCCTTTTCCAGCGATTGATTCCGCTGGTTCGTATCGACAAATATATCCTGTACCCATCTGTTTGCGCGATCTGGCAGATCCGATTGCGCGTGCGACATTCCTGCAGCACCCGAAATCATGATGCCGGCAAATAATGCAGTCTGCATCTTCCGCATTGTCAGTATCCGTGGACGTTTCATGGCCTGCCTTCGTTCGAATGAGGGATAGAGCGCATGGTGCGCGCTTGAGGGTGCGCGGTCAAGGCAGATTTTGCGGATTTGTCGAAATCCTCAAAACTCCGGGGGGAAGGGGGCAAACAAGACTGTTTGAAGTGGATGAGTACCTACCTTAGGTACTCATCCACGTTGCTTCACGATTTTCAAAAGTGAAGGTTACACGGATCCGAACACGATACAGCCTGCCTCATGCAACAGAACCGGCGGGTACATCACTGGTTAACGGCCTGCTTTTACCCCTGGCAACAAATGCCATGAGGCATAATCCTGCCAGCATCATCGCGTAAGTTTCAGGTTCGGGAACGGCGGTGACGAATCCAGGCACATCCGTGAGGACGATGCGTCCGTTGAGATCCTGGATTCCGCGTGCATCCCCTTCGGGAAACAGCGAGCTGAACGCATTGATTTGCTCCGAGGACATGAATAGCGGCTGCGATAACATCACCCAGTTGACACCTTCAGAAAACGGCGGTGTGGTGAGCGAACCCGAATAGCGGAAGGATTCCAGGTTGGAGGGAATGAGTGTATTGAGGTTGAAGTGGTCGATATGGAGTGTCTCGGAAGTGTTCTGCGGAATCTGGGAGAAAATCGGATCGAGGTCGCTGTTGAATGCGCCTGCCTGAACCCAGCGGCCAACCACGAGAAGATCCTTATTGCTGTCGCTGAAGACGAGATGCATTTCCATTGGAAATGCCACGCCATTCAACAAATGCTCGGAAGGGGTATGAAAGTGAAACTGGGCAAGCTCCCAGTCATGGCCGGAAAGCGTGAGAGAACCTGCACCAGGATTGACATTACCTCGTACTGCGGTTTTTTCTGGGTCGGGGGAACCGTTGTTGATGACATCAAGTGACGTGTCGGAACTCAGGTTGAAGTTGAGCGCCGGCAGACGACCGAAATAGGTGCTATCCGAGCGAAAGTCGATGGGGCTTTGCGACTTCATCGCCGCCTGTGCCGATGGAGTGACTTCCGCGTGTGACGTTGACATTCCAAACACCAGAAGGGCTGAAAAGAGTGCGGTTTGACGCGATAAGCGTAACAGTGACATATTCATCAAGTCTCCAGAATTATGACGCGCATTAGGTGCGCGCCGGGTTATGAATAATGAATAAGATGTTGTTGCCACTTTAAACTAGCACAGCAGTTGTGAACTTAATGTCCCTGAATTGTCAGGATTTTGTCAGGAGCTTTTAACATCACAAGGGCAGGAAGGTTCTGAAAAGGATGACCGGATATGTAAAATGCATTTTTCATGAGGATCGGGGGTGGGGAAACGCCAGGAATCCCTTGCCGCCCTTCGGCACTCTCAGAGCGAACGGAGATCAGGGGTTTGGGTGAACGGGAGATGGAGAAATCGGAGCCAAACTATTAATTCGGGGAGCAAACAGTACAAACGTCATACCGTGGGAGACCTGTATCCCATGACGTTCAAAGTACAGCATCATGGGTTCGGGCTGGATTCCGGATCAAGCCTGAAATACGAAATTCATGGGATTTTATGGTCGGATCAACAGGGCCCGTCAATACTCGTTTCACACCGTCGAAACAAGTATTGACAGGCTAGGGACGCCTATCCCGGATTGTGCCAGCAGCCATCCGCCTCGATCAGCGCGTCGGCTGCGGCGGGGCCCCAACTGCCGCGCTCGTAGGGCAGAACGTGAGGATATGTCTTGAGCACAGGATCGAGTGCTGTCCAGGATGCCTCCACCGCTTCCCTCTTGGTAAACAGGGTGTCGTCACCAATCATTGCATCATGCAGGAGACGTTCATAAGGCGATTCGCGCCCGAAGTGCTCCTCGACCAGGCACAACTCCTGCTGATCGCCTTTGAACTCTTTTCCGGGATGCTTGACTCTCGCTGCAATGGCAACCGCTGAGACGGGAGAAAGGCGGAACCTGAGATAATTGGCATCACATGCGGCGCTTGCCGAATCGGCAAAAAGCTTTTGCGGCGGCGGCTTCAGCTGGACAAGGACCTCCGCAGCAGTCTTGGCCAGACACTTGCCGGAACGCAGATACCAGGGGACCCCTTCCCAGCGCCAGGAGTCGATGAAAAGCCGCAGGGCGCAGAATGTCTCGACATCGGAGTCCTCCGCCACACCCGGTTCCTGACGGTAGCCCACATATTGTCCCCGCACCAGGTCCTCGGGTACAAGGGGGCGCATGGCGTGAAATATGTTGATTTTTTCGCTTTGGACCGTTCCGAGACCGCGATAAGCGGGAGGTTCCATGGCCAGCAGCGCAACAATCTGGAAAAGATGATTCTGGATCACGTCGCGCAGGCAGCCGGCGGATTCGTAAAATGCGCCTCGTTCTTCAACCCCGAATTCCTCAGCCAATGTGATCTGCACGCTGGCTACATAATTACGATTCCATATCGGTTCCAGAAATGAATTGGCGAATCTGAAATAAAGAATATTCATGATCGCCTCTTTTCCGAGAAAATGGTCGATACGGAATATCGCTTCCTCGGGGAACACGGAGCGTGCAATACGGTTCAGTTCACGTGCTGACTCAAGATCCCGTCCAAAAGGTTTTTCCACAATGACGCGCGCGCCTGCGGCCAGATCGAGCGCACCAAGACCTCTTATGACATTCTCGAAAAGAAGAGGGGGGATGGCGAGATAGTGCACGGGATGACGTGCATCTCCCAGAGCCTGTTTGAGTGCCTTGAACGTATCGAGGTTGTTGTAGTCTCCACGCACATATCGCAGCAGGGAAAGGAGGTGATCCAGCGCCCGTTTGTCATCAATCTTTCCGGAGTCGCTGATGGACTGGGTCGCCCGTTCCTTGAGTTGATCGAGACTCCAGGGTGTCGAGGCGACACCGACCAGCGGCACATCGAGCATGCCCTTTTTGATCATCGCGTACAGCGCCGGAAAGATCTTTTTATAAGCGAGGTCACCCGTTATCCCAAACAGCACCAGTGCATCGGATGGCTTGGTGTAGTCATTGGTTTTTCGCATTTCGTCACTCCTCCCTTCCTGCAGTAAAAGACGAAACCTGTTCAGGAGCTGTCGATTGACCGGCTACAGCGGGAATGCCGGTATAAAAACTCTAACTTGCTGAACGACTTTCGGCAGGGGATACCCTGCATGGTCGCCAGAAATTCGAGGAGGTGATCGTTCTACCTCCCAAAAGAAAAAGACGGAGCATCAAACAAGACTTATTCAGGGGCCGCCCGTGCGGGGCCCTGCGAATGCGTCCTCGACGATTGTTTGAGCTTCCGCCACAATGCAGCGCAGGTGATCTTTTCCCAAAAAGCTTTCAGCATAAATTTTGTAGATATCTTCCGTGCCGGAAGGGCGCGCCGCAAACCATCCGTTATCGGCGATGACCTTGATACCACCGATGGAAGCATTGTTGCCGGACGCGCGAGTGAGAATAGTACGAATTGCCTCGCCTGCTATTTCAGTATGCCTTATCTGATCCGGCGACAGCTTGCTCAAAGTTTTCTTCTGCTCGGGGGTGGCCGGAGCGTCGATACGCTGGAACTCGGATCGCCCGTATTCGCGTTCAAAACCGCTGTATATCTCGCCTGGATCGCGCTCCGTACGCGCCAGTATTTCACCGGAGAGCAGTGCTGCCGCGATGCCATCCTTATCGGTTGTCCAGGTCTTGCCATTGATGCGCAGGAACGAGGCTCCGGCACTTTCTTCTCCGCAAAAACCAAGTGACCTGTTGCCCAAACCCTCCACAAACCACTTGAAGCCGACCGGTACTTCATAGAGCCTGCGATCGAGCGCGGCAGTCACGCGGTCAATCATCTGGCTGCTTACCACTGTTTTGCCGACTGCGGTATTCGAAGCCCACTCATGGCGGGACTGGAAGAGGTAGTGGACAGCAACAGAAAGATAATGATCCGCAGGAAGTAAACCGCTGCTCCGGGTAACGATTCCATGCCGGTCATGATCGGTATCACATGCGAAAGCAATGTCGAAGCGGTCTTTCATATTCAGCATGCCGCGCATCGCATACCGGGAAGACGGATCCATGCGAATTTTGCCGTCCCAATCCAGTGTCATAAAACGGAAAGTCGGATCTACCTGATTGTTGACCACGGTCATGTTCAGCTTGTAGCGCTCCGCGATTGCGCTCCAGTAGTGAACGCCCGCGCCGCCGAGCGGGTCAACACCCATGTGGATCTTCGAATCAGATATGACTTTCGTATCCACAACGTTCTGCAGATCGGCAACGTAACTGTTGAGGAAGTCGTGCCGGTGGGTGGTATCCGCATGCAACGCCTTCTCGAAAGACATTCTCTTTACATCTGACAAATTCCTTTCGAGGAAGGTGTTGGATCTGGATTCGATCCAGGAGGTGACCTCGACTCCAGCCGGTCCCCCATGTGGCGGATTGTATTTGAAGCCCCCGCTCTCAGGAGGGTTGTGGGAAGGTGTGATGACAATCCCATCTGCCAGCCCGTGCGTGCGGCCCTCGTTGTAAGTCAGTATGGCATGGGAAACTGCCGGAGTGGGGGTATACTCGTCGTTCGCGGCAAGCATGACTTCCACGTCATTGGCAGCCAGCACTTCCAGAGCGCTTGCATAGGCGGGTTCCGACAATGCATGAGTATCGATTCCGAGGAACAGGGGACCGTCGATATCGTGTTGTTTGCGGTATTGGCAGATCGCTTGCGTAATGGCGAGAATGTGCCATTCATTGAAACTGCCCTCCAATGACGAACCACGATGCCCCGAAGTCCCGAACACAACCCGCTCCCCAGGCAGGTTCGAGTCGGGGATACGGGTATAATAGGCGGTGACAAGCCGGGGCACATTCACCAGCATCTCGGGTTGGGCGGGGTTTCCGGCGTTAGGATTTATTTTCATGTTGTTTTTTTAAGCAGCAGACTTTTCTCATCCAGTTGGCCACTGGCAGCGAGCTCCGGCGGGAGCGCGAGCATGCGAAGCTCAGCGGGCTTTTTCGCTCTCGCTTTTCGTACTCTTCGTATTGTGCCGGGCAATCTGCTCCTTGGCGGCTGCGGCTATGTGTCCGGGTTCGAATCCGAAGCGTCGCGCAACAACTTTTGCCGGCGCCGATAGACCGAAGCAATGCATGGCAATGATGCAGCCGCCTGCACCTGTATAGCGCTCCCATCCGAAGCTCGATGCCTCCTCGACCGCCACACGCGCCAATATTCCCGGGGGCAAAATTTCGTCCCGATATTCCTGGCCTTGATGTTCGAAAACTTCCCATGATGGCATGCTCACCACGCGTGATGATATTCCTTCTTTCTTGAGCTGTTCGTGGGCAGCCACACAAAGCGCGACCTCGCTTCCAGTCGCCAGCAGCAGCACGGCCGGCCTCCCGTCTTCGGCGTCGGCCAATACGTAGGCGCCGCGCGCCAGGCCGTTCGCGGCCGCATAACGGGTCCGGTCGAGAGTCGGCACTGCTTGCCGCGTCAATATCAGGCAAACGGGCCGGTCAGTGAGTTGCATGATGAGCCGCCATGCTTCCACCACTTCATTCGCATCCGCCGGCCGCAGAACAATCAGACCGGGGATGGCGCGCAGGGAAGCCAGATGCGCTATGGGCTGATGCGTGGGACCGTCCTCTCCCAGGCTGATGGAATCGTGGGTCCAGATGTAGATGATGGGAATCTCCATCATTGCGCTCAGCCGGAGCGCGGCTCGCCCGTAGTCGCTGAATACGAGGAAGCTTGCCGCATAGGGACGCAATTTCGATAGACTCATTCCGTTGGCAATGGCGCACATGGCATGCTCACGCAAGCCGAAGTGAAAATTGCGTCCGCGGTAGTTGCCCTTTGCGTTTTCGTACTGGTCAGGCGGCTGAAACTGTCCGTAGAAATCCCCTTTCAGTTCTGTTTTTGTGGAAGGCGCGAGATCGGCGGCTCCGCCCAGCAACCAGGCAATTTTCCCTGCAATGGCATTCAGTACCTTGCCGGATGACTCCCTGGTGGCCATGCCCTTCTCATCCGCAGGGAAGATCGGTAATTCGCTATCCCAGCCTGCCGGCAAGCCGCGTTGTTGCATGCGGTCGATCTGCTCCGCCAGGTCCGGATATTGCTTCCGGTAGGCATCATACTGTACGCGCCAGCCTGCGTGTGCAGCTCTGCCGCGCTCACCGAACCCTGTCTGAAAGTATTCCCGGACTCCATCCGGTACATAAAACTGCTTGTCGGGGTCGCACCCGTAGAATTCCTTGGCGAGGCGAGATTCTTCAGGGCCCAGCGGTTCACCGTGCGCTTCCCGCGAGTCATGCTTGTGCGGCGCCCCATAACCGATATGGCTATGCACGATAATCAGCGTGGGACGATTATCGGTGTGCAGGAACGTCTCGTAAGCTTCCGTCAGGAGCGATAATCCGTTTGCATCATCCACGTGGGCGACACTCCACCCGTATGCGGAAAACCGTGCGGCTACATCTTCCGTGAAGGTGAGATCGGTCGATCCTTCGATTGTGATGCGGTTATCGTCATATATCCAGCACAGGTTTCCAAGCTTGAGATGCCCGGCCAGGGATGCCGCCTCGCTGCTGACACCTTCCATCATGTCGCCGTCACTGCACAAGGCATAAACGTTGTGGTTGAACAATTCGAAACCGGGCCGGTTGTAAGTGGCCGCAAGCCATTGCCCGGCGATCGCCATGCCGACGCTGTCTCCCACACCCTGGCCCAGCGGTCCCGTCGTCGTTTCCACTCCCGAAGTCCATCCATATTCCGGATGGCCGGTGCAACGGCTGCCTGCCTGGCGAAACGTCTTGAGGTCCTCCATCGTTACGGCCAACCGGTCTTCACCCTCGTAAGAGGGACTGGTTCCCTTTATTCCTGTCAGATGGAGGAGACTGTAGAGCAGCGCTGAAGCGTGACCGGCAGAAAGTACGAAACGGTCGCGATTGGGCCAGTCCGGATTATCCGGATCGTAACGCAGAAAGCGCTGCCAGAGACAAAAGGCTGTAGGAGCTGCACCCATCGGGGTACCGGGGTGACCGGAGTGGGCTTTTTCCACCTGGTCGATGGAGAGGCTGCGAAGCGTGTTGATACAGGTTTGGTCCAGATCGGTCTGTTCGCTCATGAGAGTGCTCCCGTAAAAGCGACCTTACGCGAATTACAGAAACCCGTTAATGGGATTCCATGGGGCTGTGAGCAATGCGCTTTTCGTCTTCCGTCAATATATAAAGTACAAATATTACGGATTTCCCCACCCGTCGCAGCGGAGCCGGCGCCCAGGGGAAGTTGTAGAAAACCATACTTTTCGACTCCTGACAGGAGCCAATGTTCACAGCTATTTTTGTTTCAGCCTGTTGTACCGCTGTATCAGGGCGTTGGTGGAGCTATCATGTTTCAGGGACTTGCCGTTTTCATCCTCCAGTTCCTGCCCGATGCGGTGTGCCAGCACTTTGCCGAGTTCGACGCCCCATTGATCGAACGAATCGATCTGCCAGATTGTCCCCTGTGTAAAAACACTCTGCTCATAAAGAGCGACAAGGGCACCGAGGGTGTGGGGTGTGAGGCGCTCGGCAAGTATCGTATTGGTGGGGCGATTCCCCTCAAAACTGCGATGCGGGCAAAGCCAGTCCGGGACACCTTCAGCTTTGACTTCATCTTCCGTTTTTCCGAAAGCAAGCGCCTCGGTCTGGGCAAACAGATTCGCCATGAGGAGGTCATGGTGATCGCCCAAGGGGTTCAGGGTTTGGCAGAAGCCGATAAAATCACAGGGAATCAATCGGGTTCCCTGATGGATGAGCTGGTAAAACGAATGTTGTCCGTTGGTGCCGGGTTCTCCCCACACGATAGGTGAGGTCTGGTAGTCAACCTGGGAGCCATTCAGTGTAATGTGCTTTCCATTGCTCTCCATTGTCAGTTGCTGGAGGTAAGCCGGAAAGCGCTTCAAATATTGCTCGTAGGGCAGTACGGCGAGTGTCTGCGCGCCAAAGAAATTGTTATACCAGAGCGACAGCAATCCCATCAGGACAGGAAGATTCCTGTCGAACGGAGCGGAATAGAAGTGCTGGTCCATTGCATGGAAGCCGGCAAGCATCTCACGGAAATTCTCTGGGCCGACGGCAATCATGGTTGAGAGTCCGATCGCGGAGTCCATGGAATAGCGTCCACCTACCCAGTCCCAGAATTCGAACATGTTGGCGGTATCGATGCCGAATCTGGCTACTTCCTCCGCATTGGTGGAAACAGCGACGAAGTGCTTGCGCACCCCCTCCAGGTCCTTTATCTGTCGCAGCATCCACCGCCGGGCGGTGTGGGCATTGGCCAGCGTTTCCGTTGTCGTGAATGTCTTGGAGCAGATAATGAACAGGGTTTCTTCGGGATCAAGACCTCGTGTAGCCTCCACGAAATCCGTGCCATCAACATTGGAGATGAAACGAAAGCTGAGATTGTGCAGACTGTAGTGGCGCAGCGCTTCATACGCCATCACCGGGCCCAGATCGGAGCCGCCGATACCGATATTGATGATATTGCGAATTCGCTTGCCAGTATGCCCCTGCCAGTCCCCGCTGCGTATCTTGTCGGAGAAATCCGCCATACGGTCGAGCACGGCATGCACCCCGGGCACAACGTCATTTCCGTCGACGAGGATTTTTTCATTACGAGGCGCGCGCAAGGCGATGTGGAGTACAGCACGCTGTTCTGTCACATTGATGGCGTCACCCCTGAACATGGCTTCAATGCGCTCGCGCAGGCCGCATTCTTCGGCAAGCTGCACCAGTAGATGAAGCGTTTCATCAGTGATGCGATTTTTCGAATAATCCAGGTACAGGCCGACGGCCTCGGCCGTAAATCGCTCACCCCGCTTCGGATCGTCAGCGAAGAGCTGACGCAAATGCATGCCTTTGATCGTCTGGTAGTGCGCTTCCAGTGCCTTCCAGGCAGGCCTTTGCGTCAGGGGCGTGATCATGGGTTTCGTCATGCTTGTTGCCCCTCGACCATCTTTCGTTTTCTTTTGGCCAGCCGCCGCCAGGTCCACATGGCATAACCCGACAAGGCGTACAGAAAAAACAGGCTGAACAGCACGACCGGTGGATGACTCGGAATCAATGCAAAAAAGAACAGCGCCAACAACAGGGCAGTGATGAAGGGTACCGACTTGTGCAGATTGATTTCCTTGCCGCTGTAGTAGGGAATATCGCTCACCATAGTCAGGCCTGCGAACAGGGTAATGCACCAGGCCAGCCACCGTACATCTGTGCCCGCTATGTCAAAATCCAGCATGAGCCATATAAGCCCGGCAATGAGGGCAGCCGCTGCGGGACTGGGCAGGCCCTGAAAATAGCGCTTGTCCACAACTCCAATATTCGTATTGAAACGGGCGAGGCGCAGGGCAGCGCAGACGCAATAGATAAAAGCAGCGATCCAGCCCCATTTGCCCATCCCTTTCAGGGCCCATTCGTATATTACGAGCGCAGGTGCGGCGCCAAACGAAACCATATCGGAAAGACTGTCGTATTCCGCGCCAAATTCGCTTTGCGTGTGGGTGAGGCGGGCGACGCGCCCATCGAGCCCATCCAATACCATTGCGATAAAAATCGCCACGGCGGAGTGCTCGAAGCGCCCATTCATTGCCTGGACAATGGCATAGAACCCCGCAAACAGGGCACCGGTGGTGAAGAGATTAGGCAGCAGATAAATGCCCCGCCGGCGCAGCTTGGCTTCGAAAACAGGGCGCGACTGAGATTCCTGCATCTTGATGCAATCCCGAAGGAAGATGGATGCATGTTAAACGGTTATCAGGCCGGGGTAAACACCACCAGGTTGGCCTCAGAAATATGACCGGCAAAATGCCGGTCCTTGACGGGAATGATCCGTCGGGTTTTCAGGGCCATTCCGAGAGTCAGTTTCGGCGCTGTTAAATCGAAACAGGTCTTGGAACGCTCGCCCTGTTTGCAAATTCAGCCGGTATCAGATCATTGAGAGTCGAGTGAAGCGCTCTCGTTGTACCCCCACCAGTCCTCGACGATTGCTTTGATTTCTGCCAGCGTTCCAAACCAGTGCAAGTTAAAACACCCGTGCCGGAATGAAGCGCTACTTCAACAATGCGTATTCAGTAGTCCGTCTGGACTATTGTCCAGCCCTGGCTGGAGGTCTATTTTGCTTGAAGTGGGTATAGGAATAACAAAGATTAGGAACTGAATATGAATCCCAAGCTTTTGAGACGGTTATCCAGCCTGGCAATAATAGCCACATCCCTTGCTTTTACCGTTCCCGCGGCTGCATATACTTTTCGGGATGATCCCTCTTCTACCTGGGGCGGCGACTCATTAACCGCAGCCCATACCAATGGGAACGTCTACACGGTCGAAAATCTTTTGGTCCAAAACACCACCGCGAATTCCCTGCCAGAATTGAACTTCACGATTCCTTTCGCATGGCAGAAGGTCGGCGAGACTTACTTGCCCATGGAATGGCGCAATGACCTGAACGGGTGGTACACCAGCAATTTCAACGATACTGGAACCAGCCTGACTGTTAAATTAACAAGTCCGGTTGCGGACACCGTAGCCATGGGGGAACTTGCGGATTTGAGCGGAAGCCGGCAACTCCCGTTGACGGAGCCATGTTTCTCCGGCTCGCCCAGTTGTCAGAGTGGAGTAGGCCGGCCGCCCGAAACCGGTAATACAACGGATCTTATCCCTGTTTTTTCATTAGGTTCATTTGCACCAAACGAGGCAAAACGTTTTGATGTCTCGTTCACCTATACTTTCGGGGATAATAGGGCTGGGACCGACGGCGCAACAACTTCGTTTTTTGGCTATACCGTTTCTCCCATTCCAGAACCGGGAACCTACGCCATGTTTCTAGTCGGTCTGGGCATGGTGGTTTTTATGGCGCGCCCCAGGAAAGCTGGGATGGGTTCATAGGCGCATTCGGTTCCGCATGCAAACCCACGCTTGGACGTGGGGTTTGCATGTCAAGTCATTTGAAACCCTTTTTCAAAATTCCCGCGATGAGGAAGAGGGAGACGTTTTTGCCCGTCAATACGCGACACTCCCATAGGTATTCAATCTATTTCCACTTCTGGGAGAGAACGGTATCATCTCTTATGGAATGAGGGGCAGCGGAACAACAGCATTAATACCCCTCCCAATGGCTTCCTAATTTTTCGCCTGATCGACCAGCTTGTTCTTTTTGATCCAGGGCATCATATCGCGCAGTTTGGCGCCCACCTGTTCGATCTGGTGCTCGGATGCGAGACGGCGGCTGGCTTTGAGCATGGGTGCGCCGGCGCGATTTTCAAGGATGAATTCGCGGGCATATTCCCCTGTCTGAATCTGGCGGAGAATCTTGCGCATTTCGGCACGGGTGGCGTCGGTGATCACACGGGGACCGCGCGAAATATCCCCATACTCGGCGTTGTTGGAAATGGAGTAGCGCATGTTGGCGATGCCGCCTTCATAGATCAGGTCGACGATCAGCTTGACTTCGTGCAGACATTCGAAATAGGCCATCTCCGGGGCGTAGCCGGCTTCCACCAGGGTTTCAAAGCCGGCCTGAATCAAGGCGGTCAGACCACCGCACAGCACGACCTGTTCGCCGAAAAGATCGGTTTCGGTTTCCTCGCGGAAATTGGTTTCGATCACTCCGCCACGGGTGCCGCCGTTGGCAGCCGCATAGGAGAGCGCCAGGTCACGTGCCCTGCCGGACTTGTCCTGGTGCACTGCAATAAGTGAAGGCACACCCCCGCCCTGGAGGTAGGTGGAGCGTACCAGGTGTCCCGGCCCCTTGGGAGCGATCATGATGACGTCCAGATCTTCCCTGGGCGCTACTTGGCCATAATGAATATTGAAGCCATGGGCAAAGGCAAGAGTAGCACCTTTCTTGAGGTTGGGTTCGATTTCAGTCGCATATACATCAGCAATCTGCTCATCGGGCAGCAGGACCATCACGACGTCTGCATCCTTTACCGATTCAGCCACCTCTTTGACGGTAAGCCCGGCCTTTTCCGCCTTGCCCCAGGAAGCACCTTCCTTGCGCAGGCCAACTGTTACCGCCACGCCGGAATCGCTCAGATTGTTGGCGTGGGCGTGACCTTGCGACCCGTAGCCGACAATGGTGACTTTCTTGTCCCGAATGAGCGACAAGTCGGCGTCTTTATCGTAATAAACGTTCATGATTTCCTTTATGTTCAAAATAGAAAAGCGCCGTTAAACGCCAAGCCCGCAAGGCTCGGCTCTTCCCGGCGCAACTGTTGCTGGATTTCGTTAAACCTTCAATATCCGTTCGCCGCGACCGATGCCGGATGCACCGGTGCGTACCGTTTCCAGAATGGTCGTGTGATTCATGGCTTGGATGAATGCATCGAGCTTGGAACCGGTACCCGTCAATTCGATCGTGTACGATTTGTCGGTGACATCGATGATGCGCCCGCGAAAAATATCGGCCATGCGCTTTATCTCTTCGCGATCCTGGTCAACCGCCCGTACCTTGATCAGCATCAGTTCGCGCTCGATGTGATTGCCCTCACTCAAGTCAACCACCTTGACCACTTCAATGAGCTTGTTCAGTTGCTTCGTGATCTGCTCGATCACGTCATCCGACCCGGTAGTGACCAGCGTCATGCGAGACAGGGTGGAATCTTCAGTAGCGGCGACCGTAAGCGATTCGATATTGTAGCCACGTGAGGAAAACAGGCCGGCGACGCGAGACAGGGCACCTGCTTCGTTTTCCATCAAAAGTGAAATGATATGCCGCATATTTGTTTTTATACCAGAATCATTTCAGACAGACCCTTGCCGCCCGGCACCATCGGGAATACGTTTTCGGTCTGGTCGGTGACGAAATCCATGAACACGAGCCTGTCCTTGAGCTTGAATGCTTCCTGCAAGGCGGCTTCGACATCGCCGGGCTGTTCGATCCGCATGCCGACATGGCCATAACTCTCCGCCAGCTTCACGAAATCGGGCAGCGCGTCCATGTAGGACTCCGCATAGCGGTTGCCATGGAAGAATTCCTGCCACTGCCGCACCATTCCCATATAGCGGTTATTCAGGTTGATGATCTTGAGCGGAAGGTGATATTGCTTGCAGGTCGACAGCTCCTGGATGCACATCTGGATGCTGGCTTCGCCGGTAATGCAGGCCACGTTCGCACCTGGATTAGCCATCTGGACACCCATCGCCGAAGGCAGGCCGAAACCCATCGTTCCAAGCCCTCCGGAATTGATCCATCGCCGCGGCAGGTCGAATTTGTAAAATTGCGCTGCCCACATCTGGTGCTGACCGACATCCGAGGTAATGAAGGCATCGCCATTCGTTACCTTGTAGAGCGTTTCCACCACCCTCTGCGGCTTGATGATCGCGCTTGTGCGGTCATACCTGAGACAGTCGCGCTCCCGCCATGAATCGATCTGGCTCCACCAGGCGTCAAGAGCGGTCTGATCGGGTTTTTCCTTGCGCAGTTCAAGCAGTTTTATGAGTTCATCCAGCACATCGGGGACATTGCCGACGATAGGAACGTCCACCTTGACACGCTTCGAAATGGAGGAAGGATCGATATCGATGTGAATGATCTTCCGGTCCGGATTATAGAAATGCTTCGGATTGCCGATGACACGATCATCGAAACGGGCACCTACAGCCACCAGCACGTCGCAATGCTGCATCGCCATGTTGGCCTCGTAAGTGCCATGCATGCCCAGCATGCCCACAAACTGGGGGTCCGTTGCCGGATAACCCCCCAGGCCCATCAACGTGTTGGTGCAGGGAAAGCGCAGCAGGCGGACGAGTTCCGTCAACCGGGTAGCGGCGTCGCTGAGGATGACTCCCCCGCCGGTGTAGATCATCGGACGCCTGGCTTCCAGGATCAGTTGAACGGCTTTTTTGATCTGGCCGGCGTGCCCCCGGATGTTCGGATTATAGGAGCGCATTGTGACACGCTCGGGATAAACGAATTTTGTTTTCTGCTGACTCACGTCCTTCGGGATGTCGACCAGCACCGGACCGGGACGCCCTGTCGAAGCGATATAGAACGCTTTCTTGATGGTGACGGCAAGCTCTGCGATATCCTTCACCAGAAAATTATGCTTCACGCAGGGACGCGTGATGCCTACGGTATCGACTTCCTGGAACGCGTCCAAGCCGATGGCATGGGTGGGGACCTGCCCGCTGATGATGACGAGGGGAATCGAATCCATATAGGCAGTGGCGATGCCGGTCACGGCGTTGGTCACACCCGGCCCGGAAGTGACCAGTGCCACCCCTACCTTGTTGCTGGAGCGGGCATAGCCGTCCGCGGCATGTACCGCGGCCTGTTCGTGCCGCACCAGGATATGCCTGACCTTATCCTGCTTGAACAATTCGTCATACAGGAACAGCACAGCGCCCCCGGGATAGCCGAAAATATGTTCTACCCCTTCCTCTTGTAAGCAACGCACCGTAATTTCGGCGCCCGTCAAATCCGCGCTCATGCTTTCCTGCGTTTCAAGATGTTGAATATCGGCAATATATGTTGGATTAAACATTAAACAGTAACGGTTAGGTGACTTTTGGTCAACAGTTCGAGTATGGAATCGACAGGTAGACAGGTATACGGGGCAATTTCAAATGCGCTAAAACCTTATCCGCCGCGTAATTCGCAAGCAGCTCAGGAATGACAGATCAGGAAGCCATGAATCAGAGCAGGGCGGGTCTCAAGACCCTGCTTCTGAAGAACATGCGCATACAATCGCCGTACCGGGCCATAAATGTCACGATACTTGACTCTGCGCTCCATGAAGGGATGAAAAGCTTAACTTTTACTATCCTTTTCATCCCCTTTTCGATATGGACATGAGGGCTTGATGCAATCCGCGTAAAGTGAAAGCGAGTGCTCGTGTATGGCAAATCCGCGTTCACGGGCAATTTTAATCTGACGCTTCTCGATTTCGGCGTCATAAAATTCTTCCACCCTGCCGCATTGCAGGCAGACCAGATGGTCATGATGGGCGTCGCTGGCAAGCTCAAACACTGCCTTGCCGCCTTCAAAATGGTGGCGCTCGAGCAACCCGGCCTGTTCAAACTGGGTCAGTACCCGGTAGACCGTGGCCAGACCGATATCATCGCCTTCGCTGATGAGCGTTCTGTAAACATCCTCCGCAGAGAGATGCCGGACAGGACTGCTTTCGAACAGACTCAGTATTCTAAGGCGCGGCAGCGTAGCCTTCAAGCCCATGGTCTTAAGATTGCTCGGATTACTCATAGTGCATCCAATCGTCAAGTTATTTGCTGTATCATATAACGTTAAGTTTGCTTTGGAAACCTACGTCGCCGCGATGCGCGCAAGAATTATCACGTTGGCTGTTTTGCTGCTCGCGGGGTGTTCATCGGTTCCTTCCTTGCTCTACAAGATAGAGATTCAGCAGGGTAATGTCATTACCCAGGAAATGGTGAACAAGCTGAAGCCGGGCATGACTCGTTCGCAAGTACGCTTTGCGTTGGGCTCGCCCATGATCAGCGATGCGTTTCATGAAAATCGCTGGGACTATCTGTATCGGTTTGAGCAGAGGGGAAAGCTGATCGAGCAGAGAAAGCTCACGATCTTTTTTGAAGACGATCATCTGGTGCGTATCGACGGTTCGTTCACTGCTCCCGTTGCCTTTCTTCAGTCTCAGCCTCAGGTGTCGGAGGCAGGTGCTGCGCCTGAATCAACCGTGTCGTCCGAGGCAGTCATGGAAAAGGGCGTCACTCCGGTCCCGGTGCAAGTTCCCGCCGGGGTGCCGTTTTCCGGGCCTCTTTCAGCACCTCCTTCGGCGCCCCTGTCGGCCGGCACTGAAACAATGGATACTGTGCCCATATTGCCCGCATTGCCCGCCTCACCCCCTCCTTCCCCGGAGGCGTCTCTCTCAGCCGGTTCGGGCGAAGTTTCTTCGAGTGCTGTTCCAGAGTCACCTTTGCCCGAGAAACCAGCGCCTAGGCAAGTGCCCTCCCAGGCGACGGATACCGGAATCATGGATGCGGATCAGCCAAAGGAATAGGACAATTTTGCAAGTCAGTTTATCAGACTATCAGACAAGGAATGTCGACATTGAATATTGCTGTGGCTGGAAGTTCCGGGCGCATGGGACGCGCCTTACTGGAGGCCGTTGAACGGGCTCCGGACATGCGCTTGAGCGCCGCTCTCGAGCGGAGCGGGAGTCCTTACCTTGGAAAGGACGCGGGAGAGTTGATCGGGTCGCCCTGCGGTATTGGGATAACCGATAACGTCGATACGGCGCTTGATGGAAGCCAAGTGCTGGTAGACTTTACCCGCCCGGACGGGACGCTGGTTCACGTTGACCGGTGCCGTGAGAAAAACATAAAAATGGTAATCGGCACAACCGGCTTTTCGCCCCGGCAGAAAGAAGCGCTCTGGATCGCCTCACGGGACATTGCCATCGTGCTGGCGCCTAATATGAGCGTGGGCGTGAATGTCACTCTGAAACTGCTGGAGACGGCGGCCAGGGTCCTGAATGAGGATTATGACATAGAAATTATCGAGGCCCATCATCGCCACAAGGTGGATGCTCCTTCCGGCACTGCGCTGCTGATGGGCGAGGTAGTGGCAAAAGCGCTGGGTAAAGAGCTTTCCGAGGTCGCCGTTTACAGTCGCGAGGGCCATACGGGTGAGCGGGAGGCAGGTTCCATCGGCTTTGCTACCGTTCGCGGCGGGGATATCGTAGGGGATCATACCGTCATGTTCGCAGGAACCGGCGAACGTATCGAAATTTCCCATAAGGCAAGCAGCCGCGCGACATTTGCCGAGGGTGCGTTGAGAGCTGCCCGCTTTCTCGCGGATAAACGGAACGGCATGTTCGACATGCAGGACGTCTTGGGACTCAGGCAGTAAGCGGCGGCCTCGGTGCTCGCATTCGTTCTCGCTTCCAGTGCATTTTCTTCCGAATCCTCCGATCCTCGGGAAGTACATTAGGGGATTGATCGCACGGATGCAGCGGCGAGGATCTGACGGAGATTTTCGATTTGTGAGAGGCGAATACGACAGCCCGGCTCGGGAAGGTCTCCATAGGAGCAGGTAGCTTGTTCCTCATTCCTTGTTCCCTTACTGCTCCATTCCCGCTTCGCGAGAGATTCACTGTGCTGCGCTGCCGGTTCATTGAAGCATTGTCCTTTTGGACGTATAATTTCCGTATTTGAAGCGGCGCAAAGGGAACCTCGCGCCGTTTCTGCCTTGTCCCAATTCCCAGGAGTCTTCCGTGCCACAACATTCGTATGCCGTCCTCGCGCTTGCTGACGGCACAGTTTTTCGCGGCATGTCCATCGGCGCGGAAGGCATCAGCACAGGGGAGGTGGTCTTCAACACCTCGATGACGGGATATCAGGAAATTCTCACGGATCCCTCCTACTGTCGCCAGATCGTTACCCTCACTTATCCCCATATAGGCAATACAGGCACCAATCCGGATGACGTGGAGTCCGGCAATATCGACCGGGTATATGCCGCCGGGTTGGTGATAAGAGATCTGCCGTTGGCTTCCAGCAACTGGCGCGAAACGCAGACGTTGCCAGAGTATCTCAGGCAGCAGGGGGTGGTCGCCATCGCCGACATCGATACCCGCAAGCTCACACGCATTCTGCGGGAAAAGGGCGCTCAGGCAGGCTGCATCATTGCGGGTCAGCCGGATGAAACGGAGGCGCTGAAGCTGGCCAGGGAATTTCCGGGTCTTGCCGGAATGGACCTGGCCAAAGTGGTAAGCTGCCTGCAGCCTTATGAGTGGAACGAAGGGGAATGGCGGCTGGGGCAGGGTTACCCGGTTCAATCTCATCCCCGTTTTCATGTTGCAGCGATGGATTTCGGAATAAAACGAAACATTCTGCGCAAGCTTGCACAGCGCGGCTGCCAAATCACCGTATTCCCCGCGCAGACAACCGCGGACGAGATTCTGGCATCGCAACCTGACGGAATATTCCTTTCGAATGGACCGGGTGATCCCGAGCCTTGCGACTACGCTATCGAGACAACCAGAAGACTGCTGGAAAAGGAAATACCGGTTTTCGGCGTGTGCATGGGTCACCAGTTGCTAGGGCTGGCAACAGGCGCCAGAACCATAAAAATGAAATTTGGCCATCACGGCGCCAACCATCCGGTTCAGGATCTGGGGACGGGAAAAGTGATCATAACCAGTCAGAATCACGGGTTTGCGGTGGATACGGCCACTTTGCCGGCAAATGCAAGAGTTACGCATTTATCTTTATTCGATGGCAGCTTGCAAGGATTTGAGTTGGCGGGAAAGCCTGTATTCTGCTTTCAGGGGCATCCCGAAGCGAGTCCGGGTCCGCATGACCTGGACTATCTGTTCGATAAATTTGCGGGATTGATGGAGAGAAAACGGACGAAAGCGATATGAAGCCGGAAAGCCATCCGCTCTTTCCCATTATCGTCCCTCCCACTTATGCCTAAACGTAACGACATCAAGTCCATCCTTATCATTGGCGCCGGTCCCATCATCATAGGCCAGGCGTGCGAGTTTGATTATTCAGGTGCCCAGGCGTGCAAAGCGCTGAGGGAAGAGGGTTACCGGACCATTCTGGTGAATTCCAATCCGGCAACGATCATGACGGATCCGGAAACGGCCGATGTGACCTACATCGAGCCTATCATCTGGCCGATGGTCGAAAAAATCATTGCCATCGAACGCCCGGATGCGCTCCTGCCCACCATGGGAGGGCAGACAGCATTGAACTGCGCGCTGGACCTGGCAAAGAACGGTGTACTGGACAAATACGGAGTCGAATTGATCGGCGCCTCGCGCGAAGCAATCGACAAGGCCGAGGATCGCGAAAAATTCAAGCAGGCCATGACCCGTATCGGCCTCGGTTCCGCGCGTTCCGCCATTGCCCATAGCCTGGAGGAAGCATTGCAGGTCCAGGCAATGGTGGGTTATCCCGCCATTATTCGCCCATCATTCACGCTGGGAGGGAGTGGCGGCGGTATCGCCTATAACCGCGAGGAGTTTCTCGAAATCTGCGAGCGCGGACTGGAAGCCTCTCCGACGAAGGAACTGCTGATCGAGGAATCGGTTATCGGCTGGAAAGAGTTCGAGATGGAAGTCATACGCGACAGGAACGACAACTGCATTATTGTCTGCGCCATCGAAAACGTCGATCCCATGGGGGTTCACACAGGCGACTCCATCACGGTTGCGCCCGCGCAAACGCTGACCGACAAGGAATATCAGATCATGCGCGATGCCTCCATAGCGGTCTTGCGCGAAATCGGGGTTGAAACTGGCGGTTCCAATGTGCAGTTTGCCATCAATCCGGAGGATGGGCGCATGCTCGTGATTGAAATGAATCCCCGGGTTTCACGCTCATCCGCACTGGCTTCAAAAGCCACCGGCTTTCCCATTGCCAAGGTGGCAGCCAAGCTTGCCGTAGGCTACACCCTGGACGAACTCAGGAACGATATTTCGGGCGGCGCAATGCCGGCATCTTTCGAGCCGTCCATAGATTACGTCGTCACCAAGATACCGCGCTTTGCTTTCGAAAAATTTCCCCAGGCCAACGCTCGCCTCACCACCCAGATGAAATCGGTAGGGGAAGTCATGGCCATCGGACGGACATTTCAGGAATCTCTGCAGAAAGCGTTGCGCGGACTGGAAATCGGGGTTGATGGACTGGATGAGAAAACGACCGATATTGAAACTGTCGCGGCCGAACTCGCATATCCTGGTCCCGAACGAATCTGGTATGTCGCGGACGCCTTTCGCTGCGGCATGGCATTTGATGAGATACATGCGCACACCCACATCGATCCCTGGTTTCTGACGCAGATAGAAGATTTGATACGGCAGGAACGGTCGATTACGGGAACGCCGCTGGAGGCGCTTGATTTTTCCACGTTCCGCAAGCTGAAACGCAGCGGCTTTTCCGACCGGCGGCTTGCCCGGCTGATGAGCGTGACACCCGAGGCAGTCCGCTCAAGACGTCATCAGCTCGATCTTCGTCCGGTTTACAAGCGTGTCGATACCTGCGCGGCCGAATTCGCGACATATACGGCTTACATGTATTCCACTTACGAAGAAGAATGCGAGGCGCTGCCAAGCGATAATAAGAAAATCATGGTGCTCGGCGGGGGACCCAACCGCATAGGCCAGGGTATCGAGTTCGACTACTGCTGTGTCCACGCCGCCCTGGCTTTGCGCGAGGATGGTTTCGAGACCATCATGGTCAACTGCAACCCTGAAACGGTTTCGACCGATTACGATACGTCCGACCGCCTTTATTTCGAACCCTTGACACTGGAGGACGTGCTCGAAATAGTAGCCGTCGAGAAGCCTGCAGGCGTCATCGTGCAATTCGGGGGCCAGACTCCGCTGAAACTTGCGCGCGATCTCGAGGCGAATGGCGTGCCGATCATCGGCACCAGTCCGGACATGATCGATTGCGCCGAGGATAGGGAACGTTTTCAGAAAATGCTGCACCAGCTTGGGCTGAAACAGCCGCCCAACCGTACTGCGCGCACGGCGGAGGAGGCATTCGCTGCGGCGGAAGAGATCGGTTATCCGCTGGTGGTACGCCCGAGCTATGTATTGGGCGGGCGGGCCATGGAAATCGTCCATGAGCAGACGCACCTGGAGCGTTACATGAAAGAGGCGGTAAAGGTCTCGCACGATTCCCCGGTGCTGCTGGATCATTTTCTGAACGATGCGGTGGAAGTGGACGTGGATGCGGTTTCGGACGGAGAGAACGTCCTGATCGGGGGCATCATGGAGCACATCGAACAGGCAGGCGTGCATTCGGGCGACTCCGCCTGTTCGCTGCCTCCCTACAGCTTATCTGCCCGGCTGCAGGACGAGTTGCGCCGCCAGACGGCGGCAATGGCGCGCGCGCTCAACGTGGTGGGGCTGATGAACGTGCAATTCGCCATCCAGAACGATATCGTCTACGTACTGGAAGTCAATCCAAGAGCGTCCCGGACCGTGCCGTTCGTCTCCAAGGCTACCGGCATCCCCTTGGCAAAAATATCCGCCCGTTGCATGACAGGGGTGAGCCTGGTTCATCAGGACAGGGTTCGTGAGGTAATTCCGGACTACTATTCAGTCAAGGAGGCTGTCTTCCCTTTTATCAAGTTTCCCGGCGTGGACACCATACTCGGGCCCGAAATGAAATCGACCGGTGAAGTGATGGGAGTAGGGCAGACATTTGCAGAAGCCTTCGTCAAGTCCCAGTTGGCAGCGGGAGTGAAACTTCCGCGGAGCGGGAAGGTCTTCATAAGCGTACGCCAGGCGGACAAACCGCGCGTGGTTGAAATCGCCCGCAATCTTGCTCAGCTAGGGTTTACGCTTTATGCTACCCGTGGCACCGCCGCGGTTCTGAGTGCGGCAGGGCTGTCCGTGACGCCGGTAAACAAGATGTCGGAAGGACGTCCCCATATCGTAGACATGATCAAGAACGGGGAGATGGACCTGATCATCAATACAGTGGAAGACAAGCGGAGCGTCCATGACTCCTACTCGATTCGGCATGCGGTACTGCAAGCGCGGGTAACATACTATACTACGTTAGCCGGGGCGCGGGCCGCCTGCGTAGGCATGGCAAACATGCAGGAATTGCATGCCTACGGGTTGCAGCAACTCCACGAATCGCGGGAGGCAGCCTCTCTGAACCCCGCTTCCTGAAGCGAGAACTTTGAACTTAAATTTTGAATTGCCCAAGGAGGCCGTGCTCCGGTATAGCAATATCGAACAACAGGCACACCGATCCAAAACAGGTAGCAGAAGAGACTATGAGTACAATTCCCTTGACAGTGACAGGCGCGGGAAAACTGCGCGCCGAATTGCATGAGATGAAAACGGTTCAGCGACCCGCCGTGATTGCGGCCATTGCGGAAGCTCGATCCCATGGTGATCTTTCCGAAAACGCCGAATACGAGGCGGCCAAGGAACGTCAGGGTTTTATCGAAGGACGTATTGCTGAACTTGAGAGCAAGCTCTCCAATGCCCAGATCATCGATCCTGCGACGCTGGATGCGGATGGAGCTTGCGTATTCGGTGCAACCATCGATCTGGAGGATGTCGAATCTGCCACAACCGTTACTTATCAGATTGTCGGGGATGATGAGGCGGATATCAAGGAGGGAAAGATTTCCATCAGTTCCCCTATCTCTCGCGCTCTGATAGGCAAATATCCGGGGGATGTGGCTGAGGTGATGGCGCCGGGCGGGGTGCGGGAGTATGAAATTCTCGACGTGAGATACATTTGAGGAGGTTCCCAGGCGCGGGAACCGGGAACTCCTGCTCTTTTTCACGTTGAATAGCTTGAATTATATAGGTCCTGTCCGAATGTGTTCTCGGCGGGATGCGTTCCTCCCGGATTCGGATATGGGAATCCATATTAGCCCACGATCGGAGCAGCCAAGGCCAATGAGCACTTCGACTGCTTCATTGCCAGTGGCCCCATCCCCGGTTTGCTTCAGCTGTTCGTTTTTTCGGGTTCAGGACGGTAAATCACCAGCATCTTGCCGATGTGCTGCACGGGCGCAGCGTTGAGGCGCCCGCAGATTTTCTCCAGTAACGCGTTTCGTATTTCCCAGTCGGCGCTCGCCACTTTGATTTTGATCAGTTCGTGGCTTTTAAGTCGCTGATCCAGTTCGTTCACCACATTGTCCGATAAACCCGCTGCCCCTATCCAGACGACCGGCTTGAGGGCATGTGCGCGCGCCTTGAGCCCGCGTCTGAAATCTGGAGTAAGTGCTAACATATCTTCTTTCACGACGATCATTTTACGCGATGAAGCGAACCAAAACCAGCAAGGCCTGGATGAAGGAGCATGTGAATGACTTTTTTGTCAGGCAGGCAAAAAAGGAAGGCTACCGCTCACGCGCGGCCTATAAGCTGATGGAGATCGCCGAACGCGATCACTTGTTCAAGCCGGGCATGACGGTAGTAGATCTTGGCGCTGCTCCCGGCGGGTGGTCGCAGGTAGCAGCGGAGAAGCTCAAGGGCAAGGGTAGAGCGGTTGCCTTGGATATCCTGGAAATGGCGCCCATATCCGGCGTAACCTTCATTCAGGGAGATTTCCGCGAAGCGTCTGTCCTGGCCGAATTGAAGGAACAATTGAAGGATTTGCCCGTTGACCTTGTAATTTGCGATATGTCACCTAATATAACGGGCATACGGGTAATTGATCAAACGCGGGGCATGCACCTGGCGGAGCTGGCTCTCGAGTTTTGTACCGAGCAGTTGAACTCTGGCGGCAACTTCCTCGTCAAAGTATTTCAAGGTTCTGGTTTTGACGAGTTTTTTCGCGCGATGCGCGCTACATTCCATCGGGTGGTAACACGTAAACCCTTGGCATCACGGGGTCGGAGCAGTGAAATCTATTTGCTGGGGCTGGGAAAGCGGGATTAGACATTGCGGGTTCGCATGCCAATACAGTGAATATAGGGCTGGGAGGCTGCAGATCTCCACGCGAACCGGGAGGCTGGTAGCAGGGATAACGGCTATTCTAAATCTAGAAATGGGTTTAGAATGAAACATTCGAGTATTTTGACGGCGCAAGCCAAGGAGCTACTTTGAACAATCTCATTAAAAACATGGCCATCTGGCTGGTGATTGCTCTTGTGCTGATGACGGTGTTCAATCAGTTCAGTACACGGCAGTCGGGGCAGGCACCGATGGAATATTCCCAGTTCATCGACGAGGTGAAGCAGGGCAGGATCGCCAAAGTAACTATAGAAGGCCGCACGCTGAAGGGTACCAAAACCGATGGCAGACGTTTTACGACGTACACGCCCTCGGACCCATGGATGGTGAGCGACCTGCTTAAGGCAGGCGTCATCATAGATGCCAAGCCGGAGGAAGAACCTTCCCTCCTGATGAATATCTTCGTTTCCTGGTTCCCCATGCTTCTGCTGATCGGGGTATGGATTTTCTTCATGCGGCAGATGCAGGGGGGGGGTCGGGGCGGCGGCGCCTTTTCGTTCGGGAAAAGCAAGGCGCGCATGCTCGACGAATCCACTAACCAGGTGACGTTTGCCGATGTTGCAGGTTGTGAAGAAGCCAAGGAGGAGGTTTCCGAACTGGTGGAATTCCTGCGCGATCCCAGCAAGTTCCAGAAACTGGGAGGACGTATCCCGCGCGGCGTGTTGATGGTGGGAAATCCGGGTACGGGTAAGACGCTCCTGGCGCGTGCTATTGCCGGTGAAGCCAAGGTACCCTTCTTCAGTATCTCCGGCTCCGATTTTGTGGAAATGTTTGTGGGGGTAGGTGCAGCCAGAGTGCGCGATATGTTCGAGCAAGCGAAGAAGCATGCTCCCTGCATTATTTTCATCGACGAGATCGACGCGGTCGGGCGTCAGCGTGGCGCGGGTCTCGGTGGTGGAAACGATGAACGCGAACAGACGCTCAATCAGTTGCTGGTGGAAATGGATGGTTTCGAAGGCACTGCGGGTGTGATTGTCATCGCAGCTACCAACCGTCCGGATGTGCTCGACCCTGCGCTGTTGCGTCCCGGCCGTTTCGACCGGCAGGTGACGGTGCCGCTCCCCGATATCCGTGGCCGTGAGCAGATATTGCATGTCCATATGCGCAAAGTGCCGATCGCGCCCGATGTGCATGCCGAAACCCTCGCCCGCGGAACCCCGGGGATGTCCGGAGCCGACCTCGCCAATCTGGTGAATGAGGCGGCCCTGTTTGCTGCGCGCAGCAACAAGCGGCTCGTCGACATGGAGGATTTCGAGCGGGCCAAGGACAAGATCTTCATGGGTGCAGAACGCAAATCCGTTCTGATGCCGGAGCGTGAGCGGCGCAACACTGCCTATCATGAATCCGGGCACGCGGTGGTTGCCCAATTGCTACCCAAGACCGATCCGGTGCACAAGGTTTCCATTATCCCGCGGGGGCGGGCACTGGGTGTGACCATGCAACTGCCGACCGAAGACCGTTTCAGTATGGACCGTGAGGAAATCCTGCAGAATATTGCGGTTCTGTTCGGGGGGCGTATCGCGGAGGAAGTCTTCATGGGCCAGATGACGACTGGCGCATCCAATGATTTCGAGCGTGCGACAGAGATGGCGAGACGCATGGTCACCCAATGGGGCATGTCTGATTCGCTTGGCCCGATGGTTTATGGCGAGAACGAGGGAGAAGTGTTTCTGGGCCGTTCCGTCACAACCCACAAGAATGTCAGTGAAGCGACCATGCAGAAGGTGGATATAGAAATTCGCCGCATCATCGACACGCAGTACAGCCTGGCGCGCAAGCTGATCGAAGAAAACCGCGACAAGATCGAGGTTATGGCCAAAGCGTTGCTGGAATGGGAAACCATAGACGCGGAGCAAATCGGCGATATCATGGAAGGCCGTACGCCCCGGCCTCCCAAGCCAAGCAGGACTGCTCCAACGCCGCCCAAGGATAATGCGCCCCCCGCGGCCCCGGCGCCTACAGCGACACCCGCGCAGGAAGCTTAGGCAAGGAAGTTACTGTTGAACAGTAAACAATGAAAAAGGCGGGTTCGTCCCGTCTTTTTCATCCGTCTTTTTTGTCCTGTCTTTTTCATTCCATCTTTTTCATCCCGCCTTTTTCCGGTTCATAGAAAAGAAAATTCCTCCGTAATGGGTGAATCCCGGTGTCACCATCTTCTATTCCGCCTGTAGAAATTTTCAGGCTCTCTCATCGCCCTCTTGTGATGGGCGTTGTCAATATAACTCCTGACTCCTTTTCGGATGGCGGCTTGTTCGCTTCAACCGACCATGCCTTGAACCATGCTTTCCATTTGATGGAAGAAGGGGCGGATCTGCTGGACGTCGGCGGTGAATCAACGCGCCCTGGCAGCACCCCGGTTTTTGTCGAAGAGGAATTACGTCGGATTCTCCCGGTAGTGGAAGAACTGGCAAATCAGAATGTGCGGGTTTCGGTCGACACTTCCAAACCCGAAGTCATGCGCGCTGCCATCGCCGCGGGGGCCGTGATGATTAACGATGTGAGGGCACTCCAGATGCCGGGTGCGCTGGAGGCGGTCGCAGAAGGAGGTGTGATGGCTTGCCTCATGCATATGCAGGGTGAACCCGCTAATATGCAGGTCAATCCCCAATATGATGATGTAGTGCAGGATGTCAAGGTTTTTCTGAAGCGGCGGGTGGAGGCTGCCCAAGCCGCAGGTATTCCGCGGGAGCGGCTGGTAGTCGATCCGGGCTTTGGTTTTGGTAAAAACCAGGTTCATAATATCGAGCTATTACGGCATCTCGATCAGTTTATCGATCTTGGAGTACCGGTACTGGTAGGTCTCTCGCGCAAATCGATGCTGGGAAAAATCACGGGCAGTGACATAAATAACCGGATTCATGCCAGCATAGCGGCAGCGCTGATCGCGGCTATGAAGGGTGCGGCCATCCTCCGTGTGCATGACGTCCGGGCAACCCGGGATGCGCTCGCTGTTTACAATGCGGTTTACGACCGGGGCTCTGCACGGGAGAATGCATCATCGCTCACTTCACGGTGGAAACCCTCAGTTGAATTCAATTCATTTCGATAAACAATGGTTTTCTTCCAATGACAAGAAAATATTTTGGAACTGACGGCATACGCGGACGCGTAGGTGAAGCGCCTATCACGCCCGAATTCGTGATACATCTGGGTTATTCTGCGGGCAAGGTTCTGACCTCCTCGGATTGGCATCTTTCAAAAGGAGAGCGCCCGGCAGTATTGATCGGCAAGGATACACGCATATCAGGCTATATGCTGGAATCAGCCTTGCAGGCGGGGCTTTCCGCAGCCGGAGTGGATGTTCTGCTTTCGGGGCCTATGCCCACTCCTGCGGTTGCCTATCTCACCCGGGCCCTGCGTTTGCAGGCGGGCATCGTCATTTCGGCTTCCCACAATCCTTTCGAGGATAACGGCATCAAGTTTTTTTCTGCCCTCGGCGCCAAATTACCCGATGCGACCGAACAGGAGATTGAAGCGGGATTGAATGCGCCTCTCAAGGCAATGCCGTCGGCGCAGCTCGGAAAAGCGCGGCGCGTTAATGACGCCAGAGGACGCTATATCGAGTTCTGCAAAAGCACTTTTCCAAATCACCTCGATCTGCGGGGACTGCGGGTCGTGGTCGATTGCGCCCATGGCGCCACTTATCAGATTGCCGGTCCCGTATTGCACGAATTGGGCGCCGAAGTAGTTGCGATTGGAATCCATCCCGATGGTCTCAATATCAATCACGAGTGTGGGGCAACGCATGGAGCGGCCCTGCAGGAAGCTGTCCGGCACCATCGGGCAGATATCGGAGTGGCATTGGATGGGGATGGTGATCGCGTAATCATGACCGATGGCGAGGGCATGCTTTACGACGGCGACCAGTTGATCTACCTCGTCGCGAAACATCGAAAACAAAACGGGCTGCTCAAGGGGGGGGTGGCGGGGACGCTCATGACGAATCTGGCGATTGAAAACGGGTTAAAGAAACTGGATATTCCTTTTGCGCGCGCGAATGTCGGCGATCGCTATGTGCTGGAACTGCTGCAGATAAAAAACTGGCAGCTGGGCGGCGAAGGTTCCGGCCATATTATCTGCCTCGACAAACATACTACCGGTGACGGAATCATTTCGGCACTACAGGTACTCTACGCGATGCGTGATTCCGGCAAGACCTTGACCGAGCTCGCATCAGACGTGACGCTCTATCCGCAACAACTCATCAATGTCAGGGTACCCAAGGGATTTGATGCGCACAACAGTCTTGCCATCAAAACCGCTCAAGCAGAGGCCGAACGCGATCTCGATACTACGGGCCGGGTGCTTCTGCGTGCTTCGGGTACGGAACCCTTGATAAGAGTAATGGTAGAGGGCGAGTCCGGGCAGAAAGTCAAGCACTGGGCGGAGAAAATAGCGGAAGTTGTGCGAAATGCGGCGGCAGGCGAGAGATCGGTTGAAAAGGCGCTGCCGAACTGAATCAAAGGACATCTTGCTCCCTCTTCCCCCCGCCAAAGTTTTTGTCTGCCAGTTCTTTTTGGGAAAACTGATTCATGGAGGAATACACCTTATATGCTCTGGTTGCGCTGGCCACAGGATGTCACAAAAACGCAATAATCATGCCCTAGCATGGCAGCTGAAAAAAGCGTGGTCTGTTTAATTGAACGGGGAATGAAATGTTGAAATCATTGAATCGGATGGGACTGACGCGGGCGGCGGTGCTGGGCGCAGTGTTCGGTGCCACCAATATAGGTATGATTGCCGGTGCGAATGCCGGGGGCTTGGTTAAGATAGATGGCTCAAGCACCGTTTTTCCCATTACCGAGGCGGTAGCGGAAGATTTTCAGAATGCGAAGAAAGGGGCGGTAAGAGTAACCGTCGGTATCTCTGGTACCGGGGGAGGTTTCAAAAAATTCTGCCGTGGCGAAACGGACATCGTGAATGCTTCCCGCCCCATTCTGCAGAAGGAAATGGAGGAATGCAAAAAATCCGGTATCCAGTACGTTGAAATGCCGGTAGCATTCGATGCATTGACGGTGGTGATCAATCCCAAGAATGACTGGGCAAATACGCTCACCGTGGCTGAGTTGAAGAAGATCTGGGAACCCGAGGCACAAGGTAAAATCACCAAATGGAACCAGGCGAATCCGGCATGGCCCGATGAAAAACTGAAGCTCTATGGAGCGGGTGCCGATTCGGGTACTTTCGACTACTTTACCGAAGCGATCGTAGGCAAAACCAAATCCAGCCGAGGAGATTTCACTGCTTCCGAAGATGACAACGTATTGGTGCAAGGGGTCGCCAGCGACAAGAATGCGCTGGGTTTTTTCGGTTTTGCCTACTATGTTGAAAACCAGAAAAAGCTCAAAGCGGTGGCCATCGATTCGGGAAAGGGCCCTGTGCTCCCCTCTGAAAAAACAGTGGAAGATGGCAGTTATCAGCCTTTGTCCCGTCCGATTTTCATTTACGTGAATATCAAATCAGCGGAAAAACCAGAGGTCAGGGAACTGGTTGAGTTTTACATGAAAAATGCGCCGACGTTGGTGAAAGAAGTCAAATTTTTTCCGCTGCCCCCGCAAGCCTATAGCACCAACCTTGAACATCTCAATAAAAAGAAGGTGGGAACCGTATTTGGCGGACGAACAGAAACGGGTGTAAGGGTAGAAGAATTGCTCGAGCGCGAAGCGAGCTTATAGCAGCAGGTCCAGCCACGGACTCTTGATTCGGGGTTCCCGTTTTGCCCCAAGCACCCGGGAGTTGCGCGGATGATGCCCTGTCCGCGCATTCCTTTTTCCGTTCGCCTTGAATTCTTCGCAAAATCCTCTTTAACTCTGGCGCGACCGCTTTTCCGGCACCTCGCCGTCCCACCCCCGTGCCGCTGAATCCTGTAAAATCAGGGTTTTTAGTCAGTCTTACTTATCAAAGGGAGAAGCCGTGGCTGTAGTTCGTTTGCCGGATGGTTCGGAGCGCGTGTATGAGCATTCTGTAACGGTGGGTGAAGTTGCAGCTTCGATAGGCGCCGGGCTGGCTCGCGCTGCGCTTGCAGGCAAGGTGAACGGCAAACTGGTTGACCTTTCCGCTCGTATCGAAAATGACAGCGACGTAGCCATCATCACGGAAAAGGATGCGGAAGGGCTCGAGATCATCCGGCATTCCAGCGCCCATTTGCTGGCGCATGCGGTGAAAGAATTGTTTCCGGAAGCGCAGGTCACGATTGGACCGGTAATCGAGGACGGATTTTATTACGATTTTTCCTATAAGCGACCCTTTACCCCCGAAGATCTGGCGGCAATCGAGAAACGCATGGCTGAAATCAGCACGCGCAACCTGAAGGTCGAGCGCCAGGTTTGGGATCGATCCGAGGCAATCAATTTTTTCAAGAACCAGGGCGAACACTATAAGGCGCAGATCATCGAAGCCATTCCCGGCGATGAGGACGTTTCCCTGTATTCTCAGGGAAATTTTACCGATTTATGCCGCGGTCCCCACGTCCCGGCCACATCCCGTCTGAAGGTTTTCAAGCTGATGAAGCTTGCAGGCGCCTATTGGCGTGGGGATTCGCATAACGAAATGCTGCAGCGGATCTATGGCACCGCATGGACCAATAAAGACGATCAGAACGCCTATCTGCGCCGTCTTGAAGAGGCGGAGAAACGCGATCACCGCAAGCTCGGCAAGCAACTGGGTCTGTTTCACCTTCAGGAAGAAGCGCCTGGAATGGTGTTCTGGCACCCGAAGGGATGGGTCGTCTGGCAGCAGGTCGAACAGTACATGCGGGACATCTTTCGTAATAACGGCTATCTCGAAATCCGCACGCCCTCCGTACTGGACAAGGGTTTGTGGGAGCGTTCCGGACACTGGGAAAACTTCCGCGAGAACATGTTCGTGACGCAGGCCGAAGATCGGGAATTTTCCGTCAAGCCGATGAATTGTCCGGGGCATGTGCAGGTGTTCAAGCAGGGGCTGAAAAGTTATCGCGACCTGCCGCTCCGGCTCGCGGAATTCGGTTCCTGTCACCGTAACGAGCCCTCCGGAGCGCTGCACGGGATCATGCGGGTGCGAGCGTTCACTCAGGACGACGCTCACATTTTCTGCACTGAGTCCCAGGTGCAAGATGAGGCCGTCCAGTTTATCGATCTGTTGCAGAAGGTTTACAACGATTTTGGCTTTAATGACATCCTGGTGAAACTTTCCACCCGTCCCGCAAAGCGCGTAGGCTCCGAAGAGCAGTGGGACAAGGCGGAAGAGGCGCTGCGATCCGCGCTGAATCACAAAAACCTCATCTGGGAACTGCAACCGGGTGAAGGTGCGTTCTACGGACCAAAAATAGAGTTTTCGCTCAAGGATAGTATCGGTCGCATCTGGCAGTGCGGCACCTTGCAACTGGATTTTTCCATGCCGGAACGCCTCGGCGCAGAGTTTGTGGCCGAGGATAACTCCCGGCAGATACCGGTAATGCTTCACCGCGCAATCCTCGGCTCCCTGGAACGTTTTATCGGCATTCTTATCGAAAATCATGCGGGAGCACTGCCGCTATGGTTGTCCCCGGACCATGCGGTCGTGCTGAATATCTCGGAAGGGCAGGCCGATTATGCCCGAGAAGTGACCGAAGAACTCAGAAGAGCGGGAATTCGAGCGTATGCGGACTTGAGAAATGAAAAAATAACTTATAAAATACGGGAGCATAGTCTGCAAAAACTGCCCTATCAAATCATCGTGGGTGATAAGGAAGTGGCAGCCCAGAGAGTGGCTGTACGTACCCGCAGTGGCTCTGACCTTGGTCAGATGACATTGCCGGCATTGGTGGACCGGCTTAAGGAAGAGATTCGCACCCGGGCGGGGGCGGCCTGATTTATTAATAGAGTTCGGGAGTTACTATAGTTCAAGAAAAAGCAGCACGCATCAATTACGAGATTACTGCGCCGGAAGTGCGCTTGATTGGTGCGGATGGAGAGCAGATAGGTATAGTCCCTCTGGCGGTTGCCAATAATCTGGCGGAAGAAGCAGAGGTGGATTTGGTTGAAATCGCCCCTACTGCCAAACCCCCTGTATGCCGCCTGATGGATTATGGCAAGTTCAGGTATCAGGAAAGCAAGAAAAAGCACGAAGCCAAGCTCAAGCAAAAACAGATTCAGATCAAGGAAGTCAAGTTTCGTCCCAATACGGACGAGGGTGATTACAACATCAAGCTGCGTAACCTGATCAGTTTTCTGGACGAGGGCGATAAAGCCAAAATTACCCTCCGCTTCCGCGGGCGGGAAATGGCGCATCAGGAATTTGGAGTGCGGTTGCTGGAGCGGATAAAAGGCGATCTGGAATCGCATGCGATAGTGGAGCAATTTCCCAAAATGGAGGGACGCCAGATGGTGATGGTGTTATCTCCACGAAAGAAAGAAATAAAGAACTCCAAAGAAGTAAAAACCTCCAACTCAAAGGAAACAAAACCGACGGCTGATGCCGAAAGCCAGCCCGAGCGGCGCTAGTGCACTCATTTCCACTGATTTCAGGTTCATCCGGTACCGCGATTTGTACCTGTACCTGCTGGATAGATCGGAAGATGCGAGGCTGGGATAGTGTTCAGGATGGGGAGGCAGATATGGTAATTTCCTGTCGGTCTGACACAGTTCATTTCATTGAAAACAAGTGACTCCAGGGTTTAAAGCGTTCCATTCGGGAACCACCTTGTGTCATGTTAAAGCAGGAGCAAAGTAATGCCAAAGATGAAAACAAAGAGTGGTGCGGCAAAACGTTTTACGGTGAGGGCAGGCGGTACCGTGAAGCGCTCGCAGGCATTCAAGCGTCATATTCTGACTAAGAAAACGACCAAAAGCAAGCGCCAGTTGCGGGGGTCCGTAAACGTGCACTTCAGCGATGTGGCGTCGGTGCGCGCCATGATGCCCTACGCATAGGAGGAGACTGATATGCCAAGAGTGAAACGTGGTGTAACAGCTCACGCTCGCCACAAGAAAATACTGGACCTGGCGAAAGGTTACCGGGGTCGCCGCAAGAATGTCTATCGCGTAGCGAAGGAAGCGGTGATGAAAGCGGGGCAATACGCCTATCGCGATCGTCGCCAGAAGAAACGCGAGTTTCGAGCCCTTTGGATCGCCCGTATCAACGCCGCTGCCAGGGAATGCGGTTTGTCGTACAGCGTGTTCATGAACGGCCTGAAGAAAGCCGAGATCGAGGTGGATCGCAAGGTCCTGGCGGATCTGGCTGTATTCGACAAGCCGGCCTTTGCAAAAATAGCGGAGCAGGCCAAAGCCAGTTTGGCCATTTAGAAGCGTTTTAGCAAGCCCGGCGTGAACTCGGGGCTTCGTTCGCGCGTTTCCGGGATTAAAAGACTGGGAGGAGGCTAAAGGCAAAAACGCCTGGCCTCCTCTTTTCATATGCGGAATCCAATTGATCAAACTGTTATTTGAATGACTCATCTGGATCATCTTCTTACTGAAGCAATTGAGCTGTTCAATAGAACAGAGGACCTGGCCGAACTGGAGCAGGTCAAGGCGCGATATCTGGGCCGGCATGGGCAACTGACCGAGTTGCTCAAGGGATTGGGCAAGATTCCCCCGGAAGAGCGTCCCGCAGCGGGAAGCCGTATCAATCAGGCGAAGGAATCGCTGGAGGCAGCGCTGAGCCGTCGCCGGGAGGCGATACAGGAAAAGAAGCTGGAAGAGCAGTTAATAGAGGAAAAGCTGGATGTCACTTTGTCGGGGCGCGGAACGGGAATGGGGGGACTCCACCCTATCACGCTCGCGCTCGAGCGAATTCAGTCGCTGTTTCATTCGGTCGGATTCACGGTGGCTTCCGGGCCCGAGATCGAAACCGATTTTTATAATTTCACCGCGCTGAATATCCCGGAAAGCCATCCCGCTCGCGCCATGCACGATACTTTCTATGTCGATGACGAAAACGGCGGCGCAAGCGAGCACCTGTTGCGAACTCATACGTCACCCGTTCAAATACGATACATGGAAAGTAATCCACCTCCCCTGAAGGTGATTGCGCCAGGGAGGGTTTACCGTTGCGATTCCGATCTGACGCATACTCCGATGTTTCATCAGGTGGAAGGTTTATGGATCGATGAAAGTGCCAACTTCTCGGCTTTGAAAGGCATTCTCTCTGATTTCATGCAGCATTTTTTCGAGCGCGACGATCTGCCGGTGCGTTTTCGCCCTTCTTTTTTCCCTTTTACCGAGCCTTCAGCCGAAATGGATATCGGTTGTGTAATGTGCAAAACCGGCTGTCGCGTATGCAGTTACACCGGGTGGCTGGAAGTGCTGGGTTGTGGAATGGTACATCCCAATGTCTTCAAGCATGTCAACATAGACAGTCAAAAGTACGTTGGCTTTGCTTTTGGTTTAGGCGTCGAGCGTCTGGCGATGCTGAGATATGGGGTAAACGACTTGCGACTGTTCTTCGAAAATGATTTGCGGTTCCTGAAACAGTTCAACTGAAACCACGGATCAGGAATATAAAAAGAAAAAATATAAAAAATCCCACGAAAAATAATGCAGGTGACATGCAACGGGATTCGGGGCCCTTAAGGGTGACTGCGGAGCGATCTTTCGGTGGAAGGGTCAGTGTATGGGAAGAGTATCCAAGGCTGGATACAAGACCTGCGACACGTTCCTTTCCCTGCTGAACGGTAAAATTTATGAAATTTTCAGAAAACTGGCTGCGTACCTTTGTAAATCCTCCCTTGTCGACGCGTGATCTTGCCCATGCGCTGACGATGGCAGGACTGGAAGTCGAGAGCGTCGAGCCGGTCGCGCCAGCGTTTCACAAGGTGGTGGTAGCGGAAGTGTTATCGGTGCAGAAACATCCCGATGCGGATCATCTTCAGGTTTGCAAGGTGAAGACCGGTGCAGCGGGAAATGACGAGCCGCTGCAAATTGTCTGCGGCGCTGCCAATGTTCGGGCCGGTATAAAGGTGCCATGCGCTCTTTCAGGAGCGCAATTGCCGGGCATGGCCATCAAGCAGACCAGGATACGCGGGGTCGAATCCACGGGAATGTTGTGTTCAGCCAAGGAACTGGGATTGGAGGATGCTTCGTCCGGCCTGTTGCTGCTTTCGCCCGATGCGCCGGTAGGAACAGATTTTCGGGCATATTACGACCTCGAGGACAACCTTCTCACTCTCAAACTCACGCCGAACCGCGGCGATTGCCTGGGATTATCCGGCATAGCGAGAGAAGTGGCGGCAATTACTTCCCAAAATCGCCAATCCGTCGAAATCAAGCCTGTGTCAGCACAGATTGCCGAAACCCTGGCAATCCATGTGGACGCGGCGACCGCCTGCCCACTCTACTGTGGTCGGGTAGTACGGGGCATTTCTCTTGATGTCGCTACCCCGCAATGGATGGTGCAGCGACTGGAACGCAGCGGGTTGCGCGCTATCAACCCTGTGGTGGATGTGACCAATTATGTCATGCTGGAGACTGGCCAGCCCCTGCATGCTTTTGATTTGGCAAGAATACAGGGGGGTCTTGCCGGTTCCATTCACATCAGGTTCGCCCGCCCGGGGGAAAGTATCGAATTGCTGAACGGCGAGAATCTTGTGCTGCAACCCGATATGCTGGTGATCGCAGATGATGCCAAGCCCCTGGCGCTGGCGGGCATCATGGGTGGAAATGAAAGCGGGGTCACCTCAGGGGCGGTCGACTTGTTTCTGGAGAGCGCTTTTTTCAGCCCCGGCGTTATCGCCGGCAAATCCTTCTCGCTCGGCTTCAGCTCGGATTCGGCCTATCGTTTCGAACGCGGCGTCGATTTTGGCGCCACGCGCGCAGCAATGGAGCGCGCAACTGACCTGATTCTGAATATCTGCGGGGGCAGGGTGGGACCCGTTACTGAACTCCGTGGAAGCTTGCCAGCGCGGGATCCCATTCGCCTGGGTCTGGAGCGAGTCGGGCGAGTGTTGGGCGTAGAGCTGGATGAAGGTCGGGTAGCGGAACTGTTGCACCGGCTGCAGTTCGGTTTTTTGAATACAGACGCGGTATTTTACGTGACGCCTCCCACCTATCGGTTCGATCTTGCCATAGAAGAAGACCTGATCGAGGAGTTGGCGCGTATGTACGGATACAACCGTATTGCTGCGACCATGCCGCGAGCGAAACTCGACATACTTTCTGCGCCCGAGACCCGGCGAACGCGATCAAGACTGCGACAAATTCTAGTGGCGCGGGATTACCAGGAAGTCATCAATTATGCTTTCGTCGAAACCTCATGGGAAACGGAGTTGGCGGGCAACAGGACCCCTATCGCGTTGAAAAACCCTTTGTCCAATCAATTGGCGGTGATGCGCAGCAGCCTTTTGGGAGGGCTCATCTCTAATCTTCAGTTCAATCTCAACCGCAAACAATCCAGGATTCGCCTGTTTGAAATCGGGGGTTGTTTCCAGAAAGATGGACAGACCTACTCGCAACAGGAAAAGCTGGCAGGACTCTGCTATGGGGACGTCGTGGAGGAACAATGGGGTTTGCCTGCCCGTCCCGTCGATTTCTATGATGCAAAAGCCGATATCGAGGCGCTGTTATGGCCAGGGGAGCTTAGGGTCGCTGCCGCGCGCCATCCAGCCCTGCATCCGGGCAAGTCCGCGGAGATTTCCATAGATGGCCGTATTGGCGGCTTTCTTGGGGAGCTTCACCCCCGCTGGCAACAGAAGCTGGGGCTGGCTCGATCCGTTGTCCTGTTCGAATTGAACGTGGATGTTCTGCTGGCGCGAACGTTGCCACAGGCTTCAGAAATTTCCAAATATCCCCCGATCCGGCGCGATATCGCTGTACTCGTGCCGAAGGATGTCAGCGTGCAGGCGATTCTGGACAGCATGCGGAGCGAGAAGTTATCCATCATTTCTGAAATTGCGCTCTTTGATGTATACCAGGGGAAAGGGGTGGAAAGCGACAAAAAAAGTCTTGCATTCCGTATGTTATTACAAGATACTGAAAAAACTTTAACTGACGCACAAGCTGATCAGGTAGTCGCAAAACTGATAAGTGTTCTTGAAAACAGGTTTGGAGCAAGACTGCGCAGTTGACCGGAAGATAGAGCACGATGTTTGAGAGTAATAAAAGTGAGAGGGGGACTATGACCTTAACAAAGGCCGAGCTGGCGGATTTGCTCTTTGAAAAAGTCGGTTTCAACAAACGCGAAGCCAAGGACATGGTGGAGTCTTTTTACGAAGAGGTTCGCATTGCGCTGCAAAATGGCGACGGCGTCAAGCTATCGGGATTCGGTAATTTCCAGTTACGCGACAAGCCCCAGCGTCCCGGCCGGAATCCCAAAACAGGTGAAGAAATTCCTATCACTGCCCGCAGGGTAGTTACTTTCCATGCAAGCCAGAAACTGAAGGCGATGGTTGAAAAGAATCAGCATGGCAAAGATAACGCCTGATACTCCGCTTACCCCTATTCCCGCCAAACGCTATTTCACGATTGGAGAAGTAAGCGAACTATGCGGTGTGAAGCCGCATGTATTGCGTTACTGGGAACAGGAGTTTACGCAACTGAAACCAGTCAAGCGCCGGGGCAATCGGCGCTACTATCAACACCATGAAGTGCTGCTGATTCGCCGCATTCGGGAGTTGCTCTATGAGCAGGGCTTTACCATCCATGGCGCACGCGCACGTCTGGGACAGGGTTTCGTCAATCCCCTGCCGGTTGTCACACTTTCCTCATCTATCGATCTCGCGTCGCTACGTAGCGAGATCCAGGATGTACTGGCGTTGCTTCGCTCGTGAGAGCTCTCTTTTTTCAATTACATTGGCTGCAAAAGGTTGTAAAGCACTGGCGGACATCCGCTTGACATTCATTGGGGACTCCGCAGGTTTCTAACCTTTCGGGTTTATTGTTATAATTCGCCACGTCGGGGCGTAGCGCAGCCTGGTAGCGTACTTGCATGGGGTGCAAGTGGTCGGAGGTTCAAATCCTCTCGCCCCGACCAGTCAAGCTTATCAACAAGTACTGTCATGCGCAGTGGAGGTTGAGCGCATCTATCTCCCCTTTAAGCTGAAACCATCACCTGGGGCATGTTCAAATGCGCATACTGCTCAGTAATGACGATGGGTATTTTGCGCCGGGTCTCGCTTGTCTTGCAGAAGCGCTTTCCGTCATTGCGGACATCGTAGTCGTCGCCCCGGAGCGCGACCGAAGCGGCGCCAGCAATTCGCTTACGCTGGACCGGCCTCTCAGTCTTCGTAAATCCCACAACGGTTTCTATTACGTCAATGGCACGCCGACAGATTGCGTGCATCTGGCGGTTACAGGCATGCTTGACACCTTGCCTGACATGGTCGTATCCGGAATCAACGATGGTGCCAACATGGGGGACGACACCATTTATTCCGGGACGGTAGCAGCGGCAACTGAAGGCTTTTTACTTGGCGTACCTTCCCTTGCCATTTCACTCGCTGGTTTTTCGGCCGGAAATTTCCCTACTGCCGCCCGTGTCGCGGCTGAAATAGTGCGTCGCTTTGAAACGGATAAACTTCATGGCCCCGTGCTACTGAATATCAATGTACCTGATATCCCGTACGATGAGTTGCAGGGCCTGGAGGTCACCCGGCTGGGGCGCCGGCATAAGGCGGAACCGGTAGTAAAGTATAAAACCCCACGAGGTGAGACAGTATATTGGGTGGGTGCGGCAGGGCCCGCGCAGGATGCCGGGGAGGGAACGGACTTTCTCGCGATTCAGCGCAAGCGTGTATCGGTGACCCCCCTGCAAATCGACCTCACCCGGTATGGGCAGCTGGACGCGGTAAAGGAATGGCTGAATAGTCACGCTCTTGGCAGCACGCGGAGCTGAAGGCTGTGTTCAAGGCAGATCGGGATTGAACGTCCGCCATTCCGGAATCGGCATGACTTCACAGCGGACGCGTGCGCGCATGGTTGAGCGACTGTGCACGCAGGGGGTCACGGATGAAGCAGTGCTCACAGCCATGATTACCGTTCCTCGTCACATCTTTGTGGAGGAAGTGCTGGCAAGCCGTGCCTACGACGACGTCGCCTTGCCGATCAATTTCGAGCAGACGATTTCGAACCCGTTCACCGTGGCGAGGATGAGTCAGTTGCTGCGCGCAGGTTCCAATCCGGGCAAGGTGCTTGAGATTGGCACGGGCTCCGGCTATCAGACTGCGATACTGGCGCAGTTCTCCCGGGAAGTCTATTCGGTCGAGCGTATCGGGCCTCTGCTGACGCGCACTCGCGGGCGGCTAAGAGAGTTACGCATCAACAATGTGCGCCTGAAGCATGCTGACGGTCTGCTTGGCCTTTCCGAGGCAGCGCCGTTTGACGGAATCATTCTCACGGCTGCAACGCCGCACATGCCTCCGGCACTACTTGAACAATTAGCCATTCGTGGCAGAATGGTATTTCCCAGGGGAACCAGCGAGCAAGTTTTGTGCGTTATCGAACGCAACTTGCAAGGTTATACTGAGACAATACTGGACGAAGTCAAGTTTGTCCCAATGATACCGGGGATCTGGCAGCGTTAGGAAACCGCAACGATATCGAGCAAGGGAAACGAGACAACAATGAGCGCTACACGAATCAGGGATATGAGTCTGAACAGTAATCTTTCCGGTCTGGGCAAAGATCTTCCTCGCACATTTTTCGCGCAGCGGCATATTCTCCCATACTGTCTGTCCCTCGCATTATGCTTGCTGATTGCAGGTTGTTCATCCACGCCTCGTCAGGGGCCAATGAGTAACAAGGCCGTGCCGGACCGGCAAAAAAATGGCGTTTCAACCTCCCCTCAATCCCAGCGGCCTGGCGTGCATATCGTTCGCAGAGGCGACACGCTCTACAGTATTGCGACGAGCAACAATATTAATCCCAGGGAGTTGGCGGCGTGGAACAATCTCCCTGATCCAGGAGCAATCCGGATTGGCCAGGAGATCTTTTTATCCCGACCCGAGGGGCCGGTAGCGGCACAACCAACCCTGTTCGCCATTCAGGAGTCCGCCCCATCTTCGTCCGTAGTAGCGCCAGCATCGCCGGCACAACCCAGACAAGACAGTATGCCGATGCCGGAAGCAAGACAACCGGTCCCGGTGGGAAAGGTGAAAACAGAACCAAAGGCGTTCAAGTTGCCTTACTCGGAACAGGCCCTTGCGCAGGTGAAAAGCCGGGCGGATGCAGCTCTGCCGGTAACGGTGGTAAAGGTCGCGCCGGCTGTCGAAAAAACAACGCCTGCCGAAATCAGCACGATTTCCATTCCTCCATCTGAAGCCATCAGAAATAATGCCCAGGGCGAGTGGGTATGGCCTGCCAAAGGCAGGGTAGCAGACCTTTTTTCGGAAAGCACCAAAGGCATCGATATCGTCGGGATGAGAGGACAAACGGTAGCCGCATCCGCAGGAGGGAAAGTGGTTTATAGCGGCGAGGGCCTACGCGGATACGGCAAACTGATCATTATCAAACATAGCGACACCTATCTCAGCGCCTATGCGCATAACAGCAAGCTCCTTGTGAAGGAAGGGGAGACGGTGATCAAAGGACAGAAAATTGCTGAGATGGGAAGCACGGACGCCGGTCTTGTCAAGCTCCATTTCGAAATTCGGAAGAATGGCAAACCGGTCGATCCTCTGAAATATTTACCGGGTATTTCCGGATGAATTGAGGATGAGCTCATGATGAACCAGCAAGAATACACTGACGAAGAAGAACTCTTCGAGAAGGAGGATTCACTGGAGCAGGATGATGAGGCTGCCGACACGCCCTCCAGCGCAATAACGGACACATCCAACGACTTTCTATTGACCGATGTTACTCAAATCTATTTCAACGAGATTGGCCATAATGCCCTGCTGACCCCGAAGGAAGAAGCGGAACTGACGCGCCGCGTCAGACAGAACGATTTTGCCGCACGTCAGAAAATGATTGAGTGTAATTTGCGACTGGTGGTCAATATAGCAAAACATTATACCAACCATGGGGTTGCCTTGCTCGACCTGATAGAAGAAGGCAACATGGGGATGATGCACGCTCTTGATAAATTCGATCCGGAACGAGGATTCCGTTTTTCGACCTATGCGACTTGGTGGATACGACAGAATATCGAGCGTTGCATCATGAATCAGTCGCGGACTATCCGTCTTCCGGTCCATGTCATCAAGGATTTGAACATCATATTGCAGGCCGCCCGCCACCTTGAAGCCCATACGGGAAAAGACCCCAAAGCGGAGGATGTGGCTCATCTGCTGGGGCGGACAGTCAAGGAAGTGCAAAGAATGTTGTCTTTGAACCAGAGCATGATGTCATTGGACGCGCCGCTCGATGTGGATCCCTTGCTGTCAATCGGTGATGCAATTGCAGATGACCAGAGTCCCGGCCCGGATCTTATGTGGGAGCAGTCCGAGATAAAAGGTCGCGTACAGGATTGGTTGAACCGGTTAAATGATAAACAGCGCTATATAATCGAGCAGCGCTACGGGCTCAACGGCTATGAAACGCAAACTCTGGAGCAACTGGCTGCAAGTCTCGATCTTACACGCGAACGCGTGCGCCAGATTCAACTGGAAGCGCTGCAAACCTTGCGCATGATACTGAGGTGCGAGGGCGTATCGAAGGAGGGAGTATTTTGAGGAGCCGCTGACCAAATCTTCCATAACGCGCGTTGCGCCTCCGGGGATTTATTCAGGGGCTCCTCAAGTTTTCAACTTCCTGGAGTTTTCAACCCCCAGGCAATCAACGCGTTTGATCGCTTTGGCGACAAACTTTCTTTTTACAAATCATTTTACCGATCCCGTTCGGCTTGGACTGGTTTAAACTTTGATTAACGAACTTATGACATTCATACTTGTCTAAAGTGAGGGATATACTTGAGGTTGGGCGAATTCAGCTTCGTCGCCGACTATTTACAAGTAAGTAAGGTTAAGGGTAATCCCGCTTTCGAATACGAATCAGAGCCAAGTCCCGCATCGCCTTTTGCGATGAAATTCTCACTTTCCAAGATATATCACAATCACTGCCATGTCTGAACCACAATTCTTTGCTCCTGATCCGGGCCTGTGTACAGAAGAAGAGATTTCCTATCTAGTTCATACGTTTTATGCAACGGCCAGAAAGGATCCGCTGCTCGGTCCGATCTTCGAGGCTCATGTTACTGACTGGGACGCACATTTCGTGCAGATGATCAATTTCTGGTCGATGAAGCTGCGGGGAACAGGCAGGTTCCGTGGCGCGCCCATGCCCAAGCACGTAGCCCTGCCTGGACTGACGCCGGAATTATTCGAACGGTGGCTTCAACTTTTCCACCAGACCACGAGCGGGATGGAAAATGCCAATTTACAGTTCAACGCGGATATGCTGGCGCGGCATATCGGCAGCAGGCTTTGGCTAAGGTATCAAATGGAGCGCTACCCCGACAGGCAGCTGGTGGAGCTCTGCGGCGCGTAGTCCCCACTGCGGGAGCCACTGGCGGGTGGCCGGTCGCCCCAACGAAATCAGAAGTGATGGTTGAGTTGAAGGGAAATGATGTGGGCGTTTGTGCTGAATGAGCCGCGTACTACCTGAAGCAATGGGTTCGGGAAGGTGGGGCGCTCGATCTCCGCTCCTTTGAAGAACACATGTGAATACCCTACGTCGATCGACGTTCGTTCGCCAAGCTTCTGGTTGAGGCCTACCGCTAACCAGAAACGATCGGAATCCGGCAGACGTACCGATCGATCCCTGGCGTTACGCACGGGGGATTGGTCGTAGGCGAACCCGGCGTGGAGCCGAAGGCGCTCCGTATACTGATATTGCGCGCCAAGACCCACGCGGAAACTGTCTTCGAATCCCAGCCGTTCATTTGCGAGAATGGTACCGGAAGCGCGACTCGTGGCGACGATTGCCGGTATGTGACCCCAGCCGGTCCAGGTCAGGTCTGCAAGCAATCGCAATCGATCGCTCATCATGTGAGAGATTGCCAGGGATGCGGTGTTTGGAAGCTCGAGAGCGACCGAAGCGGGAATGACAGTCCCAGGCGCGCTCAGTCGGCCGTCAACTTTCAAATCCACTGTCGATCTGTAAGTGAGCCCCATGCGCGTGGACGGTGAAAACCGGAACATGACGCCAAGGTTATAGCCAAAGCCTACATCATCCCCTTTCATCTTTGTTTCCACGTCTACCGGGAGGGGCAGCAGGGATGTTACGGGCACCATGCTGCGCAAATCCGCGTCAAACTTCACGATATTCAGACCCGCGCCAATCGAGACATCCTCGCTCAACTGCCAGGCAAAGCTCGGGTTGAAATTAATCGCCAAGATTTCAGAGAATCTTCCCTGGTAGCGGCCAATAAAGGTCTTGTTCCATTCCGTGGAGTTGCCAAAGGTGGGGGATACCCCCAAGCCGAGGCGGAAGGCAGAACCCAGCGACATGCTCCAGTAAAAAGCGGGAATGGGCGAGAGGCCTCCGGCCTGGCCGCCATTATCGCCCAGGGGATAGCTGAGGAAAGGACTGCTGCCCGTATTCTTGAATCTCAAGGACCGGATGAGCAGGTTGCCCGCTCCGGAAACATGATGCCCGGGAGCAAGGTAGGTCATGCCAGCCGGATTGAAATAAATCGTGGATGCGTCTTGCGCGACAGCCGCGGCGCCTGCATAGGCGTAGCCGTTTCCGGCTCCATTCTGGTTTTGCAAAGCGAATCCTGCTGCGCGGGCGCCATTGGGAGCGAACAGGATTCCTGTCAACAGCAAAGGCATCAATAGTAATCTGGAAGCTTGCATGATTCGGATTGCTGATTTGAGAAGTTCTGTTTCCACCGGTTATCGATGCATATGCTTACAAGCATAGTCGATATTTCGGTTCCTGTTAAAAATCCTGCCCTGACCCTGCCGAAGGAGCACGTCCTGCAGCCTGATGCTTGGGAATTTAATGAGAGGTTTCATGATTTTAATGAAAGTATCGAAAGCTTCGACACCGTCCCGGGTAAGCGGAGACAGCTTTGGGGAGTAACGGCCATCCGTGGAGTCATTGCTGCGCTCGAGCAATTTGTTTCCACACCTCACTTGCAAAAGTGATTTGCTGCGCGGGCAGCGCTGCGTAGGTATTCCTGTTTTCGGATATACTTGCCCTCATAAATATAATTCTCCCTGCAAGTGCATATGAAATGGAACTGGAAACTCTGGCTCCGTTTTTTATCCGTATCCTCGGCTCTATTTTGCGGGAGATATCCAGTATGGCAGGTATCAGGATGCGCTGATCTCTTGTCAAGGTTTCAGAGGAAAGCGCGGCACCGATCAAATTTTTATGTCACCACATGGGAGTGAAAACAATGAGCAATCAAAATACCGGTAGCGCCCCGTATGTTCTGCCCCCTTTACCTTATGCGGATAACGCGCTGGACCCCGTCATTTCGGCAAATACGCTTGGCTTCCACTACGGAAAACATCACAAGACCTATGTCGATAATCTCAACAAGCTGGTTGCAGGTACAGATCTGGCGGATATGTCTCTGGAGGAGATCATCACTTCCACTGCGGGAAAGGCAGACAAGGCAGGAATTTTCAATAACGCTGCCCAGGTGTGGAACCATACCTTTTACTGGAACAGTTTATCGCCCAAGGGCGGGGGTGAGCCGCCCGCGTCGCTGAAGCAAAAAATCGAGACCGCTTTCGGCAGCGTGGAGGTTTGCAAAAAGGAACTGGCGACGGCAGCCACAACCCAGTTCGGCAGCGGATGGGCATGGCTCGTAAACGATGGCGACAGGCTGCAGGTGATAAAGACGGGTAACGCAGATCTCCCGCTCACAAAAGGAATGAAGCCGCTCTTAACGATCGATGTCTGGGAACACGCCTACTACCTTGATTACCAGAACCGGCGCCCGGATTATGTCAATGCCGTGCTCGACAAGCTGATCAACTGGGGCTTTGCCGCTGACAACGATAAATAATACCGCGACCTGCTGATGTGACGATACCAATTTCAGAACAAATCGAAATCATCAAGCGTGGTTGCAGCGAGCTTTTGCTGGAAGACGAGCTGGAGCAGAAGCTTGCCCAGAATCGTCCACTCAGAATCAAGGCTGGATTCGATCCTACAGCACCTGACTTGCATCTGGGTCATACCGTTCTGCTGAATAAAATGCGCCACTTACAGGATTTAGGGCATCACGCCCTATTCCTGATTGGCGACTTCACAGGCATGATCGGCGATCCCAGCGGCAAGAATACTACGCGTCCCCCACTTTCCCGCGAGCAGGTAGCCGAGAATGCGAAATCCTATCAGGACCAGGTATTCCGCATACTCAAACCTGAACAGACCGAGGTGGTGTTCAACTCCGCATGGATGGACAGGCTGAATGCCGCCGATCTGATCAAACTGGCGGCAACTCATACGGTTGCGCGCATGCTGGAACGGGACGATTTTGGCAAGCGCTACCAGAGCAACAAGCCCATTGCCATTCATGAATTTTTATATCCGTTGATCCAAGGCTATGACTCGGTCGCGCTCCGCGCAGATATCGAACTGGGAGGCACTGACCAGAAATTCAATTTGCTGATGGGACGGGAGTTGCAGAAACACTTCGGGCAAGCGTCGCAATGCGTCATCACGATGCCGCTTCTCGAAGGACTGGACGGCGTCAATAAAATGTCCAAGTCTGCCGGCAACTACATCGGGATCACCGAGAGTCCGGGGAACATGTTCGGCAAATTGATGTCTATTTCCGACGAATTGATGTGGCGGTATATTGAATTGTTGTCGTTCGAGCCGCTGCGCGTTGTTCGTCAGTGGCAGCAGGATGTAGGGAATGGACGCAATCCTCGCGATATCAAGGTCCTGTTTGCGCAGGAGATCGTTACGCGTTTTCATAGCAGGCAGGATGCGGAAGCCGCTCTCGCCGATTTCGAGTCACGCTTCAGGCGGGGAGGTATCCCGGATGATTTGCCGGAAAACATACTGCAGGCTGGAAAAGAAGGATTGCCGATCGCGCAGTTGCTCAAACAGACCGGGCTCACCGCCAGCACCACCGAAGCCTTGCGCATGATCGAGCAAGGTGGTGTAAAATTGAATGGCGAAAAGGTGAGCGACAAAACTTTCAGACTGTCCTGTGGTCAAATGGTGATAGTGCAGGTGGGCAAGCGGAAGTTTGCCAGAGTAACAATCTGCGAAGAAAAATAAAAATTATCAAAAAACCCTTGACCGGGTATCAGGCGTCTGTATAATGCCGCCTTTCGCATGATCGAGCAAGGTGATGTAAATCGGATGGCGAGAAAGTAAGCGACAAAACTTTCCGGCTGCCTTGTGGTCATATGGCGATAGTGCAGGTGGGCAAGCGGAAGTTTGCCAGAGTAAGAATCTCCGAAGAAAAATAAAAATGTATCAAAAACCCTTGACCGGGTATCAGGCGTCTGTATAATGCCGCCTTCGCTAGCTGACATCGGTTACAAAGTTTGTCAGCCGGCATCGCTCTTTAAAAATTTACAGCCGATAGGTGTGGGCACTTGAACGGGACATACGGCTGTTTCGTGTTTTAGCGAAACAGTCAGTTCCAGGAATCGAAGTGCTCGCACAACGTACCAAGATTCTGATCATCCCGGTCACTCGGGAGAAACAGAATCGAATAACGTCAAGCGAGAGTTTTACCAGTATTGAACTGAAGAGTTTGATCCTGGCTCAGATTGAACGCTGGCGGCATGCTTTACACATGCAAGTCGAACGGCAGCACGGGGGCAACCCTGGTGGCGAGTGGCGAACGGGTGAGTAATACATCGGAACGTATCCTTAAGTGGGGGATAACGCACCGAAAGGTGTGCTAATACCGCATAATCTCCGAGGAGAAAAGCAGGGGATCGCAAGACCTTGCGCTTTTGGAGCGGCCGATGTCTGATTAGCTAGTTGGTGAGGTAAAGGCTTACCAAGGCGTCGATCAGTAGCTGGTCTGAGAGGACGACCAGCCACACTGGGACTGAGACACGGCCCAGACTCCTACGGGAGGCAGCAGTGGGGAATTTTGGACAATGGGGGAAACCCTGATCCAGCCATGCCGCGTGAGTGAAGAAGGCCTTCGGGTTGTAAAGCTCTTTCAGCCGGAACGAAACGGTCACGGTTAATACCCGTGACTACTGACGGTACCGGAAGAAGAAGCACCGGCTAACTACGTGCCAGCAGCCGCGGTAATACGTAGGGTGCGAGCGTTAATCGGAATTACTGGGCGTAAAGCGTGCGCAGGCGGTTTTGTAAGTCAGATGTGAAATCCCCGGGCTTAACCTGGGAACTGCGTTTGAAACTACAAGGCTAGAGTGTGGCAGAGGGGGGTGGAATTCCACGTGTAGCAGTGAAATGCGTAGAGATGTGGAGGAACACCGATGGCGAAGGCAGCCCCCTGGGTTAACACTGACGCTCAGGCACGAAAGCGTGGGGAGCAAACAGGATTAGATACCCTGGTAGTCCACGCCCTAAACGATGTCAACTAGTTGTCGGGTCTTAACGGACTTGGTAACGCAGCTAACGCGTGAAGTTGACCGCCTGGGGAGTACGGTCGCAAGATTAAAACTCAAAGGAATTGACGGGGACCCGCACAAGCGGTGGATTATGTGGATTAATTCGATGCAACGCGAAAAACCTTACCTACCCTTGACATGTGCCGGAGCCCGCCGAGAGGTGGGTGTGCCCGAAAGGGAACGGCAACACAGGTGCTGCATGGCTGTCGTCAGCTCGTGTCGTGAGATGTTGGGTTAAGTCCCGCAACGAGCGCAACCCTTGTCATTAATTGCCATCATTCAGTTGGGCACTTTAATGAAACTGCCGGTGACAAACCGGAGGAAGGTGGGGATGACGTCAAGTCCTCATGGCCCTTATGGGTAGGGCTTCACACGTAATACAATGGCGCGTACAGAGGGTTGCCAACCCGCGAGGGGGAGCTAATCTCAGAAAGCGCGTCGTAGTCCGGATCGGAGTCTGCAACTCGACTCCGTGAAGTCGGAATCGCTAGTAATCGCGGATCAGCATGTCGCGGTGAATACGTTCCCGGGTCTTGTACACACCGCCCGTCACACCATGGGAGTGGGTTCCACCAGAAGCAGGTAGTCTAACCGCAAGGAGGGCGCCTGCCACGGTGAGATTCATGACTGGGGTGAAGTCGTAACAAGGTAGCCGTAGGGGAACCTGCGGCTGGATCACCTCCTTTCTAGAGAAATTCCTGTTTGAGTGCCCACAACCTATCGGTTGTTTAGAAAAGCAAGGCTAGGGGGCTAAGGAAATAGGCTTGAGAACCACAAAAGGCCCATCTCTTTGTTTCCAGGCTCTGTTCAGGGTCTGTAGCTCAGTTGGTTAGAGCACACGCTTGATAAGCGTGGGGTCGGTGGTTCAAGTCCACCCAGACCCACCAACTAAAAGGGGGTGTAGCTCAGATGGGAGAGCACCTGCTTTGCAAGCAGGGGGTCATCGGTTCGATCCCGTTCACCTCCACCAATCAGAAAAGCAATTACCTAATTAGAAACCAGAAGTAAACGGAAAGGTTTACTTCTGGTTTTTAACCAGCGGCTGTATTTCGGGAGCGTTCAGGTTTTCAGATTGTTTTATTCACCTCTGAATTCCTTGTATTCGGTTCCTGACGTTCTTTAACAATCTGGAAGAAGTAAATATTCCGTATCAACGGATACGTTGCCTTAGAGGCCACGTTTTCCCGAGAAACGGAATAATGGGTTAGATTGTATCGACGTATCGCATTTTTAGTCGGATGCGATGCGAAGCAAACACCTGTAACCACCGGTTTGGAAGATGAAGAGGAGTCGGTTTTTTGCTGACATCCGCTTAGGCTTCTAAAGCCCTTAAGGTTATAGGATCAAGCGAATAAGTGCATGTGGTGGATGCCTTGGCGATTACAGGCGATGAAGGACGTGGAAGCCTGCGAAAAGCTTCGGGGAGCTGGCAAACAAGCTTTGATCCGGAGATGTCCGAATGGGGAAACCCGGCCCGCAAGGGTCAACCTTGGCTGAATATATAGGCCAAGTGTGGCGAACCTGGTGAACTGAAACATCTAAGTAGCCAGAGGAAAAGAAATCAACCGAGATTCCCAAAGTAGTGGCGAGCGAAATGGGAGCAGCCTCCAATTTTTAGCACTCGAACTAGTCGAACCGTCTGGAAAGTCGGGCCATAGTGGGTGATAGCCCCGTAGGCGAAAGTTTGAGTGTGGAACTAGGATTGGGACAAGTAGGGCGGGACACGTGTAATCCTGTCTGAATATGGGGGGACCATCCTCCAAGGCTAAATACTCGTAATCGACCGATAGTGAACCAGTACCGTGAGGGAAAGGCGAAAAGAACCCCGGGAGGGGAGTGAAATAGATCCTGAAACCGCATGCATACAAACAGTGGGAGCGGACTTGTTCCGTGACTGCGTACCTTTTGTATAATGGGTCAGCGACTTACATTCAGTAGCGAGCTTAACCGTATAGGGGAGGCATAGCGAAAGCGAGTCTTAATAGGGCGATTAGTTGCTGGGTGTAGACCCGAAACCAGATGATCTACTCATGGCCAGGATGAAGCGGGGGTAACACCTCGTGGAGGTCCGAACCCACTAATGTTGAAAAATTAGGGGATGAGCTGTGGGTAGGGGTGAAAGGCTAAACAAATCTGGAAATAGCTGGTTCTCTCCGAAAACTATTTAGGTAGTGCCTCACGTATCACCTTCGGGGGTAGAGCACTGTTATGGCTAGGGGGCCGTTTAGGCCTACCAAACCATGGCAAACTCCGAATACCGAAGAGTGCGAGCGTGGGAGACAGACATCGGGTGCTAACGTCCGGTGTCGAGAGGGAAACAACCCAGACCCTCAGCTAAGGTCCCAAAGACACAGTTAAGTGGCAAACGAAGTGGGAAGGCTAAAACAGTCAGGAGGTTGGCTTAGAAGCAGCCATCCTTTAAAGAAAGCGTAATAGCTCACTGATCGAGTCGTCCTGCGCGGAAGATGTAACGGGGCTCAAACTGTGCACCGAAGCTAGGGATCTACACGCAAGTGTAGATGGTAGGAGAGCGTTCCGTAGGCCTGCGAAGGTGGCTTGAGAAGGCTGCTGGAGGTATCGGAAGTGCGAATGCTGACATGAGTAGCGATAAAGGGAGTGAAAGGCTCCCTCGCCGTAAGCCCAAGGTTTCCTGCGCAACGTTCATCGGCGCAGGGTGAGTCGGCCCCTAAGGTGAGGCAGAAATGCGTAGCTGATGGGAAACTGGTTAATATTCCAGTACCTTTGTTCAATGCGATGTGGGGACGGAGAAGGTTAGCTCGGCCGGGTGTTGGATGTCCCGGTTGAAGCGTGTAGACGTGCTGCTTAGGCAAATCCGGGCGGCTTAGTTGAGGCGTGATAACGAAACACCCTTCGGGGTGCCAAGTGAGTGATACCCTGCTTCCAGGAAAAGCCACTAAGCTTCAGTTGAACGAAGACCGTACCGCAAACCGACACAGGTGGGCGGGATGAAAATTCCAAGGCGCTTGAGAGAACTCAGGAGAAGGAACTCGGCAAATTGACACCGTAACTTCGGGATAAGGTGTGCCCTCTGTACGTGTAGCGCCTCGCGCGTGAAGCGGAAGGGGGTTGCAAAAAAATGGTGGCTGCGACTGTTTAATAAAAACACAGCACTCTGCAAACACGAAAGTGGACGTATAGAGTGTGACGCCTGCCCGGTGCCGGAAGGTTAAGTGATGGGGTGCAAGCTCTTGATCGAAGCCCCGGTAAACGGCGGCCGTAACTATAACGGTCCTAAGGTAGCGAAATTCCTTGTCGGGTAAGTTCCGACCTGCACGAATGGCGTAACGATGGCCACACTGTCTCCTCCTGAGACTCAGCGAAGTTGAAATGTTTGTGAAGATGCAATCTCCCCGCGGCTAGACGGAAAGACCCCGTGCACCTTTACTGTAGCTTTACATTGGACCTTGACAACATCTGTGTAGGATAGGTGGGAGGCATTGAAGTGGACTCGCTAGAGTTCATGGAGCCAACCTTGAAATACCACCCTGGTGTTGTTGGGGTTCTAACCTAGGTCCATTATCTGGATCGGGGACCGTGTATGGTAGGCAGTTTGACTGGGGCGGTCTCCTCCCAAAGTGTAACGGAGGAGTACGAAGGTACGCTAGGTACGGTCGGAAATCGTGCTGATAGTGCAATGGCAAAAGCGTGCTTGACTGCGAGACTGACAAGTCGAGCAGATGCGAAAGCAGGTCATAGTGATCCGGTGGTTCTGTATGGAAGGGCCATCGCTCAACGGATAAAAGGTACGCCGGGGATAACAGGCTGATTCCTCCCAAGAGTTCATATCGACGGGGGAGTTTGGCACCTCGATGTCGGCTCATCACATCCTGGGGCTGTAGCCGGTCCCAAGGGTATGGCTGTTCGCCATTTAAAGTGGTACGTGAGCTGGGTTTAAAACGTCGTGAGACAGTTTGGTCCCTATCTGCCGTGGGCGTTGGAAGTTTGAGAGGACCTGCTCCTAGTACGAGAGGACCGGAGTGGACGCACCTCTGGTGTACCGGTTATGACGCCAGTCGTATCGCCGGGTAGCTAAGTGTGGAAGAGATAACCGCTGAAAGCATCTAAGCGGGAAACTCGCCTCAAGATGAGACTTCCCGGGGGTTAAACCCCCCTAAAGGTTCGTCGAAGACTACGACGTTGATAGGTCGGGTGTGGAAGCGCAGTAATGCGTTAAGCTAACCGATACTAATTGACCGTGCGGCTTGATCCTATAACCTTAAGCAAGGACAAGGTGTTTATCAGATACAATCATTCCCATTTACTTCTTCAAGATTGCGGTTTTCGATAAAAGCCAGGGTTGCTCATTGCTTTTTTCGGATGCCACTAAAAGTTACGCTTGGTGGTCATAGCACTTTGGACCCACCCCTTCCCATCCCGAACAGGGTCGTGAAACGAAGTCGCGCCGATGATAGTGTGTTTTCACATGCGAAAGTAGGTCACTGCCAGGCACCTTATAGAAAAAACCCCGATTCTTACGAGAGTCGGGGTTTTTTTATTGATACGTCGGAATCAGCTTATTCTTGCATGTGCAGTTTCCACGATCGAATTTCAGCTCAGATGACAAGAAAATCATCAGGCAATGAAATCATCATGAAACTACAGCGATTTTTATTCCCCCGATTTTTATCCCTGTTACTGGCGCTGGTGATCAGCTTCACAACTTTTTCAAGAGCCATAGGGAGTACGGAATGGAGAGGGTTCTGAAGATTGTCGAGTAGCCGGCGTGGATTGCGGCTATCCTCATGCGGCTTCCGCACGGACTGCCGTTCCCCTCTTGTTCCAGGAAACGGTATCAATACCGCCAAGTCCGTAGCCTGATAAGTCAGGCTGCTAGTGTATCTGCGCCGGAAAGAGATCGAAACGGGAAGGTTTGATGAAAACCTGATCGCCTCGCGTCAGTTGCAGTTCCCGAAAGCGCTCCCTGCTGATTTCGACTTCGATCAATTCCTTGTCTTTGCCGTCATCGCGCACCAGCTGGAGGCGAACTACCGGGCCCACTGAGAGGATATGGGACACATGCGCGGCAATTGCTCCCTCCCCATTCAAGGCATGGTCCACCTTATCCACATGGATGTCATGCGGACGCACGTAGGCCACTCCCGAGAGCTCTTCGGCCTCGGTATGCTCCGGCGCATCGATTTCGATTCCCCCTATCCAGGCGCGACCGCGATGGAGCCGTCCATGGAAAAGATTCACCTTGCCCAGGAATTTGTACACGAACGGGCTTGCGGGGTGCTCGTATACCTCATCAGGCGTACCGATCTGCTCGATGCGACCCTCGTTCATGACTACGACCCGATCCGCGACCTCCAAGGCCTCTTCCTGGTCATGGGTGACGAAAACACTGGTAATGTGCATCTCATCGTGAAGTCTTCTAAGCCATGAACGCAGTTCCTTGCGCACTTTGGCATCCAGCGCCCCGAATGGTTCGTCGAGCAGCAGAACCTTGGGTTCCACAGCCAATGCTCGTGCCAGGGCGATTCTCTGGCGTTGCCCTCCCGAGAGTTGATGCGGGTAGCGGTCTGCCAGCCAGTCCAGTTGCACCAGTTTTAGTAACTCATGTACGCGTTGCTGAATCTCTGCTGTGGAAGGGCGGAATTTTTTCGGACGTACACGGAGACCGAAGGCTACGTTTTCGAAAATGGTCATGTTCCGGAACAGGGCGTAGTGCTGGAATACAAAGCCCACCTGGCGCTCACGGACGTGCTGATCCGTTGCGTCTTCGCCCTGAAACAGCACTTGGCCGGTATCCGCTGCTTCCAGTCCCGCAATGACACGCAGCAGGGTTGTTTTCCCTGATCCTGAAGGGCCGAGCAGCGCGAGCAGTTCACCGGACTTTACTTCCAGGCTGACGTCGCGTAGCGCGGAAAACGTGCCGAATTGTTTGGAAAGGTTACGAATTTCTATGCTCATTCTTGTATTCCTGCGGTTTCCGGTTTTTCCCGGGTTTTTGATTCAATGATAGTCTTCAATGCCAATGTGACCAGTGCGAGCAGGGCGAGCAGCGACGCCACGGCAAAGGCGGCCGCGAAGTTATATTCGTTATAAAGAATCTCGACATGCAGCGGCAAGGTATTGGTGCTCCCGCGGATATGCCCGGATACCACCGATACTGCACCAAACTCTCCCATTGCCCGCGCATTGCAAAGGATGACGCCGTAAAGCAGGCCCCATTTAATATTGGGAAGCGTTACACGGAAGAATATCTGCCAGCCGTTCGCCCCGAGTACAACGGCCGCTTCTTCCTCTTCGGCTCCTTGGGATTGCATCAGGGGAATCAGTTCGCGTGCGATAAAGGGAACCGTGACGAATATGGTCGCCAGCACAATACCGGGCACCGCAAAGATAATCTTGATGTCGTGTTCCGCCAGCCACGGGCCCAGCCAACCCTGCAAGCCGAAAATAAGCACATAGATGAGCCCGGACACGACAGGTGAGACCGAAAAGGGCAAATCGATGAGCGTGACCAGGAGGTTTTTGCCGCGGAACTCAAACTTGGCAACTGCCCATGCTGCCGCTATGCCGAATACCAGATTAAGCGGAACTGCAATGGCGGCTGCGGTCAGGGTAAGCTGAATGGCGGACACCGCATCCGGCTCGGTAATTGCGGCAATGTAAACATCCCAGCCTTTCTTGAGCGCTTCGTAGAAAACCGATATCAGGGGTACGAAGAGAAAGAGTGTAAGAAAGGCCAGCGCAAGCCCGATCAGGGACCGCCGCACCCACGCGGATTCCTCGACGGGCCGCACCCGGCCTGAAGGGACGGGCAACGGAAGAGCAATAGCAGTCATCAGGATATCCTCATGCTCATACTGTCGATGAACTCCGGCTGCGACTCCACCATTGCAGCAGGTTAATGATCAGGAGCAACACGAAAGAAATCACGAGCATGACCACGGCGAGCGCCGTAGCGCCTGCATAGTCGTACTGCTCGAGCTTGGTAATGATCAGGAGCGGCGTGATTTCGGAAATCATCGGCATGTTGCCCGCAATAAAAATAACGGACCCGTATTCCCCGATCGCACGGGCAAAGGCAAGCGCAAAGCCGGTTATCAATGCCGGAAAAATCGCGGGAAAAATGATTCGCAGGAATGTGTGCAAGCGGGTCGCGCCGAGCGTAGCTGCTGCTTCTTCCAGTTCAGGTTCGAGGTCTTCCAGCACAGGTTGCACCGTTCGCACTACAAATGGCAATCCGATAAACGTCAGCGCCACGAAGACCCCTGCTGGCGTAAAGGCAACCTTGAGGCCAACCGGCTCCAGATACTGGCCGAACCACCCGTTCCCCGCATAGAGCGCTGTCAGGGCAATACCGGCTACCGCGGTGGGCAGGGCAAATGGAAGGTCTACCAGCGCATCGATCAGCTTCTTTCCTGGAAAGTGGTAACGCACCAGCACCCACGCAACCAGGAGCCCGAATATCGCATTGAGCAGCGCCGCTGCGAATGAGGCCCCAAATGTCAACCGATAGGAAGCCAATACCCTTGGTGTCGTCACCACATCCCAGAATTCGGGCAAGGTGAGTTCTGCAGTGCGAACAAATGCTGCCGAGATTGGAATCAGAACAATCAGGCTCAGATAAAGCAACGTAAATCCAAGCGCCAGATTGAATCCGGGCAGAACGCTGTGTTGCCTGAACGTGCCCATTTCAGATTCTCGCCGCGTCGATATAGTGCTGCAGCGTCCGGATGCGCCGGGAGGAAGCCTCTGCGCTTCGGTACTCTGTCGTTGCAGCAGGTATGAACAAGTCAAACTCAATCGCCTGCGCTGGTATGCCGAGAAAGCGCCCCTGGAGAAGATCGGCACCGGCACGAACAGCCCCTGTCAATTGTCGCGCTGTTTCGATCTCACGGAACAAAACCTGCGCGCCAAAGCGATGAATGACATCCACCAGCGGCCCTGCGTCTCCCAGCCTTTGAAGAACGGAGGCCTCCAACCGCACTACGTCCGGATACAGCGGATACAGGCTGGCAAGTTCCGCTACCCAATCGTCGCCGGCATCGTTGTGATTGATGGCTATGCGATAGCCGTGCGAGCGGTAATTGCTGATTACGTGTTTGAGCAGCTTCCAGTTGCGATTCACCTCAGCCGGAATTTCAATTACCACCCGGGAAGTCTCCACGCCGATGATATCGAGGATGCTTTTGAACGCTCGGCCATGGTCATCTTTAACGCTCTCCAGCAGGCGTGGCTGTACGGTGACGGAAAGATTGCCCTCATGAGAGCGCCCGCTGAAGTAGTTAAGCACGTGCACTGCGCGGCACAACCGGTCAAAACGTACCAATGGAGCGTCTCCTTCCCCGAGAGACAGGACTTTCCAGGGTGATAAGGGATTTTCCTCACTCACGACAGAACGGATATAAGCTGCATGTCCTGCCACGCTGCGTGTTTTTGCATCGAATACTGGCTGAAATACGCTTGATAGCGAGCAGTTGAAAAAATGTCCCATGATGAAACCATTCTCCGCTCGAGTCACCGCATAATCGGTTGACTCCTGGATGCGCGCCAATTCATCCTTTTCCTGTGATGAAGAAATGCTCACTTTTCATCTCCTTTCAAAAATTTCCTGGACGTCGATTTTCTGAATGTCAGCATGGTTGTTTTGCGGTTTTCAGTGCAGACGGTACGACTTGTGCTGTTATTTCTGATAAATCTGATCAAAAGTGCCGCCATCGGCAAAGTGAAGCTTGTGCGCGTTCTTCCAGCCCCCAAACGCATCGTCGATCTTGAACAGCTTGAGGCCGGGAAACTGACTTGCATATTTCGCTGCGATTGCGGCATTGGTTGGACGGTAGAAATTCTTAGCGGCAATCTCCTGGCCTGTGTCTGAATAGAGATATTGGAGATAGGCTTCCGCGATGGTACGGGTACCCTTCTTGTCGGCCACCTTGTCTACCACCGCGACCGATGGTTCGGCAAGAATGCTGAGGGAGGGTGCCACAATTTCAAATTTGTCGGGCCCGAGTTCCCTGATAGCGAGGAATGCTTCGTTTTCCCACGAAATGAAGACATCGCCGATGCCGCGCTCCACAAATGTCGTGGTTGAGCCGCGCGCGCCCGAGTCCAGCACAGGGACATTCCGGTAGAGCTTTGCTACGAACTCCTTCGCCTTGGCATCGTCGCCGTACGTTCGCTTGCCGTATTCCCACGCGGCGAGGTAATTCCAGCGGGCGCCCCCCGAGGTTTTCGGATTGGGGGTGATTACGGCGACGCCGGGCTTGACCAGGTCGTCCCAGTCTTTGATGTTCTTGGGGTTGCCCTTCCGGACCAGCAGTACGATGGTTGAAGTGTAAGGCGTGCTGTTATGCGGCAAGCGCTTTTGCCAGTCCGCCGGCAGCAGGCTGGCTTTTTCCGCGATTTCATCGATGTCCTTCGCCAGCGCGAGCGTCACGACATCAGCATCAAGCCCGTCGATGACAGAGCGTGCCTGTTTCCCGGAGCCGCCATGAGATTGTTTTATGGCTATTTTTTCTCCGGTCTTGCTCTCCCAATGCTTCGCGAATGCCGAATTGAACTGCTGATACAGCTCGCGAGTCGGGTCATAGGATACATTCAATATTGTTTTATCTCCCCAGGCATTGCCTCCCCACAGGAGGATTGCGGTAAGGCTCGTCGTTATCCATGCTTTCATTTTCGTATTCTTCCTTTAGGCAGGTGAAGCCAGTAAGTGAAATCAATAAGTGTCAAATAATCAAAATGCGCTCAATACAACTTCAACGTAAAAAAAGTCCGAACTCCCCGGGCTTCTGCCCAAGGCCGCTATTTGCCGGTTGCGCACAAACTCCCCGCTCGTGAAATGCGAATAACCGATGGTTGTGTCGATGTGTTTCGCCAGCTTGTAGCGTGCCCGGATGTCGAAATTGTGTCCGATGAAATCACCGCTGCTTCCGGTCGCATCGCGGTTGGAAAAACTTCCTCCGTTACTTCCATTGCCTCTGAAGAGGTTATTGAGGCGGTCGGTATCGCTGGCCAGCCAGTACCAGCTGTAGCCGCCATCGATCCGCAGGTCCTTGAACGGCTGGAACTCGAGCTTTATCTTGGGGGATTTGATATTCTCGAAAACGATGTAATCGTCCGCTGACCACGGTCGCGCGAAACCGAAGAACCGTTCGAAGCGGTTATTTACGTTGTCATTGGGATTGCGATCGCCGCTGGCGTAACCGTAAAAGGCGCTGATACGGGGTTTCCACGCGTGTTTGAGCGTATAGCCCAGCTCGGTGATGTATGCATGGGCCTGATGTTCCTGCGTGCCATTCCGACCGAACTGGTAGATCAGGTTGAAATCGAAGTCCAGACCCGTATCGCCTATCTTGCCGTATCCCCTGAGAGCGGGTGAATGAATATGACGGTCGATTTCGCCTGTCTTGCTGCCATCCTGCGTCAGTCCCATGTAATAGGGCTGGAGTGTGATGAAATCCGACCATTTGCGCCAATGGCCGATGGCGCCGTAGAACCATTGGTTCTCGATGCGCTCGTCAAACTCCGTCAGCAGCCGTTGAACAGGCTGGTAGGCCCATAAATCCCCCTCCCAATCGTTGACTTCCTGTCCCAGGTTGATGCGAAAACCTTCGAAGGTATTGGTCGTGTTGCGCCATTCATTGCGGCCGATCAGACGCCGGTCCAGCGCCTCATAGGCCATGCGGCCCACGCGCAACCTGAGCGGGCGCTGCTGTTTCAGGTCGTCTTGACCCAGCGCGCCCTTGAAATACAATTCGGCATAGGCCTGGATGAGGTCGTGCTCATTGAAATCACGGTCATCGGGTGGAAAATGGCCGTTGTAGCGGCGGGAATCCTGGAATTCCACCGCGGCGCGTAGCGGATCGAATATTTCGCGGATTCCGAAGTAGGCGCGGGAGCGCAGCAGGAAGGGCTGGTCCAGCCTGAGTTCGGTGCGCCGTATATCGTTGCTGCGGAATTCGTAGCGGGTACGATGATCGATGCCCACATCCAGCCAGTAGATGTCCTTGAAAGCTTCAATCCCGGTTTTGCTCAGGGTGCGCACATAGCGCGGCGGATCGGATTCGGGCTGGGTCGAGTAGCTGCTGGAAGGCCTGAAGTAGCCCGTCGATTTTTTTTCCTCCTTTGTTGCCGCTGCCGCTGTTTTTCCAGCCGATGTATTTCCATTTGATTTGCTGCTTGCTCCCGAGGGATCGGCCTTTCCTTTTTCTTCAACAGGGACAGCACCGTTCTGAGCAAACCTGTTTTCCTGTTCCGTCATTTTGAATTTTTCGGTGTCGATCGTGTTTGCATCTGCCTGAGCACCGCTCCATGGCGGTATCGCGAGAGCAAACGCAATGACTGTTCCCAGATAAAACTTCATTCCTCTCTCCTGTCTCGTCCTTCCGGTTGCGCGGTCAAGGACCGATGTAATCTGTTTTATTTGGCCTCCAGTCATTTGGTCGGCTTTTATGCCTGTGGCTTCCCGCTCTTGCATTATTCCCTTCACTTTCTCTGGCCAGCCTCGCTACGCCCCATCCGGATTTTTTCCCGGCACTCTATCTGGGTAATCTTGCCGTCATGAATGACCACCTCCACCGAGCCATATTCGATATTTGCAATGGCGTACAGAATCCGTTGTTTAACGTCCACGGGTATCCGTCTGCCGGATTGTCCGGATCCATAATGCTTTTCTTCCAGATCAATGATTTCAGGGGTGGCCGACATGGTCAAAACGGTTGCAGAGTCTGTGGAAGCGACACGTTACCAGTGACGTTTTATAATTCAAACTAATATCATTTGATTTGCTTATCTGTTTTTTGTATATACAGCGTGAGCGTTGATACATGCTCAGCAACTGGGACGGCACTGTCCAAACCGCATCCAATCTGGGAAAATTACTGGTGCAGTTCAGAAGCCGGGATTGAACCCGAGCCTATGGGGGCGGGAACCGATGAGTATCTTGAGAAAGAGGTTGCAGCGGGAATGGGAACAGGAATAGAAATGTTGTCCAGAAAGGAGCAACATAACGCCAACAAACTGCATAAGCGGTTGAGGCGGCTTGTCGGGACGGCGATCGCTGATTTCAACATGATCGAGTCTGGAGACCGGGTAATGGTGTGTCTCTCGGGCGGAAAGGACAGCTATGCTCTGCTCGATATCCTCCGCAGCCTGCAGGCACACGCAGCCACACAATTCGAGCTGATTGCGGTAAATCTGGACCAGAAGCAGCCGGGCTTTCCGGAACACGTGTTGCCGAACTATCTTACATCCATCGGCATGCCTTTCCGCATCGTCGAGCAGGATACCTATAGCGTGGTGAAGCGCTTGATACCGGAGGGGAAAACCACTTGCAGCCTTTGTTCACGCTTGCGCCGCGGGGTCCTGTATCGCGTGGCAGACGAACTGGGAGCAACGAAAATCGCGCTGGGCCACCATCGCGATGATATTCTTGAAACCCTGCTTCTCAATCTGTTTCATGGCGGTAAGCTGAAAACCATGCCGCCCAAGCTGGTAAGCGATGATGGCAAGCATATCGTCATCCGGCCGCTTGCCTACTGCAAAGAGAAAGACCTGGCCGCCTATGCGGAAATGGAAAATTTCCCGATCATCCCCTGCAACCTGTGTGGATCACAGAAGAATATGCAGCGCCAGGTGGTAAAGGAAATGCTGCAGCAATGGGATAAAAAGTTTCCCGGCAGGCTGGAAAACATGTTCAGCTCTTTGCAGAACATCCAACCCTCGCATCTGCTCGATTCCTCGCTTTACGATTTTCATGGGCTCAAAACCGGGAACGGGCCTGTCGTCGACGGCGACAGGGCATTCGACCCCGAGCCCTTCGAGCCGGGCGTGGAAGAACTTCTGAGCCTGAACAAAGACTGAAAGAATCACATCACCCTCGGCCAACTGGTGGATAAATCAAGTAAAGCACGCCTCAAATGAGAAAACCGTCCGGATCAGTTTCGCAGCCAGCTCCACTGTCAGTTTCACCGCTGTCAGTTTCACTCTGGCTGGTTTTTATCGGCTTGCTGGTCATTGCGCTGCCGGGCTATCCGGCTTTGCCTTTCAGTGACACCAAAAATGGTGTGCCGACCCTGGCGCCGGTGCTTCAGGACGTGACCCCGGCGGTCGTCAATATTTCCGTAGTGACGCGCTCGGCCATAGAAGAGAATCCCTTGTTTCGGGACCCTTTCTTCCGCCGCTTTTTCAATCTTCCGGAGCAGGAGGCCCGGCCGGAGCGCAGTGTGGGTTCCGGCGTGATCATGGATGCGGCCAAGGGTTATGTGGTGACCAACTACCACGTGATCAAGGATGCGCAGCAGGTGGTTGTGACACTCAAAGACAGGCGCCAATTCCAGGCGAAGCTGGTGGGGACGGACCCGGGTACCGATATTGCCCTGCTGAAAATCGATGCCAAGAACCTTAAGGCGCTGCGCCTCGGTGATTCCGATCTGCTCAACGTCGGGGATTTTGTCATCGCGATCGGGAATCCGTTCGGTCTGGGGCAAACGGTAACATCCGGCATCGTCAGCGCATTGGGAAGAAGCGGACTGGATATCGAAGGCTATGAAGACTTCATCCAGACCGACGCCTCCATCAATCCGGGCAACTCCGGCGGAGCCCTCATCAACCTCAAGGGGGAACTGATCGGCATCAACACCGCCATCATTGGTCCCGCAGGCGGCAACGTCGGCATTGGTTTTGCGGTTCCCAGTGTGATGGTGAAGGCAGTCCTCGATCAAATCCTGCGCTTCGGCGAGGTACGCCGCGGCAGACTGGGAGCGAGCAGCGAAGATATTACGCACGACCTGGCGGCCTCACTGGGGTTGCCTTCCACGGAAGGCGCCATCATCAGTGCGGTCGAGCCGGGATCGCCTGCGGAAAAAGCCGGGGTGAAACCGCGTGATGTGATAACGACTGTCAACGGAAAACCTGTGCGGAACTCGATTGATTTGCGCAACAAGGTTGGACTGATGCCCATCGGGGAGACGCTGGATCTCGGGCTGATCAGGAATGGGAAGCGGCTGACTGCGAAAGTAAAGATAGCCAAGCTGGCGGAGGCTTCCAGTGCAGGTGCGGAGGCCGTGCCGGAGGTCTCAGGCGCAACCGTGGCGGACTTGAAACCCGGCGCCCGCCGGGGAATTGAGGGCGTGATGGTAACAGACGTGGAAGTCAATAGTCCCGCCTGGCTGCGGGGCATCCGGCCGGGGGACCTCATCATTGGCGTCAATCGCCGCCAGGTCCGTTCGGTGCAGGAGTTGCTTGCTGCTCTCAAGGCCAGCAGCCAGGGACGGCTCACCCTAAGCCTGATACGGGGCGACTTCAGGGTGACTATCAGGATCAGGTAAATCCGTTTCCCGAATATCCTGAAGCCGAATCGCTTCCGATAGTCTCTTTAGCCGCTCACAGCACTTCAAAATACATGATCTCTCGCTTTCCTTCCGGCCTCGCTGGAGCCGGGCCCTCACCCACGGAAATGCCTGAGTTCGCGGTATAATCCCCAGCTTTATGGCAGAAAGCCGAGCTTATGCAGGAAAAATATCACCCCCAGGAAATCGAGTCGGAAGCGCAGCAGTACTGGCAGCAAACCGCCGCATTCAAGGCTGTGGAGGCGCCGGAAAAGCGGAAATACTATTGTCTTTCGATGTTTCCTTATCCCTCTGGCAAGTTGCACATGGGACATGTGCGCAACTATACCATTGGCGATGTGCTGTCGCGCTATCACCGCATGCAGGGTTACAACGTGTTGCAGCCCATGGGCTGGGATGCCTTCGGCCTGCCGGCAGAGAATGCGGCAATGCAAAACAATGTACCGCCGGCAAAGTGGACCTACGACAATATCGCCTACATGCGCAAGCAATTGCAGAGTCTGGGGCTGGCAATGGATTGGGATCGCGAGCTTGCCACCTGCCAGCCGGATTATTACCGGTGGAATCAGTGGCTGTTCCTGCGCATGCTGGAAAAGGGTCTGGCCTATAGAACGACGGGCATCGTAAACTGGGACCCTGTCGACCAGACAGTACTGGCCAATGAGCAGGTAATCGACGGGCGCGGCTGGCGCACCGGAGCTCTGGTGGAAAAGCACGAAATCCCGATGTATTACATGAAGATCACCGCGTATGCTGATGAGCTGCTGGAAGCGCTGAATGCGCTTCCGGGCTGGCCGGAGCGGGTGAGAACGATGCAGGCCAACTGGATCGGCAAGAGCTTTGGTGTTGAAGTCCGGTTTCCTGCGGATGCCGAATCCGGCATGCCGCAGGACTTGAAGGTTTTTACGACTCGTGCAGATACCTTGTTTGGCGTAACGTATGTAGCCGTCGCGGCTGAGCATCCTGTCGCTCAGCACGCAGCGAAAAGTAATCCTGCCCTTGCTGCATTTATCGAAGAATGCAGGCAGGGGGCGATGATGGAAGCGGAACTCGCTACCCAGGAAAAGAAGGGTAGGGATACGGGTTTGTACGTTATCCACCCCCTGACCGGGGCCAGATTACCTGTCTGGATAGCCAATTACGTGCTGATGGGCTATGGGGAAGGGGCGGTGATGGCGGTTCCCGCTCATGATGAACGCGATTTCGAGTTTGCTACCCAATATTCGCTGCCGATCAGGGCCGTGATCAAGCCTGTCGACTCCGGCCTGACGGTCCCCCTTGCCCAGGCATATGTGGAACACGGCATTACGTTCGATTCCGGTGAGTTCTCCGGTCTCGCGTTCCAGCCCGCAGTGGATGCAATCGCTGTCGCATTGCAACAGAAGGGATTGGGCGAGAAACGCGTGCATTACCGCCTGCGTGACTGGGGCATTTCCCGGCAGCGTTATTGGGGCTGCCCCATTCCTCTCATCTATTGCGATGCGTGCGGGGTAGTGCCGGTGCCCGATGAGCAGCTTCCCGTGGTGCTTCCGGAAGATCTGGTGCCCGACGGCTCGGGCAACCCGCTTGCTAAAACGCCGTCATTTTACGAGTGTTCCTGCCCGCGCTGCGGTCAGTCCGCCCGCCGGGAAACCGATACGATGGATACCTTCGTCGATTCGTCTTGGTATTACATCCGTTATGCCTGCACCGACCAGCACCGGGCAATGGTGGATGCGCGCGTGGATTACTGGCTGCCCGTTGATCAATATATCGGCGGCATCGAACATGCCATCCTGCATCTGCTCTACTCGCGCTTCTGGAGCAAGGTCATGCGCGATCTCGGACTGGTGTTGTTCGACGAGCCGTTTGCCAATCTGCTGACCCAGGGCATGGTGCTCAATGAGATCATGTTCCGGAAAACGGGAAGCGGGCGCATCGTCTATTTCAACCCTGCGGATGTGGATATCCAGACCGACGAGCAGGGAAGACGAATCGGAGCGGTGCTGCGCGCCGACGGCCAGCCGGTTGAAGCAGGCGGCATCGGCACGATGTCGAAATCCCGCAACAATGGCGTCGATCCGCAAAAACTCGTCGAGCAATACGGGGCGGATACAGCCCGGCTCTTCATGATGTTTGCCAGCCCGCCCGAGCAGACTCTCGAGTGGGCGGATGCCGGAGTAGAGGGCGCATTCCGTTTTTTGAAGCGATTATGGAAACAGGTTTACGATCATCTGCAACAAAGCGGTGTTGCGAATGGTCCAATCCCGGTTGCAGGTCTCGGTCCTGAACTCAAGGCCTTGCGTTTTCAACTGCACCAGACCATCGCCAAGGTGGGTGATGACCTGGGCAGGCGGCATACCTTCAATACCGCGATTGCGGCTGTAATGGAGTTGATGAACGCTCTCGGAAAATTGCAGGATTCGAGCCCGTCTGCCCGCGGGTTGATGCAGGAAGCACTGGAAAATATTGTACTGCTGTTGTCGCCCATTGTTCCTCACATCTGCCATGTCCTCTGGCGGGAGCTCCGCCCGGGCACGGAGTTGCTCGATCAGCCATGGCCGCAAGCAGACGTTGCTGCGCTCGTGCAGGATGAAATTGAGCTGATCGTTCAGGTCAATGGCAAGCTGCGGGGGAAGATACGGGTTGCCGCAGATACAAAACCGGTAATCGTTGAGCAGCTTGCGCTGGAGAATGAACAGGTGCGAAGGTTCATCGATGGAAAAGCAGTTAAAAAAGTGGTGATGGTGCCAGGGAAACTGGTCAATATCGTCATTTGAAGATACGAAAACCGGAACTCGAGGATTGCCGATGAAAAAAATCCTGTTGCTTACATGCTGTCTCTTGCTCGCGGCTTGCGGCTTTCAGTTGCGGGGCACCGCCGCGCTTCCGTTTGATACGCTTTATATTTCCTTCCCGCAAGGACATCCCATCGGTACCGATCTCAGGCGCCTCGTTCGGGCGAGCACCAGCACTCGCCTCGTTGACAACCGGAAAAAGGCCGAAGCCATACTGGAGATTCTCAGCGTCACCAATGACAGACAGATCATGTCCGTGTCAGGCGGCGGGCGCGTTCTGGAGTTTGAACTCCGGTACCGGGTTTCCTTCCGGCTGCTCGATGCCAAAGGGGAGGAACTCATTCCCACCAATGAACTGGCCCTGCGTCGAATCATGCCTTTTACCAATCAGCAGGTGGTCGCGAAGGAGGGGGAAGAGGCAATGCTCGTGCGGGAAATGCAGAGTGATTCGGCAGATCAGATCGTGCGGCGCCTTGGAGCAGTCAAGGTGGCGGAACTGAATAAGTCTCCACAGGTGAACCCCTGACCGTTGACGCCTGTGTTGCGGTAACCTGAAGGCGAAGGCATGCGTATTGCGCCCGAACAGCTTGCGCGGCATCTCGATAAACAGCTTGCACCGCTTTATACGGTATCCGGCGACGAATTACTTCTGGCAATCGAAGCTGCCGACCTGATCCGTGTAAAAGCGCGCCAAGGCGGGTATATCGAACGGGAAATTTTCAACGTCGATAGCTATTTCAACTGGACAGAGCTGGAACGGTGCAGCAACAGCCTGTCGTTGTTCGGCGAAAGACGTATAATCGATCTGCGCATCCCCTCGGGCAAGCCGGGCAATCAGGGCAGCGCCGTTTTGGAGAAATACTGCCGCGCCCTGCCGCCAGATACCGTCACACTTGTCACCCTGCCCCGGATCGACCAGCAAGGTGCGGCAACCAGATGGTTCAAGGCGCTTGATGCAGCAGGAGCAGTCATTACGGTTTATCCGGTAGAACGCGGGCGGCTGCCCGACTGGATAGGCCAGCGGCTCACCATGCAAGGGCAGAATGCCGACATCGACACGCTGCAATTTCTTGCCGACAAGGTAGAGGGCAATCTGCTCGCAGCCTATCAGGAACTCAAGAAACTTGCGTTGCTTTATCCACCCGGAATGCTGTCGTTCGAGCAGGTGAAGGATGCCGTGCTCGATGTCGCCCGTTATGATGCATTCAAACTATCCGATGCAATGGTTGCCGGGGATACCGCGCGCTATACGCGCATCCTGGAGGTTTTGCAGGGTGAAGGCATGGCATTGCCGCTGATCGTCAATACGCTGGCGGGGCAGATCCGCCTTCTTGTCGCGATTCGTACCGGACTCGACGCAGGGAAACCGCCGGGACAATTGACCAGCCAGTCTCGAGTATGGCGGGACCGGCAGAAAATAATGGAGAACGCCGCTCGCCGCCTGAACCTTGAACAGTTGGCATCGGCGTTGTCACATGCCGCTAAAATAGACAGAGTCAGCAAGGGCGTTGCAAGCGGCGATCCCTGGGATGAGTTGCTCCAACTGGGTTTGCGTTTTGCGAAGATCGGGCAGCGGCAGTAGTTAAAGCATGGCAAAACGATGACGCAAACGGAGGATAGCCGGCATAGGCCGGGCTTCACCCGATCTGCCGTTACTGAACTCTTATCCGCGAACGCCGGAGTAGAGGAATTCTGGCAGCGGACTATCAAGGCGCCGTCATACCCGCGAAAGCGGTATCCGGATTTTCTTGAGATAATAATATTATGAATCAGCGGGTTTCCGCCTTCGCGTAAATGACGATCAAGGTTTTGCCCAAGGCACTCTCCCTTATTACCAAGCCGCCGTCATTGCCGATGGAGCTCTCCGGATTTCCATGAATTTTATTCCTGACAATAGTCGGGCTTGACCCGGAATCCAGTTCCGGAATCCCAGTTACTCCTGCAATTTTAATTTACTGTCTGAATGGAACCATTGACATGGACATCATCGACATCAAGACCTATATGCACTCCATCGGGCGTGAAGCCCGAGCCGCCTCGCGCTTGATTGCCAAAGCGGAAACGGCGGCCAAGAACCGGGCACTTACACAGATGGCGGTGGCTATAAAACGGGATGAGCAGCAGCTGTTGGCAGCGAATGCCCGGGACGTGGAAAATGCGAAAGAACGGGGATTGGAAGCGGCAATGATAGACCGGTTGACGCTCACGCCCAAAAGCGTGGCGAGCATGGCCGAAGGTTTGCTGCAAATAGCAGCGCTAGCCGATCCGGTCGGTGAAATAAGCGATTTGAACTACCGTCCCTCCGGCATACAGGTGGGAAAAATGCGCGTACCGCTGGGCGTGATCGGCATCATTTATGAAGCGCGCCCCAACGTCACGGCCGATGCCGCGGGGTTGTGCCTCAAGGCGGGTAACGCAGCGATATTGCGCGGGGGATCGGAAGCCATTTACAGCAATCAGGCGATCGCGGCGTGCGTCAGGGAGGGGCTTAAGACCGCCGGTTTGCCCGAGACGGCGATACAGGTTATCGAAACAACCGACCGGGCTGCCGTGGGTGAACTCGTCACCATGAAAGAATTCGTCGATGTCATCGTGCCCCGCGGCGGCAAGGGGTTGATCGAGCGCATCTCGAATGAAGCGCGCATCCCCGTCATCAAGCACCTGGATGGCGTATGCCATATTTATATCGACGAAGAAGCGGACCAGGAAAAGGCCATTCGTGTTGCGGACAACGCCAAGACCCAGCGCTACGGCACCTGCAACACACTCGAAACATTGCTGGTGCATGAGAATATTGCCGGGGAAGTGCTGCCGCCGCTGTGCAGAATCTACCTGGACAAGGGCGTGGAACTGCGCGGCGATCCGGCCTCGCAGGCGATCATTCCGGAAATGAAGGAAGCCAGGGAGGAAGACTGGTATACGGAATATCTTGCGCCTGTCTTGAGCGTGCGGGTGGTAAGCAGTCTCGATCAGGCTATCGAGCACATTACGATTTACGGCTCCCAACACACGGATTCCATCATTACCGAGAATTACAGCAACGCGCGCCGTTTCTTGCGCGAAGTGGATTCCAGTTCTGTCATGGTGAATGCCTCCACCCGCTTCGCGGATGGATTCGAGTACGGCCTCGGCGCGGAAATTGGTATCTCCACCGATAAGCTTCATGCTCGCGGCCCGGTGGGACTGGAAGGATTGACCAGCCAGAAATTCATCGTCCTGGGTGACGGGCATATCCGGCAGTAGGTTTCCAGGAATAAGGTTCAATTTTATTTCCTTAAACTAATAAGGTTTTCATGGCTCAGCTTACCGAAATCAAAGTACCGGATATTGGCGACTTCAAGGATGTCGCAGTGATTGAAGTGCTGGTGAAACCCGGCGATACAGTGGAAAAGGAAACATCGCTTATCACCCTGGAAACCGATAAGGCATCCATTGAAGTTCCTTCACCCCAAAGTGGCATTGTGAAGGAACTTAAAGTCAAGGTTGGCGACAAGGTTTCGGAAGGCTCGATCATACTCATGCTGGAGGCCACAACAGCAGAAGCGGCTGCTCCTGCTAAAGCCTCTGAACCTGGTGGTGCGAGCAAGCAGGAAGAGCCGGCTGAGAAGCCCGCTGCCAACGTTGCTCCTCCATCGGAAAAAGAGGAAGAAGAGAAAACGCCGGCCTCAGTCGCTGCTCCTGCTCCTGAATCCGTAGCACCACCCGCTGCACCTTCGATTCCACAAGGTGATATTCATGCCGATATAGTGGTATTGGGTGCAGGGCCGGGTGGCTATACCGCCGCCTTTCGTGCTGCCGATCTCGGCAAGAATGTGGTCTTGATCGAGCGCTACTCCACGCTTGGCGGCGTCTGTCTCAATGTGGGCTGCATTCCCTCCAAGGCGCTGCTGCATGTGGCGAAAGTCATCACCGACGCCGAGGAAACAGCGCAACAGGGTATCGCTTTCGCTAAGCCCGGCATAGAAATAGACAAACTGCGAGGATGGAAGGAATCCATCATCGGCAAACTCACCAAGGGATTGACGGGGCTGGCGAAGCAACGCAAGGTGAAGGTAGTGCGGGGAACGGGCAGGTTCACTTCGCCGAATATGATCGAAGTGGAAACCTCCGACGGAAAAAAAACAGTGTCGTTCGAGCACTGCATCATTGCCGCGGGTTCTGCTGCCGCTCGCATTCCCGGTTTCCCCTACGATGACCCGCGGATCATCGATTCCACTGGCGCGCTCAAGCTGGAGAGCATCCCCAAGCGCATGCTGATCATCGGGGGCGGCATTATCGGTCTCGAAATGGCGACGGTCTACGATGCGCTCGGCAGCAGGATCAGTGTCGTCGAATTGATGGATCAATTGATTCCCGGCGCGGATGCCGATCTTATCCGGCCGCTGCACAAACGCATACAGAAACGCTACGAGGCCATCTACCTCAAAACCAAAGTCACCAGAATTGAAGCGCTGCAAGAAGGATTGAGAGTCACGTTCGAAGGATCCTCGGAAGGTGGCGGCCCAGAGGGCACTGGAGCACCCGAACCGCAAGTATATGACCGGATCCTGATGGCGGTAGGACGCCGGCCAAATGGCCGCGAAATTGGGGCAGAAAAGGCAGGTATAGCTGTGAACGAGCGTGGCTTCATCCCGGTGGATAAGCAGTTGCGGACCAACGTCTCTCACATTTTCGCCATAGGCGACATCGCGGGCGAGCCCATGCTGGCGCACAAGGCATCGCATGAAGGCAAACTGGCGGCGGAAATCATCGCCGGCGGGGAGAAGATGAAGTCAGCAGCGTTCGACGCTCGCGCCATTCCCTCGGTAGCTTACACCGATCCTGAGATCGCCTGGATGGGCCTCACCGAAACCGAAGCCAAAAAGCAAGGTATCGAAATCGAAAAAGCGGTATTTCCGTGGGCCGTCAGCGGTCGTGCTTTGGCAATGGCGCGCGACGAGGGCATGACAAAGTTAATCCTGGACAAGAAGACGCGGCGCATTCTCGGCGCGGGCATCGTAGGCATCAATGCCGGCGAACTGATATCCGAAACCGTACTGGGATTGGAAATGGGCGCGGATATGGAAGATATCGGCCTTACCATCCATCCGCATCCGACTCTATCCGAAACAGTGTTCTTTGCCGCTGAGATCGCGGAGGGGACGATTACCGATCTTTATATGCCGAAGAAGTAGAGGATCAATGGGGTCGGAGCCGATTGACTTTCAGAAATCAGTCGACTCCGACTCCTTGATTTTGGCTCAGGCCACCGCCCTTTTAAGTTGAAGTCTCGCCTTCCAGCACTATGGCCTCGATTTCCGTAGCTTCCGGTCCTTCGGTGTGGGTGAATTCCTCACTATCCTCGTAAGCCAGACGGGTTGTGCCGGTGGCCCTGATGAGCGCGCCAGCCGCGAGTCCTGCTATCAGAGCGAACACGACACTGAAGGCGATGCCGATGAATTGGGCAACTGCTATGCCGGGCACGACCAGGACAGCAACGAATGCACCCAGCAATCCCGGCATTCCGTGCAGATTATGGACGCCACAGGTGTCGACGATCTTGAAGCGTCTCTCAAGTGCGGGTTGAATGAACACGAACCCGATGACGCTGACCGCGCCGGCAAGCAGGCCGATCGCAAAAGCACCTGTCGGCGACACGATATTGCAGGTGGAACCGATCGCTACTCCGCCGGCCAGCGCGGCATTCGCCATATCGACCATCGAGGTTTTGCCTTTATGGAAATATGTGCTCAAGAAATATGTGGTGATCGTGGCGCCGCACAGAGCGAGTACAGTGTTGACCACTGTCTGCGGCATCTGCTCGAAGGGAACGATGGCGGTGGCGAAACTGGGCCAGAAAAGCCACAGGACCATTGAACCCAGCATTGCGAATCGATCAGAAGTCGCATCCGACTCAATCGGCTGGCTTCGTTGTCGCGCCGTGGTCAGCGCAAGGGATAACCCCAAGCCAAAATATGCACCGAACGCATGTATGATGATCGATCCCGCAGTATCCTGAAATCCCTCGGTCATACCCATTCCATTATCCAGCACCAGCCATTCGTTCAAGAGATAAGCAGGAATCAGGAGCAGCGCCAGCAGTGCGTATTGGAAAACGCGGAGACGACCGAGGACCGCGCCCATGGCGATCAACCCGGACGCTACCGCGAATTCAGCAAAGAGCAGTGCCTGCACCGTGTTCGGAGCAATTTCGTGGGCGAATACGCCGTTTGCGCGAAGCAGAATGTAAAGCGGAAGACCGACAGCGACTACCAGATATGTTCCGGTCGTGGCTCCAAATCCATATCTTTTGACAAATACCATGAGAAAGCCGAAACCCACCAGCAACATGGCGAGGATATGGATTACATAATTGTATTGAGCTACCTGTCGTGCCTCGTTAAGCTGGGGCGCAGTGCCCCCCTCGCTCGCCCAGGCACTTAAATACAACAGAAAAAAACCGGCTGTGCCACACAACGTCATGCAGAGACTTTTTTTCATTTTTCCCTCCATATTGTTTACGGTTATCTGACTTGCCCAGGCACAGTGTGAACCTCGATAGCCTCAAGTACAATAGGGATATTTCAATAAAGTAAACGGACTTCAATTTAAAAAAGAAATACGCGGCCGGGCTTCGAAGTCTCAGCAGGAGCAGGCGGTATTGATCCTGGGATGTTCGCCGTATGGGAGGGAAAGAAGAGCAGGATTGTGTAGCGGAATTCAAGAAGGACCAGACGAAAAATTTCTGGTTTCCATACTGTGGAGAGAAACAGCAGATTGCATCTTGCTAGATAGCATACTCACGAGACTTTGAGCCAAAGGCGATGCACCTGATCTTGGATGGCGGCAAGAAGTGAAGTGCTGTTTGGGGAGTATCGGAGGGCAATGCCTCCCGCGTTTCAGATGGAGGATGGAGAATGGTATTTTCACGGCAGGGCAACGGGGTTGCGGTCTAAGATGAAGAGGGTGCGCTCAATGCACCCGTTCGCGCAGTGCGACGGCAAGGCCGTTCTTTCCGGACCACATCCTTGGACGCAACATTCCCGGCCTGCGAACTCTCACTCTTCTTCCCCCGGAACTCGGTTTCGCTGCCCGTTAAAATCCCAGGAGTCCCCTTCTTACAGCCTCTTTCTTGACTGATATCTGCGATAGAGTTCAAGGACCTTGGGCACGTAATTTCTGGTCTCCTGAAACGGTGGAATCCGGTTTCCGTACTTGATGACGTTGTTTTCGCCAGCATTGTAGGCGGCCAGGGTGAGGCTCAGATTTCCGTTGAACATTCTCAGCAGCTCGGTGAGATATCTTGCGCCGCCATGGAGATTCTGCACGGGATCGAAGCGATCGATTACGCCATATCTTTGGGCAGTTTCCGGCATGAGTTGCATCAGGCCCGCCGCACCCTTTTTTGAAACCGCCCTGGGGTTGTAGGCCGATTCGACAGTAACCACGGCGTGGAGCAGTGCGTCTTCAAGGGCGTGGGCGCGGGCGACTTCCTTGATTACCGAACCATATTGCGCCTTGAGTGATGCGACCGGATGCCCGTTATTTGAAGCGGTCCGTGATTTCCTGGAGTTGGCGCTGCTCCCGATGAATGGAACATACCGTTCATCCGCAGGGACGTTGCTGAAATGCACCACCCCATGTTCATCGGTAAACGAGTAGATGATCTCTGCAGATGCGGGCTGTGTCAATCCATAGCTCAGCAATATCGCTATGGTCAGCGGTGTCGATGATTTCAAGCTCATAAAGCCGGAGTCCAGGCTTTCGCCTTTTTTGTATGCCCCGAAGTGGCTGCTAGATTATACTCATGCTCATGTTAAATATTTACTTTTTATAAACAGGTATTTTCCCTGTTTATAAATGAGAAGCGGAGAGCGACAGGGCTTGGTTCGATTGGCTTTTTGCTCTGATCTCAGTTCAGAACTTAGCGTAACACTTCTGCTACTTTCAATCGACTTCAACCGGATCTGACTCTATTAAAGTAGTTTGTAATCGCTACATACTGCGTAATCGATAAGTTTTCCGCTCGAAGATTAGAGTCGATTCCCAGCTTGAGATAATCCTCCCCCGTAAGATAATCGCGTAACGTGTTGCGCAGTATTTTGCGGCGCTGCGAGAAGGCGGCGGAAACGATTTCCGCAAACAATTTTTCCTGGCTCGCCTCGATTAGCGGTTTCTTGAGTGGAATCATGCGAACCACGGCCGATTGGACCTTTGGCGGCGGGTGGAAGCATTCAGGCGGAACGATGAAGAGTTGCTCCATCTCGAAGCGGCATTGCAGCATGACTGAAAGCCGTCCGTAATCCGAAGTAGAGGGTTTGGCTACCATGCGGGCGACCACTTCTTTCTGTAGCATGAAGTGCATGTCGCGGAGGTGGTCCGTGAACCGGCTCAGGTGGAAAAGGAGCGGAGTGGAAATGTTGTAGGGCAGATTGCCCACTACCCGCAGACTTTCACCGAGGCTGGAGAAATCGAATTCGAGCGCATCCCCTTCATGTACTGTCAGCCTTTTCGCAGAAAATTCATTACGTAGCCGCTTCACGATATCCCGGTCGATCTCCACCACATGCAGATGTTCAAGTGACTGGAGCAGGGGCTGCGTCAATGCTCCCAGTCCTGGGCCGATCTCTACCATTACATCCTCCCGGCGGGGATGGAGGGCGTGAACAATGTCGGTTACGGTTTGGGAGTCAACCAGGAAATTCTGGCCGAAACGCCTGCGGGGGGTGTGCTGCATGGTTTATGAGGGTTTGCAGGTTCGTTCATCCTTTGACAAGCTCAGGTGAACGGGATGCAGGGTTGAGAGTTATCGCTGATGCGCAACCAGCGATGCCGCCATTTCGATTGCCGCCACCAGGCTGCCCGGATCAGCTTTGCCTGTTCCTGCCAATTCAAGCGCGGTGCCATGATCCACGGAGGTACGGATGATGGGCAATCCCAGAGTGACGTTGACGGCAGTGCCAAAGCTCGCGTGCTTGAGCACCGGCAGCCCCTGGTCATGGTACATGGCGAATATGCAGTCGTAATCCTTCAGCTTCGATGGATTGAAAAGTGTATCGGCAGGCAGGGGGCCGATCAGACTCATCCCCCCGGCGCGCAGCTTGTCGAGCGAAGGGATGATGATATCGATTTCTTCCCTGCCCAGATGACCCGATTCCCCTGCATGAGGATTCAGGCCCGCAACGGCAATGCGGGGCTTCGGAATACCGCAGCGAGTGACCAGATCATGCTCGATGATGCGCAGTTTCTGCTCCAAAGCATCGCTCGTAATGGCACTCGCGACGTCTTTCAGGGGGAGGTGGGTAGTCGCGAGTGCTACCCGCATCCCGCCCCCGGCGAGCATCATGACGGGGCGGCCGTTTGTCAGTTGCGCGAGATATTCGGTGTGGCCAGTAAAAGAAATGCCGGCGTCATTGATGACGCCTTTGTGCACCGGCGCCGTTACCATTGCATCAAACTCGCCATTGACGCATCCAGCAACAGCCCGCTCGAGCGTCTTCAGCACATAGGACGCATTAGCGGCATCGGGTTTACCGGGAGTGGCAGTTTCGGCCAGAGGAATGTGCAGCACATGCAAAATCCCTTCGCCCGGCCTGTGTTCGGCGCGGGAGGAGTAGTCCGTTATTGTCAAGGGAAGCCGGAGCAAGTGCGCGCGCTCCTGCAGCAATTCCCTATCGGCAATGACAATGAGCTTGAAAGGCAAACCGAGTTGCGTGATCTGCACGCACAGGTCGGGACCGATGCCGGCGGGTTCCCCTGCGGTGAGCGCGAGCTTGGGATTATTCAACTTCGGCCCCCGTCTCTTACAAATGTTAACAGACCCTTAGCCTTCTTCCAGCCGATACTCGACATACGCCCGGTCCCGCAGGCGCTGCAACCATTCCTGGAATGCCGTCTCAGCTTTGCGGGCACGGATCGCCTGGCGTGCAGACTGGCGTTTGCGCTCCTGACTTACGTCCTGGGTGCGGCGCTCGATGACTTGAATGAGATGCCATCCAAAGGGAGATTGGACAGGACTGCTGATTTCTCCCGGTTTGAGAGCGCTCATGGCCTGTTCAAATTCCGGCACCGTATCGCCCGGCGAGATCCAGCCGAGATCACCCCCGGTGGGGGCGCTGGCGTCTTCCGAATGAAGCTTCGCCAGTTCCTCGAACTTGCTGCCATTATCCAGGCGTTCCTTCAATTCGGTTACACGGCGGTGAGCATCGGCCTCCGAGGTGAGCTCGCTGATTTTTATCAGAATATGGCGTGCATGTGTCTGGTCTATCATAGTGGTCACCGTATCCTGGTTGCGGCGTTCGACCAGTTTGAGGATATGAAATCCATTCGGGCTCGGAATTATCCCGGTGATTTCCCCCGGTTTCATTGGGGTCAGTATTTCGGCAAACTTTTTTGTGAGCTGGGCAGCAGGACGCCAATTGAGCAGGCCGCCTTCCATCGCATCAGGCGCATCCGAGAATTCCGCGGCTACCTGGGCAAATTCGGTTCCTGCCTTCAATTTTGCCAAGGCGCTTTCTGCCCGTTGCCGTGCCGCATCGCGTTTCAAAGGGTCGGCTCCTTCGGAGACCTGTATCAGAATATGAGCAATGCGATATTCGTCGCTCTGGCTGGGCGAATCTTCCTGCGTTTCCAGAAAATGATCGACTTCCCCTTCGGTCACGCTGACGCGGTTGCTTACCTCACGCTCTTTCAGTCTGACCAGGATGATTTCATCGCGAATCTCGTCACGGAACTTGCTGAAGCTGACCCCGTCTTCCGCCAGCGCCCTGTCGAACTCCTGCAGGGACATCTTGTTTTCCTGCGCGATACGACGCAAAGTCTGGTCGAGTTCCGCGTCGCTCACGGTCAGTCCGGTTTCATTCGCAAGTTGCAGTTGCACGCGGTTCAGGATTATTCGCTCCAGAAGCTGTTTTTCCAGCACGGCTGGCGGGGGAGGCTGTACGCCTTGCTTTTGCAATTGTTTCAGCATGGCGCCGAGCATTTCATCCAGTTCATGCCGGGTGATCACATTCTCATTCACGACCGCAACGATATGGTCGATGGTTTCCACCCCCGAATGCGCCGGTTGCTGGGCAATGGCCATTCCGGCAAGCAGCGTTAAAAAGGGAAGGGAAAAGGGGGAACGCGACGACAATTTCGTGCCCATGTGAATAAGCTTCTGGAATAGGGGAGAGATAGCGTGATCGTGACGTGCGAACAGTGATAGATGCGAGGTGCTATGGCCCTTCTATCAAGCCGCTTCCCTGGCTACCCGTCCTGATATACCCGGGAATGCTGCGTTGCAATACGGTCAACGGGTTCGATCCGATTTGCATCAGGCCGTTCAACTCAAGTTGCAAAAAAGCCGCTGTGGTCGATTTCTGCGTAGCAAGGGTCAAATGCTGGAGCACAAACCGCAACGACCAGCAGCAGGCATTATACTCAACTCCTGCCAGCCCTTCCAGAATTCTCTTATCCTGTAACGAGTAATTCAGGCGGGCCACCGTCTGCCATCTTTCCGACCATCGCCATTGGCTGGAAGCATCCACCTGATGCAGCACATCCCGGGTAAAACGGTAACCGAAATTCAACACGCGACCCGGCTCCGGACGATAGCTCACACCCGAGCGGACCACATCCGCTAGCAGGCGCGTCTGGTCAAACTGGAAGCTGGTGTCAGTACTGATGGTCGGTGTAAGAAAACCCGACACTGCGGCAATAAAATCAGGTCGGCGATCGATGGTTTGCGGGGTCTCCAGTGTGATCCGGCGATCGATAAAGCTTAATTGATGCCCGACCGCCAAACGCAAACGCTCCCTCCCGGTACTGGATTCCAGCAGGCGGGTCGTCAGGGCAAAAGTCACCTGGTTGGCATCATTGATACGGTCGCTCCCGCTGAAACGGTTTTCCGCCAGCATCTGGGCAAAGCTGAAATCAGTCTTGGCGGAATCGAAATTCGGCAACTGATCTTGCGCGCGGAATGGGACGTAAACATAGAACACCCGCGGTTCGAGCGTCTGCGTAAAGCTTTCTCCGCCCAGCGACATTTTGCGATCGAAGGCAAGCCCGCTGTCGAGGCTGAATATCGGCAAGGTGCGGGTGGGGTTTTCCTCGGACACGCCGGCACCCTCCCCGAGGCTGTAACGGGTGTAGTGCATCCCCACCTTGGGCGTGATGAAACCGAACGAATTGCGAAGAGGGTAGCTCATGCTTGGGAAGAGCACGGTCCTGCTGCCGTTGACGAGGGTGGGGTGGGAGAAGTTGGTCCAGCTCCCGGAAAGATTGACATCGACCCCCGTTCCGAAGACGTCCGGCTTATTCGCGTTCAATCCCACCTGGGGCAGGCGTTTGTAAGGCACGACAATTGCGGCCAGGGGATCCTGAATCGTCTGGAAGCTCTGGACAAGCGAGGTTACGTTAAATGTGCCGTCATCCCCCAGCCCGCGATTGTAAGACAGCAATCCCTGCTGCAGCAGGTTGGTGCGGGATGTGAGATTCAGGTTGTTGCCAAAGTCGCGAAAATAGGTTGCATCCGACACCCTGTTGTAATCCAGGCGAGCGGAAAAACCAGCGCCCAGATAATGATTGTGCCAGAACGACGTGCGCCACCGCGTCGTTTGCGTATCCAGGTCACGAGGCACGATGTCGGCGAGCAGATTGCTGCTCGAGTTTTGGCCCAGAAAGCGAAATTCGTTGTTGATCGCCAGGCCGCGCTTTGACATCAGGCGTGCGGAAAACGTGGCGTCATAGTTGGGGGCGATGTTCCAGTAGAAGGGTACAGCCAGTTCAAGGCCGGTCCTGCTGCCGGTACCGTAGGTCGGCGCCAGCAATCCTGATTTGCGCTCGCCGCTGTATGAGAAATTCATCCAGGGGGTATACAGTATCGGCACATCCTTGAAGGTGAGCTTCACATTTTTGGCGGTGCCCACTTTCTTGTCATTGTCGAGCTTCAGGTCGGCCACCTGGAGAACCCAGCTGTCGTCTCCCACGGGGCACGTGGTATAACTGGCCTTCTGCAGGCGGTACTGGTTCTCGCCTTCGAACAGGAGCATGCCCGCATAACCGCGACTGCTCGCATCCTTCAGACGATAGCTGGGTTCGCTTAACTGGCCCGTTTTGCTCAGCAGATTGAATTTGAGATCGGATCCTTCCAGGATGTCACCTTCCTTTTCCACACGGACGTTGCCCTGGGCTTCGGCATCGTTGGTGCCCTGGTTGTATTTCATCCGCTCGGCGGAAATAAACTGAGGGCCGGCAGACAGTTCCGCCTTGCCTATCGCTTCGATTTCCTCCTCCACGTGGCCTTGCAAGCGATCCGCAACCACGAACACGGGGGACTGTTTGTCCGTTTCCGCTTCAGCTTCTGCCAGTTTTTGCTCGATTGCCTCGGGCTCAGTCTCGCCGGCAAGACGCAGCTTTTCGTCGCCTGCTTCTTCCCTGTGACCTCCAATGCGCTCGCCTTCTGCAAACCCCGGTCTATCTTGGTCTGCTTCGGCCGGTGCAGGTGTCTTCGCGGGCTTCTCCCCGCGCTTTTGCGCGGATAAAGTGCGCGGTGCGGACTGGGTCCTGGTGCGCAGCCTGGGCTCTCCTTCTTCTGCGGCAGGCCCGGGAAGGCGTTCCACGCCACCCGGTAAAACCATACTTTCCGCCTTCTCCGATTCCTGGGCTGAGGTGCCTGTCCGGGAGTCGGTTTTTATCGCGGGGGATAGTGTATAGTTCTGCTGAGGCGCGGATGGCGTGTCTTTTGCGGCGGGGTCCGCTTTTTGGTTGGGTTTTTTTATCTGGTCGGTTGAAATGGTCGAGCGACTGCGCAATTCACTCTCGCTTCTGGTGCCTGACTCGTATTCATGATGGCCCCGGATGCGTTCCGTATCGATAACCACCGGTTTATCGTCACCCTCACCAGAAGGGGTTGCGCGTCCCTGCTCCGGCTTTGAAGAAAGCGGCGGCAGATCGGCACGCGCATTGCAGGCAAGGCAAAACAACAAAAACAACCAGCCAGCGGAACGGATAAAACGCAATTTCATGTGAAGTTCTTCAACCTGAAAACGATATCATCCGGAAATGGATGAATGCCTATTTTCAAGCTCATAAGTCTCGCGTCACCGTATGGAAGCTGCTGTATGGAAGCATGGAGCGCGGAATAGGGGCGCCACGCATGCAAATGGAGCTGCTCCTGCGTGCAGTCCGCCGCTCAACCGGCACAGCAGGGGGCTGCAAGCAAACAAAAGCTGTAAGTGTAACAAAAAAGAGTGGCAAGCCAGCAGGGATGAGGTTGAACGAACAATCGAAGCACGCTGACAGGATGGAACGGCTCAATTCCGGGCGGGCATATTTTAATCGCAAGCAGGCGGACGCGTAATTCATTTTATATACATCAGGAGCAAGCTTTGCATATTCATATCCTTGGCATCTGCGGCACATTCATGGGAGGCATTGCGGCAATCGCACAGGAAGCGGGGCACAAGGTTACCGGTTGCGATGCAGGCGTCTATCCCCCGATGAGCACGCAATTGAAATCACGGGGTATCGAGTTGATCGAAGGATTTTCCTCGGAACAAACCAGGCTGAATCCTGACCTGTTCGTTATAGGAAACGTGGTGAGCCGCGGCAATCCCCTCATGGAAGAGATTCTTGACCGCAACCTGCCCTATATTTCCGGTCCTCAATGGCTTTCGGAGAATGTCCTGCGGGACAAATGGGTGCTTGCGGTCGCGGGAACGCATGGTAAGACCACAACCAGTTCCATGCTGGCGTGGATTCTCGAATATGCCGGAATGGAACCGGGATTTCTCATTGGCGGCATACCGCAGAACTTTGGAATCTCGGCCAGATTGGGGAATTCCGGTTTTTTCGTCATTGAAGCCGATGAATACGATACGGCTTTTTTTGACAAGCGTTCCAAGTTTGTCCATTTTCATCCAAGAACAGCCATTCTCAATAACCTGGAATACGATCATGCAGATATTTTCAGGAACCTTGAGGAGATCGAGCAGCAGTTTCACCACCTCGTGCGTGTCGTTCCCGGCAAGGGTCTTATCGTCAGCAATGGCCAGGAAGAGAATCTGGAGCGGGTCTTGCGGAAGGGATGCTGGACACCCGTCGAAAGAATAGGCGTCGCCAATGGGTGGGAGGCAGACGTCCTCACGGATGGTGCAGTTGCCGTATCCTTTCTGGGGGAATCGCAGGGAACGCTGCTATGGGAATTGTTGGGAAAGCACAACCGGATGAATGCACTCGCCGCACTGGCTGCTGCTCGTCACGCCGGTGTAGCGGTAAAGGCAGGCATTGCCGCACTGGCGGAATTCAGGAATGTCAAGCGCCGCATGGAAGTAAAGGGTATAACAAGGGACATCACGGTCTATGACGATTTTGCCCATCACCCGACAGCGATTCGGACAACGATTGACGGGCTGCGCAGCAGGGTGAAGGGGGCGCGCATCATCGCCGTGCTTGAGCCACGTTCGAACACCATGAAAATGGGCGTATGGAAAGAAAGTCTGGCAGACAGCCTAACAGGGGCGGACGTAGTGTTCTGCTACGCCGCCAACCTGGGCTGGGATTTGCCGCAAGCGCTGCTTCCACTGGGCGAAAAGGCGGTTGCCTTTGAAGAGCTGGATCAATTGATAGCCGCGATTACGGCATATGCCCAACCAGGCGACCATGTACTCATCATGAGCAATGCCGGTTTTGGCGGTATTCACGAAAAACTGCTCACAAGGATGGCTGCAGTTGCAGCAGACGAAGTTGCCAGCGGGTAAAGGTCAAGCCGCCGTCAATCAGACAGACAGATATGGCAGGACAGGAACCGGATTGACAATCACCGCGGTGATTTTATCTTGCCGCAATTGGCGCTGATCCAGCGCCCCGTGGTATCCGCATGCTCATTGACGGGAGTGTTTTGCATCGTACCAGTGAACACGGTCCATCCCGAGAAACTTTCCGGCGTCGTAAACGAGCCCTCGGCTCGCCCCTTGCCCTGTAATTGGGGATTGGTGCAGACGAGGTCCATCTTGTAGTCATTCCCGGTGCGGATGGCATTTTGGATGCTGCATCCCGCTTCGTGAACGTGCAAATAGGAAGGAATCTCCTGATCCGCCATTTTCCGGGTGATGCAGATTCTGGAGGTGGCCGCTCCATTCTCGATCCGGGGTAAATCCAGTCCATATTGCTTCGCCAGCTTCGTCAGTTGCTGCATTTGTTCAGGCGGAATCCGCGGCACCAGGGCCAATAGCATCGACGTCGTCGTTATTTCCCATAAGCCGGGCCGTACGGAGGCGTCTGTCGCATGGCCGACCGAGACCACGAATAACAGTAGTGATGGAAGGATTTTTCGCATCGAATCTTTCAGACCGTTCTTCAGATATCAACTGTCAATTATACCAGTCGCCCACAAGGGAGTTGACTCGCGGAAAGCGGAAGGTTTATGTGGCAGACCGATGTTTAGGAAATTCCGTTCCGTTATGAGATGGGTAAAAATGCGATGAGGTTGAGATGTTCCTTTACTCGGATCCGAAGTGTTGCCCGCCGCATCGCCCGGGAATTTATGCTGCAGCATCCGGACTTCCTACTTCGGTGCAGGCCGGCCGCGAAATCTGGTACAAGGCGACCGCCCGCAACAGCCGCTTTCATATCTATGTGTTTCCCCAGCGCCTCAATGTACTTGTACTGGTCGACTGGGGTGACAAAGTGCCCATGCCGCGTCCCTCGCATCGCGGAAGGGAGGTCCCCGGATGCAGACAACGCCTCATCCATCCATTGCTTTACTACGGGCTAAGGTAGCAGAGTGACTGCGTGCGGAGACGGGCCGTACTCCTGGCGCGATGGAAGTGATTGCCACAGGTTATGAGAACCTGTGCCCTTGCCTCCCATCCGCTACCCCTGCAGCACATTTCGGGGCGCCGCAACGGGGAGGAACTGGAGTCGATCGGTGAATTGCTCTCCTTGCCGGAAGGATGCGCAGAGTCATGAACGGGAATATAAGTGCGGCTCACCTTCCGCTGCCGCCGGTGTCAAATTCCGGGAGAGGGCACGACCAGGAGGAGGCGGAAGATATGGAAACCCTATCAGACCTGCATCCTTTCCGCATCCTCGCGGATCACGTCGCACGCTTTTTCGCTTATCATGTAGATGGATGAAGCGATGAAGAACCCGGGTATTTTGGGGAAAACGGAAGCATCCACAATGCGCAGGTTCCGGGTGCCATAAACGCGAAACCGGCTGTCGACGACAGCCATGGGATCAGTGGCGGCGCCCATTTTACAAGTGCAGGAGGCATGATGTCCCCACGCCTGGTTTTTTATAAAACGTTGTATCTCTTCACGGCTCTTGACTTCCGGGCCAGGCAGAACCTCCTCCTCGATCACGTCGGAGGAGAGCCTGACGATATTGCGCACTGCTTCCACTCCGGCGACAAGTGACTCCATGTCTTCTCCAGCGTTCGTGCCTTCCGAAAAATAATGAAAGTTTATATCCGGCACATCGCGCGGATCGGCGGACCGCAGCGTGACCCGCCCGGCTGTATTGGCGGTATGGCCCTTCAGGATGGCCCAGGTAAAGGCGTTTTCTGTCCTGGCAATGTTATTGGCATAACCCGGATAATATCCGCGGAAATCCCCGATCAGCCCGAAAATGAATAAATCGGGATCCGGGCGTTCTGGAAACGAGCGCTTCATGAGCGCGATCGTCGCACCATTGGTGGTGTAGGGCCCGACGCCCTGAAGCCACTGGCTGAACTGGGAATCAGGCGCCTCGCCCGGGGCGGGACAGCGGAGCTTCATTCCCTTGATCAGCGGGATGTTTTCCCTGAGCCGGGTAACCACGCCCAGTTCATAACGATCTTGGAGGTTTTCTCCCACCCCTGGCAAGTCTACTTTTACCGTGATGCCATGCCCCTCCAGTTCTTCCCGAGGACCGATGCCGGAGAGCTTGAGCAACTGGGGTGTATTGAATGCGCCTGCGGAAACGATCACTTCCCGTTCGGCAAGCACGGTTTCCCCGATCCCCGGGGCTGCTGTCCCATGTCGCGGATCCGCACGGTACTGATGGGCGCCGGAAATGTACTCCACTCCATAGGCCTTGTTCTGTTCATCGAGCAGGATACGCTTCGCCAGCGCATGAGTTCTGACTTCGAGAAAATTCGGACACTGCTCGCGAACGCGCAATATGTACTCCCGGGCTCCAGCCCGACGCCCCTGCCGGGTGGTGATCGGTATCTTGCACAAGCCTTCTGGCCTTCTCCGGATAAAACGCCAATCGTTGGGATCACCATGGGTTTTTATCTTGAGCAAGGTCCGTTTGATCGGGTTGATAATGCCGCTGAGTGATTCCTCGAGCGCGGCTTTTGAGAGCCTCCTAAGGACTTTGTCCCTCAGCAGCATTTCCCGCTCTGCCAGATTTGTTGGAAGCCAGCCTCCGAATCCATGGCGGCTATCCGGTTCTTCAGCCCGGGTGGCATACTCGCAGCGCTCCATGCGCTTGAAGTATTTCTGCATATTTTCGCTGCGCCAGGATTCGTCGCCGGTCTTTTCGGCGATATAGTCCCAATCGCTATTGTGGGGATAGATCAACAGCATGGCATTGTGCGCGGTACATCCCCCCAAGGTCCCCGAGCGCGGGTACAGCACGCCGTTCCGTTCCGGAATGAACTTGTCATCCCGTTTCTGCTGCTCGTCGTCCGCATAGTGACGCACAAAGAAGTCCCAGCGCAGCGCCTCGTGCTCGGAGGCGCGCGCGTGAAAGGCGGGAACGTAATATTCGCAGGGATCGTCTTCTCCCCCAGCCTCCAGCAGCAGCACGCGGAAACCCTTCAAAGCGAGGTTGCAGGCGAGCGGACCTCCGCCCGCTCCGGAACCGATGATGATGTAATCGAATTTGTTCCCGGCAGCGGAGGGACAATTCAGGTGGACAAAGGGGCGCGAGGACCCCTTCCAGAGAAGGGTAGAGCAACTGGCAAGAAAGGTGCTTGCGCCGGATACCAGCAGGGCGGTGAGCTTGACAAAACGGCGTCGGGAGATCAAGGCGAAATCAATCGTATTTTTCTGCGGAGAGTCGCGAAAATGATTATAAAGGAAAAGTTTCCGCCGGTTTGGCTGCAACTTCCCTTCGGTTTGGCCTCCGTTTTGCAATAAGAACTCGCACCGCTCCCCTCGGTGGAGCGGTGCTTCTGGTGGTGATCCCTCACGCGGCGCGTCACATCGTTTTCAGGAATTCGATCAATGCGCGTTTGTCGCTATCTCCGAGTCCCGGCCGTCCTTCGTCTCCCGGCAGATAATCGGTCCCAAAGTAGTGACCCCGGTTGACCACGAAGTCCGGGCATTTGCTTACGCCGAGCAGGGGATCGACCAGATTGGAATAGACCTTGCGTAATTCCGCATCCGTGATCCGATCGGGCGTTACCTTGGCGGCGATCAAATCTCCCAGATGACCTTTGAGTGTCTTCAGCAGCGTCTTGACTTCGCCGCCTCTTTTTTCGAGGTCCAGGTTGGACAGAAGGCTGACGGGTGTGCCCTCCGGTATGGGGCCCAGATTCAACACGCCGTCATGAATCGGCAACCTCACATACCAGGGCAGATAACCCTCCGGTATCAGCAGCCAGCTTCTCGCCCAGGTTCGATCGATAATGCCTGGCACTTCCTTGCCCGAGCGGGTGACATATGTGCGGTTTTCGCAGCTTGTTCGTTCCTGATCTCCATAATTCTTTTCCGCATAGTAACTCCCCCCGTACAGGTCTTCCTGGTCGCAGTAGCGTTTTTCCGGCCAGAGCAATTGCTCTATCCCGCTATAAAAGGATTTCATCCTGTCCTCAACGGTGCCTGAGGGATAGAATTTGCCCAAGGTGTTATTCAACAGAAAGGGCGCCGAGGACCAGAGGCTCGCAAGCGAAGGCGGCCGGATATACCCGCGACCGCCATCTGGCATGGGATAGGAGCGGGGCTCCCGTGTCACGGGATGGTGAACCAGCGCACTTCCGACCGAGGGTAGTTCTTTGTACGAGGTGGAAGAGAAATTATCCCAGGTATCCCCCTTGAGCGCGTTGGTTGCAAGGGAAGCGCAAATATTCGTTTCAAGGAGGGTGACAGGAACGCGCAACTCGGTAGAAAGATAATTGTCAGCAAGAAAATCCTCCTTCAGTACGATCTCTTTCATCTCCTGCCTGAACTCGTCGGTCTTTGTCCAGTTCCAGTACTGGTTCCAGCAACTCAGGTAATCAGGCCCGACGCAACCGTTATTGGGGAAGAATTTTACCGCTTTCTCCGGCAGCTTGCTCGAGTGGCAGCCGGCGCAGTTCTCCGCAAATACTTCCTTGCCGCGTTTCAGGGTGGCCGCATCAGCGGTCAAATGATGCCGGCCTCCCGGCGCTTCCGCCAGATAATCCGGCCGGCTGGCTGCGAGGAAAAACAGCGATGTATCCAGGGTCTGGTTTTCCGTTGCCCGCCAATAGCTGGAATTCTTGTTGGCAGTGGCGATCGGGAATGGCGTGAATGGCTTGCCCCCGATGAGTGGATTGATATGCTGAAGCCATTCTTCGCTGAAGAGTCCGATATTTACGAAAACGCGGTTAAAGGCGCCGAGCGCGCCCACGGAATCAGCCCCATCCTTGAGCACCCGTGGGGTGAACACCGTACCCGATTTTTCGAAGAACCTTCTCAGCGGACTTTCGGAAGATATTTCCCGATAATCATTAAACTGCTTATTGTTCAGCTCATCACCCGTCAGCTGCTCCTTGCCCGAGCGCAATGCATTTTTCATTCGCGCACCCAGGTTATATACCCCATTCATGCTGCGCGGATTATTCATGTAGTCCGTTGAAATGAGGGAAGTATCCAGGGCACCGGGGCGATTGGTGCTGAGGAACTGATAGGCGAAGCTGTTCTTGTCGGCTTCGTAGGCGAATATCCGGTCGAACCAGAAATATTGCGCCCCGGGATTGGAATTAAGGTTGGCCCACTGCGGGTTCTCCGGATCCTTCGGCGGATTGGAAGGGTTCGGGCCCACATGACAGAATCCGCACGACATCCCCACCCGGTAGGGCTTCACCAGATTTGCATCGTTGTAGTAGGACGGATCGGTATAATACCTTTCCGGGTCCCAGCGCTTTTTTGCGGCCTCATCGAAATCGGGATTGGGGAACAACCGCAGTCCTACAATCCCGCTCGCATATCCGTAGTAGGACCCGATCGGCACTGTCTTCCCCCGCGACCCGATCTTTACGCCAGGGTATTTCTCTTCATTCTCGAACGGGTCGCTTGCGCAATTCGGATCGCGCACGTCGAGATACAGGCCGAAGCGGTCGGGGCGTCCCAATGGATTGCCCTGTGCATCCACGTTTTTCCTGAAGCACGGTTCATTGACAAGACCGAACCAGTACCATCGGTTATCCCGGCTATATCCGGGATTTTTCATGAGGTGCGGATGATTTGAAAGCACCTTCAGGAGATCGAAGCTGCCCTGGCTGTTGATATTGAGATGATCCCAGAACTTGTCATCTCCGCCTGTCCAGACTATCCAGTTATTCCGGCCTCTGACGATGGCTTTTACAGCCTCTTGCGGAACGCGGGAGATTCCGGGAACAAACGGCTCCAGCGTGGCGACAACCTTCTGCGGGTCTTGGCTGATCCCATAGTCCATGTCCTTGAAGTAATCTTCGTCCGCACCCGGGAAGCTCTCTGCCGATCGATTCGCGCATTGCGCCTCGTCCTTCACCGCTCCTGCCTTCGCAAACGGGCCTTCGACACATTCGTTTGCAATCCAGGGCGGGCGCTTGTAGGCGCAGCCGATAAGCAATGTAGTCAATCCCATTGCAATGAAAGTGAGGGCAACTCTTTTGGACTTCATGTGGCGGCCTCCAGGGAGAAATCGAATATTATTGGTTTTTGCGGGTGCCGAAAAAAGCATCGCGGCAATGAAAATGCAACCTCTTTTTATAACGAAGTCGAGTCGTAGACGTAACCCAGGTCTTCCGTATCCACCAGGTCATCGTATGATTCCCCCCATGGGTCCATGATGCGGTCAGACCCGCTCAGGTTAGGTTCCGCCGATGAGTTGGCCTGTTGCCAGATATGCCACAAACGATCCACTTCGGCATGATGGAGCCAGAAAACCGGATCCGTGGGTGATGACATCGTATTGTTCATGATGCCACCCACCCAGGCATGACCGTGATTATGGCCGGGAAGGCTCGTTCCATCCGGTCTCCGGCCCCAGCCCTCGAGCCCGTAAGTGAATTTCGTATAGTCATTTTCATTGTTCAGACCGGTATTCTGGATGGAGAACTGGTTAACGATGATATCCACATCCGTCGCGTTGGCTTTTTGCGGTGGTGAAGCATTTTTGCGTGAGGGTGGGGGTGTTCCCGTATCCGGATCGTTTGCAGGCAGAAAACCGTTCAGCCAGGCGGGGAAGGGATCTTCCCAGCGCCAATAAGGGACCGCGAGTTTTTCAGTTGCACCGGGACGGAGAACAGCGTCAACACGCTGCAATTCCCGCTCGAACTCGACGAGATAACGGCGATGCCAGCCCAGAAAACGATAAAGGCCTGTCTCGCCCATCATGCCATGCATGTCGTGCGACATATCCCTATGAAACTGGACCAGTTCGAGGTATTTGCCTTCCTCCACCAGACGAACAACCGCATTGCGGAATGCTTCCCGTTTTTCGGGCGAAAGGTCCGCCTGATTCTGGCGGGTGACCGGTGCGCCCGGCGGTTTGGGCGCAAAGGCGGCTGCTCCGCCCAGCAGGGGTTTTACCAGTTTCTTATGGATATCCTTAAGCAACTCCAGCTTGTCCAGGGGAAAGCCGAGAGCGATAACTTCATCGAAGGTTTTAGGGTGGAGGTGCGCGCCGGTCTTATGCGAATGGTCCATTTTTTTGCTCCTGACAAAGGGTTCAAGGAAAACAACCGGCGCAATATGACTCTCGCTCGATGCCAATACGCCTTGCACACAATAACTATAGTACATGGCGATTGATCCGCTCGATTTTACACAGTCCGACTATATCTGTCTGCGCTTGAGCTTGAGCTCGATCGAGAGCTCTGTGCCCAAAGGCATTTCGCTTCAAAAAGACCGACCTGGTAGCAGCGGCTGTTGATCATTAAATACGGCAAGCGTTTATCCTGGTCTTGCAGCCAATACAATGAACCCGGTACTCGACCCGAAAGGAGGCCCGGAGCAAGAACGAGCCCATCAAGGCCATGCCCGAAAACTGGTTTCGCCAAGGCCAATGCGAGGAATCAGCAAAAGAACATACACCTGATAAAAATTCACATTGACTAATTGGGGATCGGATATATGATGAAATAGGTGGATTAAGCGGAGGCGCCTGAGTCTGAGTGGGCGGACCCGATTTCTGATGGCAGGATTGGTCGCTGGTCTTGTCTTTTGAAGAGCGGGGCATGTGGCGAGCAACCGGAGAAAACCTTATTCGAGTTTGGAAGAACTGCTACACCGAGTCCGGGATGCGGCAGGAGCAGGCGAATCGTGCGGTGCCGGACCCGGGTTAATGAAGAATGCGTAACAGGAGATAGGGAGGTAATAATGGCTTACGATATTCAGCAGGTGATCAATATGTCGCAAGACGAGCTCGATAAATTGTTTTCTTCCGGGGAAGTGGGCGAGATACCGGACGGTGAAGCAAAGGGCACCGCTATTATCGCGCCCGGTACGCCTTACAACTATGCGATCGCGCAGGTCATCAATTTTTTTGCCTGGCAGGGAAAGATTTTTGACGCCAAGACAAGTACGTTGAAGAACGAAATTTCACCTTTTGGCTTTCGCGCGATCATCGCCAAGGTGTACAAGGACGATAGCTGGTTCGATCACAAGCCATGCATTGTTCTCGATTATTCGGAAACCTCCACAGTGGCCCAACGGGTCCGTGACGAAATCCGCAAGGTGGCGGACAAGCAATATCTGGGGAAGGTTTACTGGGGCAACAAGCACCTTATAGATTTCTTCCTGCAGTTCTGAGTTATCCGGGTGATTCCGCCACACCCGGCTTTCAGGCATTCGAGCTGAATGTTTGAGACTTCAAAACAGGTTTGCGGTTATCAGAACTCCGCCGTTTCACGAAGGCGTCTGTTTCACTGACGGCTCAGCTTATACATCGCAATCGGGTGACAGGAAAGCCGGTTGAGCAGAAAAACAAGAAGTCGTATAAATATCGAGTGAGATAAAAAGCCATGACACCTCAATCCAGCTTCATGATTGTTGCGGCTGTACGTAACGGGCAGTTGAAAGACCTGCGCGCCTTGCTGGCTTCGATGAATAACCTGCCCGGTCATGCTGACCCCAACAATGAACTGATGCCATTTGGGAAGTTTGATCGCCTGCACTTTGCACGTTTCGTGCTCATAGAAGCAAGAACCGCGCAGGAAATCAGAGCATTCGGCGTAACGCCGAGACCGTGGCAACCCACGCTCGCCTTTCTTGGCGATATTGACGGGGATATGCAGACTTTTTTTCTGGAACTGATCGAGCGCGCGGAGCCGGGTCTGAAAAAAATCTTTTCTCATTGCGAAGGTTTTTCCGAGGAAAATCAGGATCTCCTGGGCTGGATGAAGGCAAACAATATAAATGCCAGCGCCACCTATGTTAACTGGATCGGGCGAACGGTCAGGCAAATCCATGAAGAAGCAGCGCTCCATCGAAGTTTGTCTGCCTATCTGCCGAAAACTGTTGACGATGTGGGCCGGGAGAATGTGCGTGCCTTGCGGCAAAAGCTGTTGTCTTATGTGGAAATGGAAAAATATAAAGGCAGGCTTACGTTAACCCCGCCAGAACCCACGCCCCCCGAATGGAAAATGCGCAATCTTCTGCATATGATCGGGGTTCCATTGATCCTGCTTCTTCTATCTCCGCTATTACTGGTTATCGCACTTATCTTTGCACTACGTTTGAGAATGCTCGAACGCTCTGACCCTGAGCTCTTTATCCGGCCCAGCCGTGAACATTTGGCGGAGCTTACCGTGCAGGAAGATCGGGATGTCAGTAACCAGTATAGTGTGTTCGGTGACGTGAAACCTGGGGGGGTCCGCTTACTGACTTTCAAATTCGTACTCCTGGTGACCGACTATTTGGCCCGGCACATATACAACCGTGGATTTCTCGCCCGAATAAAAACGATTCATTTTGCCCGGTGGGTGTTCATGGACAATAACCACAGGGTTTTTTTCGCCAGCAATTACGATGGCAGCCATGAAAGCTATATGGATGATTTTATCAATAAGGTCGGCTGGGGCCTCAATCTTACCTTCACCAATGGTGTCGGCTACCCTACCACCCGGTGGATCATCAAGGAAGGTGCAAACCGGGAACATGCATTCAAATATACGCAAAGGCGGCATCAAATACCCACCGAGGTTTGGTATAAGGCGTACCCGGGATTAACGGCCGTTGATCTGGCGCGAAACAGTCGTATCCGGCAAGGTGTGGAAATTCGGCAATCCAATGATGCGGAAATCCGTGAATGGCTCAGCCTGATCTGAGGAGCATGGAAATGAAAGAATCAAGCGACTTTGAATTCGATGATCTTCAGGGGCTGCTGCGCTTTGGATATGGGAAGCTGACGGATACCTCTTTCCTGCTGCTGAATATCGTAAATGCCGATCTGGCCAAAAAATGGCTGGAGACAGCACCCATCAGCAGCGCCGTCACGCAGGATCCTCCGCCAGAAACGGCGCTGCAGATTGCCTTTTCCGTGGAGGGTCTGCGTGTCCTCGGACTGGAGGAATCCGTTGTCGAGGGCTTTTCCGATGAGTTCATCGTGGGTATGGCAGGAGATGAAAGCCGTTCCCGACGCCTGGGTGATATCGGCAGCAATGCGCCCCAGCAGTGGAAATGGGGAGGCAATGCGGCGCAGGTACCCCATGTCCTGTTACTGCTTTACGCCACGGAAGGAGGGATCGGCGCCTGGCAAAAAACCATAGAAGGCGAACATTTCTCCAACGCATTTGAGTTGCTGCAGGAATTACCTACGCTTTATATCGGTGACATCGAGCCTTTCGGATTTCCGGACAGCATCAGCCAGCCAACCGTGGACTGGATGCAGCGGCAAAGCACGGATACTCACGAGCGCGATCGTTATTCCAACTTGCTGGCTCCTGGAGAAATCGTACTTGGCTATCGCAATGAATATGGGCAGTACACTGCGCGCCCGCTCATCGATCCCCGGAAAGACAAGCTTGCAACCATGTTGCCTGGTGCCGAGGATGATCCCCCCCTAAAGGATTTCGGCCGTAATGGCACTTATCTGGTGCTTCGGCAACTGGGCCAGGATGTTCCGGGTTTTTGGCAGTTTCTTGACCAGGTGGCGGATCACATACCGGAAAAACGCGAGCAACTTGCCGCAGCGATGGTGGGCCGGGAACTCGACGGCACGCCCTTGGTTCCGGCCCACATTCCCGGCATTTCGCGCAAAGAATATGAGAACGATTTTACTTATGAGCAGGACCCAAAGGGGAACTATTGCCCCCTCGGCGCCCATGTGCGCCGGTCCAATCCGCGTACAGGCGATTTGCCCACGAGTGCATGCGGTCCCGTAGACCGGTTGATCAAAATACTGGGTTTTGGTCAAAGACCGGATGAAGATCTGGTCGCCTCTTCCCGTTTTCATCGTTTGCTGCGGCGTGGTCGCACTTATGGACCCGCCCTTGCACCGAAAGACGCTGTCGAACGCCATGCGCCTGTCGCCGAACGGGGAATACAGTTTATCTGCCTCGTGGGCAACATATCGCGGCAATTCGAATTTGTTCAGAATGCATGGACCATGAACAGTAAGTTCGATGGCGTGCAAGATGAAAAAGATCCCATGCTGGGGAATCGCGAACCCTTGATGAGCGGGGAGAGCACTGATCATTTCAATTCTCCTGATCCGGCCGGGCCGATGCGGACAACCTGTCATTTGCCGCAATTTGTTACCACCCTTGGGGGGGGATATTTTTTTATGCCCGGGCTGCGCGCACTCAAATACATTTCCGCCTTACCTGCTAACAGGACTGGTAGCCCATCATGACGAAGATAAAGAACCGGATACTGAAGGCTATTCACAATTTTCTGATTCTGCTGCTGCGGATCGAACGCCGGCTGGAACCCTGGTTCCGCGCACAGTGGAACTACCTCTTTCGCGAACCCAGCGCGAAGTTTATCCAGTATTTGATCAATCGTCGACGCAAGAACGAAGGTTTGCAGCTGGCCGAAGAAAAATTCTATCCGGATGAAGAAGAAAGCCTGAACAAGATTATCGATCTCATGATGGATCAGATGCGCGGTCGCTTCAAACCGGGAGGGTATGAGCGGGGCGGCAATACAAAAACACACGGCATTGTGCGTGCCACGGTAACCATACGGGATGATTTGCCGGAGCATTTCCGCAAGGGGATTTTTGCGTACCCGCGTACTTATCCTGCCTATGTGCGTTATTCCGGACCGGGGCCGAATGTGCCTGCGGATATCAATGATGTCGGCTTCATGAGCATGGCGGTGAAACTCATGGGTGTTCCGGGCGAAAAACTCATGAGCGAGGAGAAATTCACCCAGGATTTCATAACGACCAGTGGCGGCGCGACGTTCGTCACACCCAACACGCGGGAAAATGCCAAGCTGCAATACTGGAGCTTGGTGGACATGACGCTTTATTATTTTCTCAATCCCAAGGATTCCCACCTGCTTGACTTCTTCATGCAGAGCTTGTGGAACGAAACTCAGTATAACCCGCTGGGACGGCGTTACTGGAGCTGCACTCCCTATCTGCTGGGGGAGGGACAAGCCATGATGTATTCATTCGTGCCGAAAACGACAGATGTTGAAACCCATATTCCCGGCCTGCCATTTGGCACCCCGCCGTTTAATTATCTGCGGGAGAACATGATCAAGACCTTGAATGAGAAGGATGTCGAGTTTGATCTTATGATTCAGCTCCAGACGGACCCTCATCTGATGCCCATTGAAGATAGTTCGGTACGCTGGCCGGAGGAGCTTTCACCGTTTATTCCCGCTGCCACGGTTCATATCCCGAAACAGAAATTTGATTCCGATGCGCAGTTTGAGTTTGCCAAGCGGCTGAAAATGAACCCGTGGCATTGCCTGCCTGAACACCGGCCATTAGGCAACTTGAATCGGGCGCGCTTCAGAATGTACTACGAGCTATCCAAATTCCGGCAGGAGATGAATGAAACCACACATCTGGAACCCACCGGGGATGAGATATTCGATTAGCAACCGGGTTGATCAAATACCAGTGTTCATACCGGTTTCTACAATTCTCAGGCTGCTTGGTGAAATATCCGGGCTAACTCCCATTAAATAGTTTACACCGTTAGTTACACCGTTTGGAATGAATCTGGCAACTGGGTAAAAACCAGATATATCGGCTTTATAGCGAAGAGCAGCCTCAGCTTCCCTCGAAACTGCCCAGGCAACGCAAGACGAGGGTCACATGCCAGGCAAAGCTCAAGCGGACCAACCCCATGAAGGGTGAGCATGCACTTTATGCCGGGCCAACTGGGCCAACGGGATGAAATTCAGGATGGAATTTCAGTACGCGGACGATGGTGGATGTCTTCAGCAAGGAAGCGCTGGTAATCGGGTAGGTCTGCGTCTGCAAAGAGAACAGGCAGTTTCCACGCTAAATCGACTGGCCGCACACCTTCAGGCCTCTCCAATATCTTTTTGTCGAAGCCCAATTCTCCGGATAGTTGCGGTAGGGCGAATCAACCCCCCTCAGGTGTTGCGCCAGTTGTGGAGCGGCTACGTGGGGTAATACGCACTTGTCATCGCCATGGATAAATGGTTCACAAAAGGAGAGCGATTATGTCTAGAGAACTTGATCGTCGGGATTTCAGTACGAACAAGGTAACGCCGGTGCAAGAGGCTGAGCTGAACTCACGCGCCTCGGACGTCTCAACTCGTCTTCCTGGAGGACATCCGGTCCGAATTTCGAGCTTCGATGCAACTACCGGCAACCCCAGGGTGATCACCTCGGACGGTGCGTCGGCAGAGAAGGGTAACTACATTCCGCGAGCCTTGGACCACGTACGGAGTGTTAGTGGGGTTTTGGGCTTGGCTGTAACCCAACCGCCCGAGTTTACGGTTGATCCCCATATCCAGGGGACCAGCAGTGGCGCCGTAATCGTTCACCTGCAGCAGCAATATAAGGGAATCCCCATCTTCCAGGCGGCGCAAGCCGTGCGCTTTAGGCCTGGCTGCGCGGCGCCCTGTGCTTGGCCTGGGAGGTGATCCTGGCGATGCCCGGCTACCAGGGTCAGTACCGCACGATTGTGGATGCCGACAACGGCGAGGATACTGTACTGCCACCAGATGGTGCAGACAGTGGCAGCACGCGGGAATGTTTACCGTGTCGATGGAGGACCGTGGCTGGACTTCAAGTTTCTCTTCGGCAGCAGGAATCTTGCCGGAGAGGACCGCATCTACGCTGCGGTTGCCTAACCACGGCTTCGGCTTCCAGCCGACGCCAAAATCGGGCGTGGCTGAAGCGCAGCCCCCTTGTATACCCCTAAATCCTACCTATAAGAAAAGAACTTCAGACGTATTTCAGGAATGACTAAATGGTTACACCGTTCGGAATGAATCTTGGATTCATGCGATCATAGGCGAAAGAACGTCTGCTATTTCTTTGGTCGATTTCCTCTTCTATTTCCTCCAGCCTGTCCCCAAACCGCTCTATCACCTCGTGTGCTTCAGAATCGAATTGCTTTAAGTTGTACTGACCGATCGAGTTGACACAAAAATTTGTCAGAAAATAGGTCCAGGTTTGCGAATAGGCGGCTCGAAAGGTCGGCAGAAACTTCAATAAGCCAGCTCCATCAATTTCAGCGTTTTTTCCAGCCGGGGGCGGCGCATAAGCTGAATGCGGCATATTGGGAACGAATCCCGGATACTTGTATTGGTTGAAGTGAATGCAGGAATGAAAAGCAGTACATAGAAAAATGATATGACCGAGAGTCTCGCTCAGCTCTTGCCTGGATTCGAATCGGGCAGGAAACCCGGGAATCCTGCCCCGATCCTGCGCACTGATATCATGTGCCCATGCCTGAGTTTCATAGTCATCAGTAACATCCGCTTCAGATTTGTAATATAAATCGACATATTCTTTACTGAAGCTTTGAATCGCATTCCATAACAAAATGCCATCATCGCGATAGGGATAAAAAAGATCAGGATTATCGACTTCCCGCCTCGCAATATCATCGGAGAAGGCGGATTCTTTAAAATTAAAGCTTGTCATGCCATTGGCCATGCATTGCGTCATCGAGTCATAGTCTCCGGCAAATAACTCACCGTACCGGCCGGGTCGTCCCTTCCGGTCTTTCAGGAAAGTGTGCTGGTGATTGACATTGAGCGTGTGCTGAAGATGCGGATTCAATAGAACGTAAAGCGGGTGAGATTTATAAAGCTGTCTTCGTGAAGCCATGATAATGGCTTCCATCACGTAATGAATACGGGTTGCATGGGTATACAGGATGTGATGGTTGCCATCCGCGACCTGGGCAAACATTTTTGCTGTCAGCCAGAGATTACCGTCTTTTGACGTATAGATTGGATTATCGGACCTGTCATCCTGGTATAGCTGGATGGCAACCGGCCGCAGCATGCCGTCCGGTTGCAGAAACAACACGACGATCGGAGTCGTGACATATTGTTTTTGCCCGTCGATATAACCCGGATTTGACTGCAATACATCCAGGACTGCATAGTCCAGGACGTATATGCGTTTTTGCGCGGTGGCAGCCATATAATCGATTTCATCAATCTGCTCTTCAAAAATTTTTCGCATTTCTGCTTCCGGCAGTTTTTCCGGTAGAGGATTCTGACGGGTTACAGCGCGCAACATCACAGGATTTACTCCAATGACGCGTTGCAGGCCAAATATCAGGTCTTGCTGGAAGCTATCCACGAGATCGGGGTTTGGAGGACTCGCCGGAAAAAAAACATAATCCCGATAACTTTCCATCGGCTTGCCGAGCAAGTAGCGTAAAAAGGTAACCGATAGGCTGGGTAAACTTGGAATCAGCCGTAAAAGATTCATTCCCCCACGGAGCCAATATCCAATGCCCGGTATCTCCCGCCATGGCAGTTTGCGCGCGACTGCAATAGTCTCGGCATACTCATAGGCGTATTGATACTCAGCTTGCCTTTGAAGAAGATAATTCTTCCGCTCTTCTTTACCTGTATTTTCTTCATTCTGCGGTAGCTTGTTCGACACGAGGCACTCCTTTAAAAATAAGGTTTTCGCCTGGTTTCCATAGCCTTTCTATGTGCCCTATCTTTCACTGATCACTGGACAGAGGTATTGAAGCTTGCAAGGACCGTATCGCTATCCCTTACATTACGTTTGACGATATCCGCAAGTGAGCTTGTTTCTTCAATAACGGATTGCCCAACTTTTGAAAATGTTTTTTCATTGTGTACATAAATCGATACAAGCGGGTTTGTCAGCGCATGGGTAAACGCATCGTACCCCACCATCCGTACCATAAGGCGTCCAAGACTGAAGCCTTCATCATGATCTTCAGCAAATATGCCCACCTGCCACTCCAGATCGTCGATTCGGTCGTTATAAAGATCCTTCAGTTCCCGCTGTAGTTCGTTGTCTTCCGTCAATTCTTCGAAACTCCGTAAACGGGGCATGCTGAACGCTTCGCGATAGTCATTGAAAGGGCGCAGTCTGGCCTGCCGTCCCATTGCGATGGACCGCTCCATGACACTTCGATTATCGTCAGCAATGGGCAGCGGATAGAAAAAATAATCGTGCGTATTGTGAAGACCAATACGGCCCGCTCTTTGCATCGATGCAGCCGTTATCAACCTTCCAATGCCGTGTTGAATTACCAGCGGGGTATTGTTGCGAAACGCATCCAGCGGATAGGACTGGTTACCGACTCTGTAGCTTTCCGGGACCATGGAATGCCACCGGTACAGGAGGTTGAATTCCAGAGAGATCCAGTTGGTGCGGTACCAGCGTTGCCTTTCCGCCAGATCAGGGGATGGGTCGAGGGTAAAACCAAACTGTGTAAAACGCGAAACGTAATCTGCCAGAACCACTTTGATCAGCAGCACGACCATGATGTTTCTTGCCGTCTGAAACAGGCGTTCATCATCCCATTTTGGGTAAGCTTCTTTTAGCAGGTCACAAATCCGGTTGTGTTCACGCAGCATCACGGTATTCATTATGGTATAGCCAACCGATGAGTTGCCGTGCTCCAGTCCGGCGGCAAACACGCGTTTCAACCGTTCCTCGGGGACATTGCTAAAAACAAAATCCAGAACCTCGCGGGGATGCAGCTTCTCGAATTCTTTATCTGCGAATACCCAATTGCCCGTGGTCGTTTCCTCCACGTTAAAAAGGTAGGGAGGAAAAATTTCTCCACCGATAATCTGGGACTTCAGCTTCCCATCTTTTTTCAGCCGTAAATAATGCGTGATTTCTTCCCGCAAACCATAGATCTGGCAAAGATCGATTTCATGGTTCGATGTATTTTTCCGGCGATCGCGAAAATCCGTCCTGAGGAAACTATCGGTAAACCACTGGGCAAAGAAAGCAAACAGTATGCTTGTATCGACCGAAGGTATTTCCTTGTTCTCTTTTCTTCGCCATAAATCCACGACTCTTTGCATGTCCGGAAGATTCTGATCGCCTTCCGCCTCCGCCAGGTGGCGTCCGGTAAATGACTTGTCAGTCAACGATTGCCATGTCGTATAAGATGAAGCCAGCGAGAACGGCCGGGGCCGAGGATTGGTGGAATAGGCTTGCCAATTGATAAAAGCGTCACTGATAAACCGCCGTAACCATGTTATCCGCGAAACAATTCTGACGAGCCAGGGAAATCTGTTTGCAATCCGAAACAGGATCGGAAAAAAGAATTCATACATAATCTCCTACCCCTTCTTCGCGTAGTTGGCAAATCACCCCTGAATCCATATTCTTGTTTTTAGAACGTGGTATGCACGGGTAGAGAGATCGACAAGCCAGCGATGAATTGCTCATTTTCCGACTCTGTCAACCTGCATGCTCAAATGGCTGCTTTTCGCCGCCTAGGCTGGAATCGGAAGTCCCGCGACCCGCACAAAAACATGCTTTGTCGTAAATATCGTCAATTCACAATAGTTCATAAAAAAGGGGACGTCAAAACCGGTGATCTGTTGTAAAAGCTGAAAAATAGCCTAATATCAGAATGCGAATGCAACGTTATCCCGGCTCATGACAAGAGGTTCCGATGTCCCCTTCCCACCAGCCCCCGGAAAGTCAGCCCACTGTCAAAGTTTTTGACCCGCTGGAGCTTGACCGTTCCGTGATTGCCATTCCTCTTCTGCGGCAGATGGAGGAGGAATTAAGAGGAATTGAAGCTTTTCGGGCTGCACATCCGTTCCCCGAAGATGGAGAATTCAATACGCTGATCGAATACAACAGGGAATTCGATGGAAAGCCGGAGGAGATGCGGGAGTTGGTCGTCAAGATGGCCGAAGAGGCGGCAGCGAAGGCATTGGAAGCATCGAAAAAACGAGTCGAAGAGAGCAAGGAGATAGCCCCAGCGGGAACACGGGGCACGCCGGTGCGCGGTGGCTCGACAAGGAGTCGGGCTGATATTTACGGAAATCCTTTTTTGATGGAGCAACGGCGCGACAAGGATCTCCAGGAAGCGGTCGGGAATCAGAAAATCGGACCGGTCTCGGAGGACGGCGCCTATAGCTTTGCCAGCTTGCACGCAACCATAATACGGCGAATATTAGCCGCAAACGAACGGCTGTCACAGGGTGAGGAAGCTTCAAAGAAACCACCTATCCTTCGGATCCACCCTACACGTTATGAGGTCATCATCGATATCAATCTCGAATATCCGGGTGGACGGGAAGAGGCCCGGCGCTGGATTTACCAGAATATCGAAGAGGCCAAGAACAAAGCGAAAGTGTACGACGCGGGTCAGGATATTCATCTCAAGAAGGAACAGCGCGAAAGCGGCTACATGTTCGCCTGCCTGGAAGCTCGTACCATCAAGGCGCTTATCGAACTCGATGTTGCCCAGGCAAAGGTGAAGGCGCGCGAAGCTCAGGCAAAAGTGGGGGATACGAGCCATGAAGCGAAGGCTCGTGCAGCAAAAATCAACCCGGCCAAGTTTCGCGCCATCTTCCGCATATGGCCGGATTTCGAGATTTCTGCCTCCATCACCCACTCCATCGCCACGATAAAAGCCGATGCAGCGCAGAATTCTTTTTCCGCGCGGGGCGCCGGAATCACCTGGGCGGTGATGGATTCAGGAATAAAGCAGGATCATGGGCACTTTCGCAAACACAACAATGTCGATAAAGACTCCACATGGCATAAAGACTTCACGGCGGACGGCAGCGATCCGTTCAACGATGAGAACGGGCATGGAACGCATGTGGCAGGCATCATTGCCGGCGAATGGCGTCCGGCAGGTGCACCAGGAGGGACACAAGTGGCCGCGCCAGCGGAGGTTTCACCTCCGGCGGGCGATTCCGCCGCACCATCCCGAATTCCTGTAGCGGTTTCCCGTTATCTGAAAACGGGTTCCGAAGATGTCGAATACCAGCAGATAAAACTCGTGGACGGCATCAGCGGGATGGCGCCGCGCTGCAAGCTGATAAGCCTGCGGGTGTTGGACGAAAACGGAAAAGGGAGTGTGAGCAATCTCATTGCGGCCATCGCCCATGTGCAGGAGATCAACGGTTACGGCCGAAAGCTTCTGATCCACGGAGTCAACATGAGCCTGGGATATACCTTCGAGCCCGAATGGTTCGCCTGCGGCCAGAGTCCGCTCTGCGTGGAGGTTGACCGGCTGGTAAAAACCGGCGTCGTGGTCGTGGTCGCCGCAGGCAATACAGGTTACGGCACGTTGAAGGCCGCCACAGGCGCGCTCTCGGCAGGAATGGCGCTGACCATCAATGATCCCGGCAATGCGGAACTCGCCATTACAGTGGGTTCGACCCACCGCGACATGCCGCACGTTTACGGGGTTTCCTATTTTTCCTCGAAAGGCCCGACAGGCGACGGCCGCCTCAAGCCGGACCTCGTCGCGCCCGGCGAAAAAATCATCTCCTGCGCCACGGGTCAGTTAAAAAGCGAGGGCGCACAGGGGATCGAATGCGACTACGTCGAAACCAGCGGCACGAGTATGGCAGCTCCCCATGTCAGCGGCGCGATCGCAGCGTTTCTCTCGGTGCGCACCGAGTTCATCGGCAAGGCAGAACGTGTTAAAGAGATTTTCGTTGATACGACTACTGACCTGCGGCGCGACCGCTACTTTCAGGGCAGTGGTCTCGTTGATCTGATGCGCGCTATTCAGTCGGTGTGATTTTGAAAGTATAAAAAAGAGAAAAAAGGAGCACGGCCATGAATGAAATCGCGGGAATTCCTTATGTGGAAGCAAGCTTCGACAAGAACGGTCAGGGTCCTGAAGAGGAGGTCGCTCTGCCTGCCGGGGTGACCGACCTTATCATCATGTCGCACGGCTGGAACAACAACAAGTCCAAGGCAGAAGATCTGTATAACGGTTTTTTTGCAAGCTTTGCCGCTGCCGCCCAGCCAAACGATTTATCCGCCCGAAAGCTTGTCATTCTGGGGGTATTCTGGCCATCCAGGGAATACGATACGTCTGTTGCCGTTTCAGGTACTCCTGCCACTGGGGGAGGCGGCGCCGCCCTCGGGGGTGGAAACGGCGGTTCGATCAAGCGGCTGGAAGAGAAACTGGACGACATGAAAGAAATCTTCACGGAGGCGGAACAGAAGAAACTTCTTGATGAGGCGAAAGCATTGCTTCCGGATCTCGAGGAAAAAGCCTCGGTCCGGGATCTATTTGTGAACAAAATGCGCTCCCTGCTCGATCCGAGCGCTGCAGGAAAAGAGGATGCGTCCAATATCTTCTTCAAGGATGGCGGCAACGAACTGATGAAAAACCTGAAGGCCGAGGAAGAGGATCTGGGCGAGGATGTCGCGGGAGGCGGGGCAGCGTTGCCGCTCGGGGTGAGCACTCCTGCGCGGGCAGAAGGCGGAGCGGCGGGATTGGTAGAAATTCTTTCGGGATTCAAGGCAGCTGCCATAAACCTGCTCAACTATACCACCTACTACGAGATGAAGACGCGATCGGGAACCGTTGGAAAGAACGGGGTTGCCCCGCTGATCGATAAACTTGCCTCGCAGGTCGAACGCATCCATCTGATCGGGCACAGCTTCGGCTGCCGTGTCGTCACCTCGGCGGCACTCGGCTCGAAAACCGACAAGATAAAAAGCATGATACTCCTCCAGGCGGCCTTCTCCCAGAACGGTTTTTCAAAAATTGAACAGGGATTTTACCGTGCGATCGTGGATAATCATCGAGTCAAGGGCCCGGTCCTTATCACGCATACGCCCAATGATAGAGCAGTAGGTCTGGCGTATCCGCTCGCATCTCGCATCAGCGGCGACAAAACCATGGCGTTCGGCGATAAGGATGATCTGTTTGGAGCGATGGGCCGTAATGGAGCGCAGAAAATGGAGCAGGGCGAAGCCGTCGAAGGCAAGCTGCTTTCCGTAGGCGGCCCCTATGCTTTCAAGGCCAATACTTATTTCAATCTCGAAGCCAGCGATTTCATCAAGAACCACAACGACATAAAAGGGAAGGAAGTTGGCTACGTGGTCCGCAAGGTCGTCGCAACCGCAGGAATGGGCTAATCGCCAGCAGAGCCGCCGAAGGATTCAGGGCGAACGGAGGCTCTGCGTGATTCTGTCGAAAAAAAACCGGCAGGATTGAAAACTTTTGCTCCCGGCGCGCATCTAAGAGTTGGGTTTTTCGAGACATCCTGCGGGGTCGTCTCGATGACAACAAAACCCTCGTCATCATTGATAGCCTCTTCTCTTTATCGTCAGCCGTTTTGCTCAGGTGGAACGCGCCTGCCAGCCTGCTGAAAATACGTTTCGGGCTATAATTTGATGACCGATATGCATTGAGATTGGCCTCGCCAAGTCTCATGTCTTTCCTGCTTGCCTCAAGAATCATTTCATGAATGTTTTTTACGAAGAGGAAGGCACCTTCAAGGTAGGTGCGGTTCTTGCCGATAACATGACTTCGCTGCAAGTGGAGGCGCCTCACGGCAAGCGCGCAAAAATAAAGGCGGCCTCCGTGCTGCTGCGGTTTGACGCGCCCTCATTGACTGAATTCATGGATGTCGCGCAAAAAAAGGCGGAAGATCTTGACCCGAATTTTCTCTGGGAATGTTGCGAGAGCGAGGTCGAATTCGCCAGCGATGCGCTTGCAGCAGATTATTTCGGCGATCGGGTGACACCGGAAGAAGCTGCCGCGGTATTGATCCGGCTGCACAGCGCGCCGATGTATTTTTACAAGAAAGGGCGCGGCCGCTACAAGGCTGCCCCGCCGAAAGCGCTGGAAGCGGCGCTTGCCAGCCAGGAGAAAAAGCGCCGTCAGGCGGAACAGCAGGCCCGTTACATGCAATCGCTGAGCGAATTCGTTCTCCCGGAAGAATTCAAGCCGTCACTGTTCAATCTGCTCTATCGTCCGGAAAAAAATTCCGTCGAGTGGAAAGCGCTGGATGCCGTTTGTGCCGCGATGAAACTGAGCGTTTCCCAGTTACTGCAAAAGTGCGGGGCGATTCCTTCCACGCATGACTATCATCTCAACCGTTTCCTGCTGGAGCATTTTCCCGAGGGTACCGATTTCGATGACCTGGGCGCTGACCAATTGGCGGTTCTGCCCGATCTGCCGGTAGCGGATGTGACTGCTTTCAGCATCGATGATGTCACCACCACTGAAATTGACGATGCCTTTTCCGTTACGCCGCTGACCCTGGGAAGTTTCCGCATCGGCATTCACATTGCCGTACCCACCTTGGGCATTGCGCCAGGTTCGCCTCTGGACAAGGTGGCGGAGCAGCGTGTCTCAACCGTATATATTCCGGGCAACAAGATCACCATGTTGCCCGAACCTGTGATACAGCAGTACACGTTGAGCGAAAAACAATTGCGTCCCGCTGTTTCGATGTATCTGGACGTGGCCGATGATTTCACGGTGACTGCCACCACCACCCGCGTCGAGCAAGTAAAGGTTGCAGCCAACCTCCGCCACGACACGTTGGAGGAGCAATTCAATGAATCTACCCTGGCTGGAGGAAACATCAATCATCCCTTCGGCAGGGAACTGACCGCATTATGGAATTTTGCCCGGAAGATGGAAGCGCTCCGGGGCAAGACCAACGACAGCAATAACGAACGCATCGATTACAACTTCAATCTTCATGGCGACCATATCGTGATTACCGAGCGCCGCCGGGGCTCGCCCATCGATAAGGTAGTGTCTGAGTTGATGATTTACGTGAATGCGGAATGGGGCCGGCTGCTTGCGGATAGCGGAGTGGCCGGCATCTATCGCAGTCAGGGCAATGGCAAGGTCAGAATGAGCACGTCACCGGCGCCGCATCAGAGTCTCGGGGTTTCCCAGTATGCCTGGATCAGTTCGCCTATGCGCCGCTACGTGGATTTCATCAATCAGCGGCAACTGGTTGGGTTGCTGCGAGGAGAAGAACCTCCTTATACGAGGGAGAGCGAGAGCCTGCACATGTTCATGCGGAATTTCGAGTCCACTTATGAGGTGTACGGCGATTTTCAACGCTCGATGGAACGCTACTGGTGCTTGCGCTGGTTATTGCAGGAAAATGTTCAGGTAACAGGCGCGCAGGTACTGAAGGAAAACCTGGTGAAGCTCGATCGCCTGCCGCTTGTAGCGCGTGTCGCGTCGTTGCCGGAGCTGCCGTCGGAAACGGCTGTCGAGGTTGAAATCTCGAATATCGATCTGCTGGAACTTACTTTCAGTATAAAATTCCTGAGAAAACTGCAAGCTTGAGATTTATCCTGTAACATAGCAGGCCGTTATGGTTTACGGCTTTTCAGTCTCATTATTCTTCGGCAGATTTGAGCGCCAGTCCGACAATAACGACCCTGAACACAACCTTACGCGAGTTTAAGCCGGACGCGAGCTACAGCTCGCCGCTGAATAGAGTATCGCGCCTGAAAACTGCGATACTGGTCTCGGTTATTCTCCATGTCGTGGTTTTGTCCGGCGTCACTTTCAAGTTCCCTCTTCCGCAAATCCGTGCAGTGAGCGCGCCGCTGGAGGTGATGCTGGTGAATAGGGAGCCCGCTCTCCCTCCGGCCGCGGAGGACAGGAAAGAAGCGTTGCCGCGCGTGGCGCGCGCGAGTCCTGCTGTAAAAGGCAACGCCAGCCGGCATCCAGCCCAACCCAGTCTTCCCCTGCCGAAACAGGAAGATACAGCAAATATTCCCGGGGAGACGATCGCCGATTCCGCTGCCGCTGTCCAGGAAGCAGGACCGCGCGAACTTCGGACACCGCCATTGATGGCAGCCCCCGAGAATGACAGCCATCAAAGTGCTGATGAGCCTGATCCCCTGCTCGCTCCGGCTCAGCCTCAGATTAAAACCGGGCAGGACCAGAACGCTATCTTTGATACTGCGGACCTGGTTCAGCGCGGATTGGCAATCGCACGCGTGGCGGCCCGCGGGGACGCGAGTCTTGAAACCTATCAAAAACCGCTGAAACGAAAGTTTATCGGCAGCCGCACCCGGGACTATCGTTTTGCCCGCTACGCCGAAGACTGGCGCCTCAAGGTGGAGCGGATCGGGAACCTGAATTATCCCGAAGCGGCAAAACGTGAACAGCTGTATGGCAGCTTACAGCTTACCGTTGGCATCCGCTCCGATGGCAGCCTGGAATCGGTTGAAATAAACCGCTCTTCCGGAAAGAAAATTCTGGATCAGGCAGCCGTCCGTATCGTGAAGCTGGCGGGGCAGAACGGCTTCGCCCCTTTTCCTCCCGAGCTCAGCCGGGATACCGATATTCTGCATATTACCCGCTCCTGGGTATTCACCAGCGCCAATGAGCTGACAAGTGAGTAACCATGCGGGCGTACCGGTTTGCGCGCAGGTATTGCTCGCAACGGCATGTCTCCCCGTTTCTTCCTCCCGGTCGCTCCAATCGGAGTCTGATTCCGTGATTTACATCATGAGTGGTCATGAGTGATCTTTATGCCGTCATCGGTAATCCTGTTGCTCATAGCAAGTCGCCCCTGATTCATGCCGGGTTTGCACGTCAAAGCGGACAGGATGTGCGTTATGAAGCGATACTTGCGCCATTGGATGGGTTCGTGGAAACGGTAGCTGCCTTCAGGCAGCGTGGCGGCAAAGGGGCGAACGTAACCGTGCCATTCAAGCTGGAAGCCCACACGCTATCAAGCTGCCTCACGGAGCGGGCAAAGGCCGCGGGCGCAGTGAACACGCTTGTATTCGGGGCAGATGACATCCTGGGAGATAACACGGATGGCGCGGGGCTGGTGCGGGACGTGGCCGTCAATCTCGGTTATGCGCTCGATGACCGGCGCGTTTTGCTCATGGGCGCGGGTGGAGCAGCCCGGGGGGTAATCAGGCCCTTGCTCGAGCATGAGCCTGCCGCGCTGGTGATTGCCAATCGCACCCCCCAAAAAGCGGATGATCTGCAGCGGTTGTTTGCATCCTCGGGGAACGTTCTTTCCGCAGCGTACGAGGATCTTCGCGGGCAGGAATTCGACCTTGTCATCAATGCCACTTCCGCCAGCCTGCAGGGCGACCTGCCGCCTCTGCCAAAAGGTATTTTCGCCGGCGCTTCGTTGGCCTACGATATGATGTACGGCAAGGGACTTACTTCTTTTCTGCAATTCGCGCAGCAGCAGGGGGCAGCGCGGCTGGCCGATGGAATCGGCATGCTGGTGGAACAGGCGGCCGAATCCTTCTTTCTCTGGCGCGGGATACGGCCGGAAACGGAACCGGTCATCGGAATGTTAAGGTCAAGCCTCGGCAGTCCGTAGATTGATAGGCGGAGCAGCGATAGCGTCATCCGCTGGTGAGGGTGGCGCAACTGCGCGACCTGGAAACAACAGTGGGAATAATAAGAATGTTTTTCAAGCGCTGGTTCTGGCGGATATTCCTGTTTTTCATTGCCGTCATATTTGTCTATCAATTCTGGATTTTCAGTCAGATTGTCTACTGGAACTATTTCAATCCTTCTTCCAGCGCTTTCATGCAAACCCGGCTGGAAACACTGCGGGAAAAAAATACGAAGGCTGCACTGCGTACCCGCTGGATTCCTTACGAACAGATTTCTCCGCATCTCAAGCGGGCAATCATTGCAGCCGAGGATGCGAAATTTCTGGAGCATGAAGGATTCGATTTCGACGCTATCCAGAAGGCGTACGAGAAAAACCTGAAAAAAGGCAGGCTGATCATGGGCGGCTCCACCATCAGCCAGCAACTGGCAAAAAACCTGTTTCTTTCCGGTGACAAGACCCCATGGCGTAAACTCCAGGAAGCATTCATCACGCTGATGCTCGAGAAGGTGATGTCCAAACGCCGTATCCTGGAGATTTATCTGAATGTGATCGAATGGGGCAATGTGGTGTTTGGAGCCGAGGCCGCGGCTCGTCATTATTATGGTATTTCCGCTTCTTCTGTTTCAAGGGAGCAGGCGGCCCGGCTCGCTGCCATGGTTCCCAGTCCCCGGTTCTATGACGAAAATCGGAATACCCCCTGGCTGTCGAAGAAAACGCGCATGATTCTGGGCCGCATGGCGTCGGCTTCCATTCCCTGAGATAAAATAGCAGAGGTCGAGGTGGCCGCTGCGCTCTGTCCTGTCAGCCCGGAGCCGCGTTGTGGGAGAAGTCTCCTCCCCGTCGGCTGTCGGCTGCCGGTCGGTTTCCTCGTGCTTCTTTTATGCCCGGTTTGCGTCTTCACTCGCCTTGTCATAATATTCGACGTTTTTTTCCCTACAATCAGATCAGGCAAAACCTGTTCCAGGAACCTCCCTAATGGCAAATAACCTCAGGGAAACAGAAAACCTGCAAGAACATTTGCAGCGTGTGATCCAGCTACTGTACGAGCATAAGCTCGCGGAAGGGCTTCTGCCCCCGCAGCCCCTGCCCGAGCAGGGGCTCATGGATGGGCTGCTGCACGGGCAAAGCCTGGCTGAATTGCAAAAGCTCCTTGACGAGCTTCATCCCGCTGACGTCGCCCACATTCTCGAGGTAATGCCGCTCGAAGACCGCCTGCTGATCTGGGACCTGGTCAAGGCGGAGCGTGACGGGGAAATCCTGCTGGAGGTGTCGGACGCCGTCCGTGAAACCCTGATCGCCTCGATGGAACGCGGTGAGATGCGCGCTGCGGCAGAGCAGCTCGATGCCGATGAAATCGCGGACATCGCGCCTGATCTTCCCCGGGATGTTCTCGAAGATGTATTCCAGTCGCTCCCCATGGAAGAGCGCGAGAAGCTGCGGGCGGCCATGTCCTATCCGGAAGACGCGGTGGGAGCGCTCATGGATTTCGATGTGGTCACCATTCGTGAGGATGTAACGCTGGAAGTGGTCCTTCGCTACCTGCGCCGCCTGAACGAGTTGCCGGACCAGACCGACCTTTTGTTCGTGGTGGACCGGAACGAGTATTTCAAGGGCGTGCTCCCCTTGAACCGCCTGCTGGTAAGCGACCCGGCCGCGCTGGTAAGTTCGGTCATGAGCAAGGAAACCATCGTGTTCTATCCTGACGAAAGGGCGCAACAGGCAGCGCAGGCATTCGAGCGCTACGACCTCGTTACCGCCGCGGTGGTCAATGCGGAAGGAAAACTGGTGGGACGCGTCACGATCGATGCCGTGATGGACTTCATCCGCGAGGAATCAGCCAGCGAAGCCCTGAGCGTAGGCGGCTTGAGTCAGGAAGAAGACCTGTTCGCGCCCATCTGGAAGAGCCTCAAGAACCGCTGGACCTGGCTGGCCATCAATCTCGTCACCGCGTTCGTCGCCTCGCGGGTGATCGGTCTGTTTGAAGATTCGATCGAAAAACTCGTTGCCCTGGCCGCGCTCATGCCGATCATTGCCGGAATAGGGGGAAACTCCGGCAATCAGACCATCACCATGATCGTGCGGGCGCTCGCTTTGGGACAACTGAATGGCGGGAACGCCCGCATGCTGATCAGCAAGGAAATCGGCGTGAGCGCCGTAAACGGCGTGGTGTGGGGCGCGGTAGTCGGCGGGTTTGCCTATATCATTTACCGCAATATTTCGCTCAGCCTGGTGATGATGCTGGCCATGATGCTCAACCTGTTGCTGGCCGCGCTCATGGGCGTGCTCATACCGCTGACCCTGCACAGCCTGGGGCGCGACCCTGCCGCGGGCTCCAGCGTGATGATAACCGCGGTGACCGACAGCGGAGGTTTTTTTATCTTCCTGGGACTCGCAACCCTTTTTCTGCTATAGCCCCTGCTATAACCTCATACGAGGCTATGGGAGGATTTTCTCGCCTGCCATCAATTGCTCGACCGATTCCCGCTCGCGAATGAGATGAATGCGGTCGCCATCGATCATCACCTCGGCGGCGCGTGGACGCGCATTGTAATTAGAGCTCATGCTCATGCCATAAGCGCCGGCCGACATGACAGCGAGCAGATCACCCTGCGCCAGCGCCAGGTGGCGGTCATGCCCAAGAAAATCGCCGGTTTCGCATACCGGACCGACAACCTGATAGGTTTTTGCATCCATTTCGTTGCGCGCAACCACCGGAAGGATTTCATGGTAAGCCTTATATAAGGCCGGGCGCATCAGGTCGTTCATGGCTGCATCGACAATGGCGAAATCGCGATGCGGCGTAGGCTTGAGATACTCGACGGTTGTAAGCAGTACACCCGCATTGCCCACCAGCGATCTTCCCGGTTCGATCAGGATTTTCTGCCTGCGGTTGCCCACCACGCTGCGTAACGCCTCGACATATTCCCGTGCCGAGGGGGGATTTTCCCCGGCATAACGTATCCCCAGGCCGCCGCCCAGATCGAGGTGCTCGATCTCCAACCCTTGCGCCTCCAGCCGGTCGAGCAGCCCCAGCATCTTCTTGCAGGTTTCGATGAAAGGCGCCAGTTCGGTCAATTGCGAGCCGATATGGCAATCGAGACCGGCCACCCGTACATTGCCAAGCGCCTGCGCAGAAGCATAAAGCGCCTCCGCCTCATCGAAAGGAATGCCGAACTTGTTTTCCTTGAGTCCGGTGGAAATATATGGGTGCGTTTTCGCATCCACATCCGGGTTCACCCGCAGGCTCACCGGCGCAACCTTGCCCATTTCTCCGGCCACGCGGTTCAGCCCATGCAACTCCGCTTCCGATTCCACGTTGAAGCACAGTATGCCCGCTTCGAGCGCCGCTTTCATTTCCGCAGGCTGCTTGCCCACACCCGAAAAAACGATTTTCTGTGGATCGCCCCCCGCCTTCAATACCCGCTGAAGTTCTCCCCCGGAGACGATGTCGAAGCCGCTACCCAGGCGGGCGAGCAGATTGAGAATGCCAAGGTTGGAATTCGCCTTGACGGCGTAACAGACCAGATGATCGCGTCCTGCGAAGGCATCGTCGAATTCACAGTAGGCTGTAGTCAGCGCCGCGCGCGAATAGGCATAGCAGGGCGTGCCGAATTCAAGCGCGATGCGCTCCAGTTGCACCGACTCTGCCCACAAATGCCCATTGCGGTAACTGAAGGAAGGAAAACCGCTCACTTCTTTTTCTCTGTATCGGGAATTTTTTGTGGCTGCGCCGGAGCCGGCTCCTGCGGAAGGTAGAGGGGCCCCTTGAGGCCGCATGCGTTGAGCAGCAGGGCTATTAGGACGGCAGACGAGAGCGCGCGCATGAGACGATATGGGAAAAATGGAGCTGGAATACTAACATGGGGGATAAGAGGTCTCTCTGTTTTCTCAACAACCCTTCGCTGAACGCTTTATTCAGAAGTAAAAACGGCGCAACTTCATCAGTTCAGACCTTAAGTATAAGTAGCCACACCTAATCAATAACGAGACAACAAAAAACTTGAAACAAATCCCGAAATCAACTCATACACTAATATTAGAATTTCGGAATAATTGATCAGCAAAAGCAGCGCTCGTGTATGAAGCATACTTCTGCCAAGTATCATTTTTTTCAGCGTCTGCGAAGTCACAAACGGATTTAATGATCATAGCTGTCAGATTTGGAATTGAAGTATATTCAGCAGCTGCCATAACAGCGTATGCCTCCATCTCAATTGCTATCAACTCTCGGTGCTGTTGAATTGCAATTAATCTTGCGGATCTATCATCAGCAATCACACTTGCACCGGACGCCATGGGGCCAATATGAACCTTTAGCTTGCCTCCTGGCACTTCTTCCGACCATCCTTTTCGGATACCATTCATAACGGATTCGTCGTTTGCGAGATCAGAAGCCACCTGACTCAATGCACTGTTAAGTGGTACCTGACGAGGGGCTGCGTGAAATACAGGTGATCCATTCGAATCCAGTCCGTGCTTCCCACTACCCCAATCCCAAGTAGGGTCGGCAACGATAATATCCCCGAGACTGCATTTATCTCGAATCCCGGCACAAATTCCTACCATTAACAAAATCTTAGGCTTAAACATCAAGGCCAACTTAGAGGCAACCGCAGCGGATGAAGGCATACCCTTCCTGTTGGGGCTGACAGCTACTACCGAAATGTTGCTATCTATTCTGGGTATTTTTCCATAATGGTAAGTAAGAGGGTCGTCTTTAATACGCTTCTGAATCCATTGATAAGGCAGATTGAGAACTGCGTCTAATTCTGGATTTCTTAGGGCGGTTACAATGACTACATCTACCTGTTCATCACGTGCTAATCGTTGCGAATCGTACTTTGCACGTCCGATCAGTATTTTCTTCCATTCATCGGAATCAGAATGGTACTGACAAAGGATAGCACCTCTCTCAATTACTTTTGTATATGCTGATTCTATGAGTTCTTCTCTTCCAGTAATGAAAAGGACACTTGCAGGCAGTTTGACCTTTTCGTCAAGCCTGATCATGTCCAAAAACGTTATACCCCCTTCATTATCAGGTTTCCCTCCTATTGCCGCCGGTAAATGAAGATCTATTATCAGTAGGTCGTAATCTTGCCTTCTCAGAAGAATCCGCGCGGCCTGCGCTGTAGTTTCATGTTTGACTCCAGCACAACTTATCCCTGCATCAGCTAGCACATTAAATATTTCTTCTACCTTTCTATATTCGTCGTCGACAATCAATATTTTCATTTTCTAGCCAGCGCGTTGCTTTCAGCAATTAATTGCTTTAGGGCGCTCCTCCAGCCCTCTTGAGCTGAGTTGTAATAAACAAAACCCTTGAATGGAGGCGAATAGCGGCTTTTGAGATCGGCTATTAGTTGCTCAAGTGATACTCGCTTTGGGGTTTCTCCAAATGAGTCAAACATCGTTACGACAATCGTAGGTACGTTTATGGAGCGAAGGCGCATTTGCGCCAGCAATTCTCTACCAGCAAAACTTTCGGGAGCTCCTCCACTTGGTTCCTGTTGTGATATGTCATATGTAGGCATGCTCATATCAACCAACACAATATCCAGTACTTCACTTCCGGCAATTAGAGCTTTAAGTCCACTATTTAAAGATTTAGCGAGTTGCACATTCGCGGCCGGAAATTCCAAAGAAATAAATTCTTCGATTTTCTTTGACTTATCTTCATCATCTTCAATGACCAAGATATTCATGGTCTTTCTTCTCAAGTTTGAAATTCACCTCGACTACAAATGAGTCTTCCAAGTGATAGAAATCAAGCTTCGGCTCTTTGTATATCGGTGAATTAATCGTACGCCATATCTTATGTAAACCACTTCGGCCTTCACGCTGGGCACGGCGTGGAGACTCATCACTTCTAAGCGAATCACGGAGCTTGCTGAGTTTGTCGCGTTCCGCCTGAGTAACTTTCGCAGGAGCGAGATTATTAGATATTCTCGCATTGAAAACGCCATTAGAAAAAGAAAGCTCTGCTTTTACAGTCAATTCATCCATCTCCAATCCCGACCTCAGCACAGCGTTTTCAAGAAGAACATGAAATACATACACCATTCCGTCCAAAGTGCGACCTGGCATTAAAGGGGTGTCTCGTGAGAGAGAGACTGAGGCACCATTCCAACCAGTTGCGTTGAACATGGTGTTTTTTACCATATTGAGGGCAATGTGAAAGGGAAAATCGGCAGCACAGTCCTGTCGGTCATATACTTCGCTCCTTTTAAACCAAGAAATAACTAGACCTAGCTGATTTTGAACGTTCGTTTTTGCTCTTCCTACAGCGTTTAATAAGTCGTTAATACCTGGGGCAGGGACACGATTTAGATGATTTGTTAATTTAACGAAAGGCTCCATCAGGCGGGCTCGTATGTCCGTATCTAACACGTATTGAACATTACGCAAATTTAGATCAGTTTTTTCCCAGAGAATGTCTACGTAATAATTTACGAATTCATCCATATTTGTAAAAGCTTTATCCTGCTCTTGGACGAATTTTCTTTCCCATTGCGATGAGCGATAAACAAATAGCGCGTTCTTGTTCTCGCCCGAATCCTTGAGTTCGTGAACTATTCTGATCTGAATAAGTTCATCTTTAAGATACTCAATAACACTATCGAACTCGCTTGAGAAAGTATCTAGTGCATCTAAAATTAGCTGCCACTCAGCCTGATATTCACTATAGCCCTTCTCTCCGTGACCCCAATATTGGTTACGTATATAGGATTTGCTCCCTTCTTCCCGTGAGGTTATGAGTCGCTCATCTGCAACTGGTTTACGGAGAGTATTACTTAATGTTCCGTGTCTAATTGTAGTGCTGAGGTATGCGTTAAGCCCATGGTCCCCACGTAAAAATTCATTTGTGACTTCCGAAAATAGGGCTTCGAATTGTACGTCGGACTCGGAGCCCATATCGAGATTGAGATTAAGTGTTTGTATCTTCGATAGGGCTAAAGGGACGGAGATCGAGTTCTCCTTGGCGAAAACCGCACCTAAATTAGTGATGAAATTTTTAGCAAATGATTGTTCTGGTTTTAATACTGACGTTTGAGATGAGCTTTTATAACGAATGTATGAATCTTCAAGTTTCGTCTTCAGTGATTTTTTTATTGCTTCGATTTCTACATAAACTTTGCTCTGCTCAATGAGCCTAGTCCCCTTCGCTATTTCCTGCTGTTTTACACGCTCTTTGATTTCATCGAAGTAAACTACCTCACCTTCCGGATCTAATTCGGCAAGTATGCGGCAAACTTTAATTCGAGCCTCTTCAATCTCTCTTGTTCCAGAATAAAGAATAGTATGTCTCATAATTTCTGGTGTCCAAATGTTTCTGAGATAGGCTATAACAAAAGGCTTCCCGAACTCTTCGATTCTTTCCGCAAGGTCTGATGGTTCATTTATCCGATTATTTACTTGGAATAGTTCAAACGAATATCGTAACTGCGCAATCTTTTCCGGTCCGCAGTACAACGTGTAGAGTTGGAACAATAATGATGTCGATATTGATCTTGGCCAATCTGCGGGTTCTTTGAGTGCATCAGCAACCTGTTTGATAGGCAATAAGGTCGGCACATTCTGATTCTCAATATATGCTGCAACCGTTGTATCGACTGCTTCTGAGATGCGATCTAATTTCAAGAGTGCAAGTGCCGCTCCCCCTCGGGCTCGAATATTTTCGACGCCGGTTGTGTTCACAATTAACCACTGGAAATGTTCTGCAGCTCGTATGGGGCTACCAAAAGCCAGATGATAAACCGCTAGGTATTTCTGCTTTCTTATCTCGCTTATCGGCAGGGGTTCGTCGATCTGCCCGCTACTTACCAGGTCATACACGGCGCGCGTATAGGGAAATAATATTTTTAACTGCTCATCGTTAAGAATTTTAATTTTGGCTTGACCATTTGCCGCCACAGCACTAAAAGGCGTTACGTGAGGTTCCCTTATAAAGATATCCCTAAGTGGATCGGGTGGGAATGCAGCTTGTTCCGGACGTAGTTCATATCGAGTTACAGCCTCAAGATAGTGAACCCAAGAGTGTCCATAGAAGCGTTCGGATAAAGTAATGAGTGCAAAGGCCGCGGAGTAGGTATTCGTAGATAGACTGAGCACCTCGTGTAAGCTTCTAAATGCTTCCTTAAGAACTCCTTGTTGGTCGGGGTAGGAAATCCCAGCTTGCAAGCAGGCCTTCAATCTCATAACTTGTATGGACATATCCTCCGGGAAGTCACGTAGATATGTCTCCGAATTTTGCGCCATGAGTGGGTATTCGCCTTTTGTATATAATTCTATTAACTCTGCCCTTTGCTTGTTATAGACAGTAACAGTACTAGGCACGATATCTAGCCCCCTAAGTACGCCTGCCAGACGAATGTCCTGCGTCCTTCTAAAGATAGCGACTAGTGGCTTTTCAATTACCGGTATCATTCCGGTTGAAATTGCTCGAGTTCGAGCCGCTGATTGAAGGATAAATACCAAGGTTTCGTAGTGATCGATAACACAGGACTGGGCTTCCACGTATAGAGTGGCAGGTACATCATCAGTATGTATATGAGATAGCTCAAATAGTTTCGCTCTCAAATAGCTTTGAAGTATTGGATTGCTGTAGTCCCCAAACATCCTTAACAGCTCGGTCTTTAGATAACCTTTAAGTCCCGTTGCTTCAATTCGTTTTCCAATAAAACGTATAATCCAAGGCATCAGCTGATGGTCCTTGCACTCGTCCTCATACAGCTGCCCTAGTTTCCTGGCTTCTTCAATACCCTCCCAGAATTGTGCCGCAGCAATCTTGTTTTGTATGAGCCAGATTGAACATCCAAATTTTCTCTCAATAACATTAAGAATTTCATTGCATTTGCTCTTTGAGTTTCGGAGAAGGGAGCGCTCATATTCTTCGCGGAGATGTGTGAAGTCTTTCAATTCCTCACTAAATTGAAGGCAGCGGCAAACGCCCCAAATAAGCTCGTTAAACGGCCCAGCGGGTTGATATAGCGCTGGCTTAGAAAATAGCTCTGAGGGTTTAACTGGAAACGCGGGACCGTGAACGAAATCTAGAGCGTTTTTTTGGCGAAAAATTCTTGGAAAGAAGGTGAAGAGCTCATCTACAGATGTTTGTATTTTTAGCTTTGCGATTTCTAAATGCCCTCGCATACGGATAGCACTCGCGATCTCGCCAATAATTCTGTCTTGTCTAGCTGATTGCTTATTTCTTATCTTTTTTGGATTTCTAATCCGCTTTGAGCTAGCCATGTCTGAGATAAAAGTAGTTTAAATTCTTGATTCAATCTTCCAGATGGGGCATTAGGATACTTTAGAAGGCATTCAAGAAGCCTCAGACGTGTAAACCTTTAACCAGCTTATCGAGAAAATATCTAATGCAGAGACACCTCCATGGGGTTTTACCCCATTTCTCCGGACGGTTTGGTTAAGCCTAAATCCTGCTTCTGACGCATTTCCAGCTGTCGCCGTTTTCGCGGATTATGGAATCGCTCGATATAGTCGAAGATATCTGTGCGCGCCTCAGCCCGGGTTCGATACTGGCGACGATATACTCGCTCCCGCTTGAGCAAGCCAAAGAAGCTCTCTGCTGGCGCGTTGTCGGCACAACTACCGACAGCGCTCATGCTGCAAATCAGATTGTGTCCTTGCAGGAAGCGTTGATACTCGTCACTGGTAAACTGACAGCCGCGATCTGAGTGCAGGATGACGGGAGTTTTTGCCTCACGCTGCCAAAGCGCCATGAGTACGGCCTGCAGCACCAGTTGCGGATCCTGGCAGTGGCTCATTGACCAGCCGACCACGATGCCCGAGTACAGGTCCACGACCACGCACAGATAAAGCCAGCTTTCCTGAGTGCGCACATAGGTTATGTCCGTCACCCACCGGCTGTTGGGCTCACTTGCTGTAAAGTCCCGCTGCAAGTGATTGTGCACATTCTCCGGTCGAAGGCCACAGACCTTCTTGTGCCAGCGTTTACGCTGCGGGATGCCATACAACCTCTGCTGGCGCATCAGCCGTGCTATGCGGTTCAACCCACACGCCTCGCCTTCATAACGCAACTCCTTCCAGACTCGAGGACTGCCCATCACCCCATCGCTGCCATCATGAATCTTCCTGATGCGCTCCAGCAAACGCCGGTCATCATGCGCTCTCTGACTCAAGGGGCGATCTCGCCAATCATAGTAGCCGCTGGTTGATACATGCAGACAACGACACATCAGGCGAATGGGGAAGGCATCGCGGCAGCGTTCGATCATGCGATATCTCATTTCGACGCTTTCGCGAATAACGCCGCCGCTTCTTTTAAAAAATCACGCTCCTTCCTAACTTGGATCAGCTCACGTTTGAGCGCAGCCATCTCCTCATCACGGGGCCTGCCCTGACCCTGAAAGGCTTTATTACCGACCGAGCCCATTTCCCGGCACCACCGGCTCAGCATATTGGGATCAATCCCCAGATCACGCGCGATCCGGCTTGCCGGCACATTGCCAGACCGAACTAGTTGTACCGCTTCCTGCTTGAACTCCGCTGCATATTTCCTTCGCGTTGCCATGACACACCTCCTGACTCATTATCAGCCTTTTTAGATGTGTCCGTGAAATCGGGGGAAAACCCATGTACTTACTGCTCGGCAATTACCATTCCAGTACCATCTGAGATCAATATCACCCGATCTCTTTCAGTCTTTTCCTCGCCGTCGCATAACCTGGGTACACGCTGCCTACTGTCTCCCAGAACGCCTTCGAATGGTTCATTTCGATGAGGTGGGAGAGCTCATGCGCGACCACGTAGTCCACCAGATCGAGCGGCTTCTGGACCAGGCGCCAGTTGAGGCGGATGATGCCGCGTGAGTTGCAACTGCCCCAGAGCGTGCGCGCACTGGAGAGGCGCAATTGCGGCAGGGCCACGCCAAGTTTATTTGCGTAAAGGGCGATGCGTTCGGTAAAGCAGGTCAACGCGTGTTGGCGATACCACTTCATCACGGCGCTTTCGATCTGCTCGGCAGCAACTCCGGCGGACAGGGATAAGCCCGGCTGCTCATCCTTGCTTCTGGCGTTCTCGCTTGCCTGCATCATCTGTACCGCGCCGGCGGCGGTAACCGTCACCTGCCAGGGTTCTCCGAGCAGGGGAAAGATGGCGCCTTCTTCCCATGCGGGGCGGGTGGGCTTCCTGTTCTTCCATTCGTCGAGCTTGGTGACGATCCAGTCGGCTCTTTTTTGCAGTACGGATTCGACCCAGCTCAACGATTCCCGCATCGGGATGCGCACGGTCAAGCCTTCGCTGCTCACTCTCATGCCGATGGTCTTGCGCCTGCAACGCATGAGCGTGTAGGGGACTTCACTGCCGTTCAGGTTTATATGGCGCAGTTCGTTTGCCGCGAGTTTGCTCGTTTTCGTCCTTTGGAAGGCAATCTTCTTCACGCCGGGGTTCCTCTTGCGTTTGGTCCGGATTGGGGTTTTCGTCCGGATGCAGGTTATCGATCCGTGCCACCTCTGCTTCTATCCAGGCTTCCACTTTTGCATTGAGTTCGCCCGGTTCCATGTCGCTGGGGTCGATGGGCGCGCCGATACTGACCGTGATCGTGCCGGGACGCTTGATGAAGGCGTTCTTGCCCCAGAAGCGGCCCGCATTGTGCGCCACCGGTATGACCGGTGCGCCGGTATGGGTGCCGAGCCAGGCGCCGCCAATGCCGTATTTGCCCCTTTTGCCGGGGGCGATGCGGGTGCCTTCCGGAAAAATGACGATGCAGAATCCCTGCCTGAGCCGGTCTTTTCCCTGCTCGACGATCTGTTTCAGCGCCGCTTTTCTCGAACTGCGATCAATCGCGATGGGGTTGGTCATCGCCAGTCCCCAGCCGAAAAACGGGACCAGCAGCAACTCTTTTTTCAGCACCCACACTTGCGGAGGAAAGATCTGCTGGAAGGCGATCGTTTCCCATGCCGATTGGTGCTTCGACAGAATGATGCTCGGTGTAGGGAGAATATTTTCCTTTCCCAGGACGCGATAGCGGATGCCGCAGACTGCTGTCAGCAGAAACAGCATCAGGTGCGCCCAGCCGGAGGTGATGCGATAGCGGTTGAGGCGCGAAAGTGGGAAGGCGGCAAAGACGATCAGGAAGTAGAAAGGGGTGATGATGAGCTGCAGCAGCGCGTAGAGCGTCGAGCGCAGCACGACCGGAATCCAGTTCATTGCGTCAGGGCATTGACCGCCGCCGAGAGATCGGCGAATATTTTTGTGTTTTCGGGCAGGTCATCCTCGGCTTCGGTCTTTTTTCCTTTGCCGGTCAGCACCAGGACGGGAAGCGCGCCGACGGCAGCTGCGCACTGCAAATCACGCAGGGAATCGCCGATCGCAGGCACACCTTTCAAGTCCAGCCCGAAACGTTCTGAAATTTCCTTGAACATCCCCGTAGCGGGCTTGCGGCAATCGCAGTTGTCGGTGTGGGCATGGGGGCAGAAAAATATCGCATCGATGCGTCCTCCTGCCTGGACCGCGGCTTTGCACATCTTGTCATTGATGGCATTGAATGACACCATGTCCAGCAAACCTCTGCCAATGCCCGACTGGTTGGTGGCGACCACCACCCGATAGCCCGCCTGCGTAAGGTGCGCGATTGCTTCAAGACTGCGGGGAATCGGCTTCCATTCGTCCGGCGTCTTGATAAAGGCGGCACTGTCGTAATTGATGACGCCGTCCCGGTCGAGAATGACGAGTTTCATGATCGGTTGCCGGTATCAGAGCGCCAGCCGGGAAATATCCGCAATCCGGTTCATTATCTTCTGCATTTGCGCAAGCAGGGCCAGGCGGTTATGGCGCAGCGCAGCATCCTCCGTATTCACCATTACTGTATCGAAAAACTGGTCCACCGGAACTTTCAGTGCAGCCAGCGCCTGCAGCGAAGCGGTATAGTCGCCGGCAGCAAAGGCTGCATCGGCTTCCGGTATTATACGGTCTAATGCCTGGTGCAGCGCCTGTTCCGCAGGGGTCTGCAACAAGTCGGTGTCGATTTCCCCGCCTGCGTCGACTTCCGCTTTTCTGAGAATGTTGCCCACCCGCTTATTGGTCGCTGCAAGACTTTCGGCTTCCGGCAGGGCGGCGAAAGCACGCACGGCGAGCAGGCGTTTTTTGACATCATTCAGCAACTGGGGGCGCAGGGCGAGTACCGCGTCGATCTGCTGCGGGGAAAAAGTTGACCGGTCCTCGTTAGGGGATCTGCCAAAGCCCGTTATCTGCCCCTCGATGGCTTCGGCACTGAAATAGTGCTTCAGCCGTTCGTAAATGAAACCCTCTAAAGTTTCAGTGGCGGTTTTAGCTATGGTTTCAGCTGAGCCTTTGATTCTTTGTCCAAAAATGTCCGCCGTCTGCTCGAGCAGGATGTTCAGCGCCAGAGGCACTTCCTTTTCGATCAATATGCGGATTACACCCAGCGCGTGACGGCGCAACGCGAAGGGATCTTTGTCTCCAGTGGGTATCTGGCCAATGCCGAACAGGCCGACCAGTGTTTCGAGCTTGTCGGCGAGCGCAACGCATACGCCAACCGCATTGCGCGGTAATTCATCCCCTGCAAAGCGCGGCTTGTAGTGGTCTTCGATCGCGTCGGCGACCTCTTCTGCCACGCCGTCATGCTTTGCATAATAGCGTCCCATGATGCCCTGCAACTCCGGGAACTCGCCAACCATGTCGGTGAGCAGATCCGCTTTGGCGAGCATGGCTGCTTCGCCCGCCCTGGCTGCGAGTTCATTGCCGCCAAGCTGTAAGCCGATGGTTTGTGCAATGGCCCAGATCCTTTCCACCCGTTCCGCCTGCGTACCCAGCTTGTTGTGGTATACCACCCGCTGCAGGCCTTCCACTCGCGAGGCCAGTGTCTTCCTGCGATCCTGGTCGAAAAAGAATTTTGCGTCCGCCAGGCGCGAGCGCAGTACGCGTTCGTTCCCCGCAATCACTGAGCGCGCATCCACCGGGCGGATATTGGATACGATCAGGAACCGGTGCGAGAGTTGGCCGCGCGCATCGAGCAGAGGGAAATACTTCTGATTGGCCTGCATCGTCAGAATCAGGCACTCCTGGGGCACATCCAGGAATCCCGTTTCAAATTCACCCGTCAGTACCCTGGGACGTTCCACCAGCGCGGCAACTTCATCCAGCAGGGCATCATACCGGGTCAATTTGAGATCTTCTTTGCGGGCGGCGGCCAGCAACTGGCGCTCGATTTCCGCGCGACGATGGGAGAAGCTTGCAATCACCGCCCCTTCTTCTTGTAACTGATGCTCGTAACTGTCCGCATCTTTCACGATCAGGGGACTCGTCATCGCTTCGAAACGGTGTCCTTGCGTTTCACGCCCCGCTGTCAGGCCCAATATGGATACATCCACGACTTCTTTCCCATGCAGGGCAACGAGCGCATGCGCCGGGCGGACGAAATTGATGGTATTCCAGCCGTCCGCGAGTTGATATGTCATCATTCTGGCAATAGGCAATTTCTCCAGCGTTCCGGCCAGCGCTGTCTGGAGGCCTTCCGCCAGCGTCGCTCCCTTCACTACGCTGTCCAGAAACAGCGTTTCTGTTTTTCCATCGTGGGCGCGTTTGAGCTGAGAGAGGAATGGGACAGGATCAGCATCGCCGCAAAGACTGCGCAGCTTCTTGAGCAGGGCAGGGGTGGGCTGGCCATTTTCATCCAGACCCACTGCTACCGGCATCAGTTTTTTCAGGGAGGATGTGTCCGGCGCCTGTGCTGCTACACATGTGAGATGTACGGCAAGGCGTCGCGGAGAGGCAAAAGGGGTGGCGGCCGCATCTTCCCGCGCCAAGCCCTGTCTTTTCAGACCCGCGGCTATTCCCTGCGCGAAACTTTCACCCAGTTTCTTCAGCGACTTGGGGGGCAGTTCCTCTACCAGCAGTTCAACCAGAAGATTTCGGGTTGCCAAACCTTGGGTTGCTTGCGTTGCCTCAGTCAAGCGGCTTTCTCCAGCAATTCCTGCGTCCATTCCACCGGCGCCAGGGGAAAGCCCAGGCGCTTGCGGCTTTCGTAATAGGCGTGCGCCACGCTGCGTGCGAGTTCCCGGATGCGCCCGATATAGGCGGCGCGCTCCGTGACCGAGATCGCGCCGCGCGCATCGAGAAGATTGAAAGTGTGTGCAGCTTTCAGCACTTGCTCATAAGCCGGCAAAGGGAGTCCCTGCTCCACCAGATGGCGGGCTTGTGCCTCATGGCTTGCAAAGGCTTGGAACAGGAAATCCAGGTCACTGTGCCCGAAATTATAGAAGGATTGCTCGACCTCGTTCTGATGATAGACATCGCGATAGGAAAGCCCCTTTGTCCAGGTAAGGTCAAAAACGTTGTCCACGCCTTGCAAGTACATTGCCAGCCGCTCCAGGCCATAAGTGATTTCACCTGTAATGGGCTTGCAGTTCATGCCGC